>MNEG01000149.1 GCA_001917585.1 Candidatus Rokubacteria bacterium 13_1_40CM_68_15
TAACTGTTCAATGAAAATGTCACCCCTTGATGGGATGGGACAGCCGCGTTTCGCGTTTGAAGGCATGCCGCCAGGGGTGACGCGGCGGTGGTGGCGTGCGCGGAGCAGCGCGGGGCGTGGCGGGCAGCGCAGGCGCCTGCCGCAGTGGCCGATGAGCGCCGGGGGACGCCGCGCGGGGGCGACGATCCGCGCTGGGGGCAGTACGTGGGGTGAGGACGAAGTCCGGCGAGGGAGAGGGCTGCGTGACGAGCGGCCGGCCGTCGAGCATCACGACCAGGCGCCCATCGAGCAGTTCGCGGACTTCCAGGCGCCGGCCGGCATAGGAGGCGCCGCCGGGCCCCGGCGGCACTTGGAGCCAGCGCCCGCCGAGCTGCACGGTGTTGTCGCGTGCGACGACGCGGCGATAGCGACAGCTGAGGATCAGCTCGAGATCGCGCGGGACCGGGCGCCACGCCGCGGTGGGTGAGGCCGGCGGCGTGGGGAAACGGCGCTGGAAGTCCGCCAGGAACTCCGGCAGATAGGCGTTGGCGGCCTCGAGGGTGGCGATGCCCCGCAGCCGCAGCTCGCTGGTGAGCCGATCTTGCAGCGTGGCCCACAGCCGTTCGATGCGGCCTTTGGCCTGCGGCGACTGCGCGGCGATGAATCCGACGCCGAGGTCCTGGAGCGCCCGGCCGAAGTGCGTGGGATCTTGCTTGCCCCGCAGTTCTTCCTCCAATGTCCAGTGGCGATCGTTGCGCTGAAAGACATTGAGCCGATCGCCGTACAGCGTGGTGGGCACGCCGTACGTGCGGCAAACCTGGCTGAGGACGGTGAAGTACCCGTGAAGATCTTCAGTGGGACGAAAGCCCAGGGCTAACGGCAAGGAGGTGGCGTCGTCGATCACCCCGTGCAGCGTGCTCACGGGGCCGCGCTCTTCGAACCACGCGAAGGGGCTGCCGTCGAGCTGGGCCAGTTGCCCGAGCGCGGGCGCGCGGTCCCGCCGGCTGCGGTGCTTAGGGGCCCGGCGCCGGCGGCGCGCGGGGCGCCCCAGGGCCAGGCGCAGCCGCCGGACGGTGGCGCGACTGACGGGCAGCGCGTGCTGTTCCCTAAGCTTCTCCGTGAGGTGGACGTCGTTGAAGCCGTCATAGAGCGTCGTCATGAGCGTCACGACCTGTTCCCGGAGGTCGGCGCTCAGGTGACGCAGCCCCGGGCGGCCCCGCGAACGATGCGGCAACCCGGCCACGCCCTCCGTGCGAACGCGCGCCTTGAGGCGTTTGAACTGCCGGACGGTCAGATGCAAGGCTCCGGCTCCCTCGGCGTTGGTGATCTTTCCCGCCAAAGCGGCTCTCACGAGGCCCGCCCGAGGCACTTCCTTTCTGCTCATCGTGAAGGTCTCCATAGCGGGGGGACATTTTCACTGAGCAGTTAGGGGGTGACATTTTCATAGAGCACCGGCAAGAACGAGGACACGCGCTTGACAGAAGCGTGCACAGCCACCTACGCTGAGCCCGCCCCGGGGAGGCTTCCATGGCGAAGCTGCTCTCAGCGTCCGCGATCGCTCGGTACCATCGCGACGGCTTTTACTTTCCGGTCCGCGTGCTGTCGAGCGATGAAACCGCCGAGTGCCGGCGCAGGCTGGAGACGCACGAGGCCGAACACGGTGGTGCGCTGCGCCGCGAGCTTCGCCACAAGACGCATCTGCTCTTCACCTGGCTCGACCGGCTGGTCCGGCACCCGCGCATCCTCGACGCGGTCGAGGACATCCTCGGCCCGAACCTCCTGTGCTGGAGCTCGAGCTTTTTTATCAAGGAGGCGAGCGATCCCGCCTTCGTCTCCTGGCACCAGGACGCGACCTACTGGGGATTGAGCAAGCCCGACGTCGTCACGGCATGGGTCGCGTTCACCGACGCGACCGTCGAGAACGGCGCCATGCGGATGGTGCCGGGCAGCCACGCCGAGCAGGTGGCGCACCGAGACACGTTCGCCTCGACCAACCTTCTTTCACGCGGCCAGGAGATCGCGGTCGAGGTGGACGAGGCGAAGGCCGTCGACATCCTGCTCCCGTCGGGAAGCATGTCGCTCCACCACGTGCTCATGTTCCACAGCTCGCCGCCGAATCGCTCGGCCGATCGCCGCATCGGCTACGCCATCCGCTACATCCCCACGTCCGTGCGCCAGGTCGCCGGTGACGGCGACAGCGCGCTGCTGGTGCGTGGCGTCGACGAGTACCGGTACTTCGAGTCCGAGCAGTCGCCGACGACGGACCTGGCGCCCGACGCCGTCGCGCGCCACGCGGCCATCATGAAGCGCCAGGCCGAGATCCTCTACCGCGGCACCGGCATCGACCGCTTCACCACGTGATGGAACCGTGAGTCCCGACGCCGCCGCGCGGTGAGCCCCTCCACGTTCCGGGCCGCCGTGCTCCACGAGGTCGGCCAGCCCCTCGTCATCGAGCGTTTGACGCTGAAGCCGCTCGGGCCCCACGACGTGCTGGTGCAGCTCCGGGCCAGCGGTCTCTGCCACACCGACCTCGAGGTGATCCAGGGTCAGCTCGTCTATCCCATGCCGATCGTGCTCGGCCACGAGGGCGCCGGCCTGGTGGAGGCCGTCGGCGCCGGCGTGACGCTGGTGCGACCCGGTGATCACGTCGTCTGCTCGTGGAACCCGAGCTGCGGTCATTGCTTCTACTGCGACCGCGATCAACCGATCCTCTGTGAAGTCTTCACGCGCACCCAGCCCCGGGGCCAGCTCCTCGACGGCGCTTCGCGCCTGGCGCTGGACGGGCGTCCGGTGCACCACTTCTCCGCCGTCTCCTCGCACGCCGAGTACTGCGTCGTGCACGAGACCAGCGCCGTGGCGGTCCCGCGCGAGATTCCGTTCGATCGCGCGTGCCTCCTCGGCTGCGGCGTGATGACGGGCGTGGGCGCGGCCACGCGCGTGGCCCGCGTCGCGCCCGGCGCCACCGCGGTGGTCGTCGGCGTCGGCGCCGTCGGCCTGAACGCGATCCAGGGCGCTCGCCTGAGCAACGCGGACGTGATCATCGCCGTGGACGTGGACGACCGGAAGCTCGGGCTGGCGCGAGCGTTCGGCGCGACCCACACGGTGAGCGCGGCCCGGGACGACGCCGTCGCGCGCGTGCGCGAGCTCACCGCCGGCCGCGGCGCGGATTACGTCTTCGAGGCGGCCGGCAAGGTGGAAGGGTTTCGGCTCGCCGTCGAGGCAGCGCGGCCGCGGCGCGACTTTCCCTGGCTGGCCCGGGCATACCTGGACGGTCGGCTCAAGCTCGACGAGCTGATCACGCGCCGCCTGGCGCTCGCCGAGATCAACGACGGCTTTGCCCAGATGGCGAAGGGCGACGGCGTGCGAGCGGTGATCCTCCTCGACGCGGAGGTACGAGCATGAGCCTTCTCCAAGGCATCGTGATGCTCCTGGCATTCCTGATCGCGGTGTGGGTGATCTTCCGGGGCACGAGCCCGATCATCGTGCTCCTCGCGCTGGCCATCGCGTGGACGGTGCTGGCCGGCGCCGGGTTCCGCGACCTGCTGGCCAACGTGCTCCAGAAGGGCGGCGAGCAGTACGCCAGCACGGTGATCGTCATCGTGTTCGGGGCGTGGTTCGGTCAGATCCTCGTCCAGACCGGCATCGCGGAGAGCATGATCAGGACCGCGGTCGAGCTCGCCGGCGACCGCCCGATCGCCGTCGCCTGGTCGATCTCGCTCATCACCGGCGTGCTCTTCACGTCGATCTACGGCGTGGGTGCGGCCATCGCGATCGGGGTCATCGCCATCCCGATCATGCTCTCGCTCGGCATCCCGGCGCGCGTGGCGGCGCCGGCCTTCACGATGGCGATCGGCTCGGGCAACTACCTCAACCCGGTGGAGTTCGGCATCTTCAAGAACTTCTTCAAGGGCATCGAATATGCCCAGCCGTACTTCACGTTCTACGTCATCGGGTTCGTGGTGTACATGCTCATGGCCTTCGCCATGTCGGCCTGGCACCTCCGTGGCGTGCAGGTGCGCCGTGCCTCGGCCGTGGCCACGACGGTCGTCACGCCGCGGCGGTTGCGCGTGCCGTGGGTGTCCTATCTGGCTCCGCTGGTCCCGGTGTTCGTGATCATCGCGTTCAAGTGGCCGCTGATCCCGGCCTTCCTCCTGGCCATCGTCTTCGCGCTGGTGACGACGCAGGGCCAGCGGACGGTGCGGGCCACCGTCGATCTGTTCCACAAGGCGTTCTACGATGCCTTCCCCGACATCGCGACGATCGCGGCGCTCTGGATCATCTGCGGGATGCTCATCGTCGCGGGCCAGCTCGATCAGGTGAAAGCGGTCTTGAACCCGGTGTTCGCCCCGATCATCCCGCACACGCCGTTTCAGGCCGCCGTCTTTTTCGCGGCGCTGGCTCCGCTCGCCATCTATCGCGGACCGTTCAGCATCGTGGGCACCGGTGCCGCGCTGCTGGCCGTCATGCTCAACGCCGCCTATGTCCCACCGGTGTTCCTCTACCTCATCTGGCGGGGCCCGCTGTGCCTGCAGGGCAGCCAGGATCCGACGAACTCGTGGACGCTGTGGACCATCGGCTACACGAAGGTTTCGCACGCCGACTTCCTGAAGACGGCGCTGCCCTTCGGCTGGGCGATGGTGGCCATCAACGCGTTCATCGCCTACTTCATGTTCGGAGGCGCGTTCACGAAGTAGCTCGATGGGCCGCTTCGTCCGGATCGGCATCGACGTCGGCGGCACCTTCACGAAAGCCGTGATGGTGGACGACGACACTCACGCGATCGTCGGGCAGGCGGTGGTCCCGACGACGCACACGGCTCGCGAGGGTGTGGCGGCCGGCGTGATCGAGGCCTTCCGTCGCGTGCTCGCCGGCGCCGCCGTGAGCCCGGGCGACGTCGTCTTCATCGCGCACAGCACGACGCAGGCGACCAACGCGCTGCTCGAAGGTGATGTCGCCGCCGTGGGTGTCCTTGGCATGGGCCGGGGCGCGGTCGAGTCGCGGCTGGCGCGCAGCCAGACGCACATCGGCGACGTCGAGCTGGCCTCCGGGCGCCGGATCTCGGCCGGCCACGTCTTTCTCCGCAGTGACGCACTCGGCCGCGAGGACGTGCGGACGGCGGTGGAGGCGCTGCGCGACCGGGGCATGCGCGTCATCGTGGCCTCCGACGCCTTCAGCGTCGACGACCCGAGCGCCGAGCAGCTGGTGATGGCGGTGGCCGGCGAGCTCGGTCTTCCCGCCACCGGTGGGCACGAGATCACCAAGCTCTACGGTCTCACCATCCGCACGCGCACGGCCGTGATCAACGCCAGCATCCTGCCCAAGATGATGGAGACCGCGCGGCTCACCCACGAGAGCGTGCGCGCGGCCGGCATCACGTGTCCGCTCATGATCATGCGGGGTGACGGTGGCGTGATGGACCTCGGCGAGGTGGAGAAGCGCCCGATCCTGACGATGCTCTCGGGTCCCGCCGCCAGCGTGGCCGGCGCGCTCATGCACCTGCGGGTGTCGGATGGGATCTTCTTCGAGGTCGGCGGCACCAGCACCAACATCGCCGTGATCCGCAACGGGCGTCCGACCGTGGCGTTCGCCGAGGTCGGGGGGCACCGCACCTACGTCAGCTCCCTCGACGTGCGCGTGCTCGGTGTCGCCGGCGGCAGCATGGTGCGCGTGCACGGCGATCGCGTCGTGGACGTCGGTCCGCGCAGCGCGCACATCGCCGGCCTGCCCTATGCGTCGTTCCAGCCCGCGGAGCGTCTCGCCGACGCCGAGCTCGTGTTCGTGCCACCGAAGGCCGGCGATCCCTCCGATTACGTCGCGGTGCGGCTCGCCGACGACTCGCGGATCGCGATCACCACCACCGATGCGGCGAACGCGCTCGGCGTCGTGCCGCCCGGCGACTACGCCCACGGGTGTCCCGAGGCCGCGCGCCGGGCCCTCGCGCCTCTCGCCGCGCGCGTCGGCACCACGGTCGAGGAGGTGGCGCGGCGAATCCTCGACGTCGCGGTGGCGAAGATCGTCCCGACCATCGAGCGGCTCATCGAGGAGTACGCGCTGGAGCGCGACCAGATGACGCTGGTAGGCGGGGGCGGCGGCGCCTCGGCGTTGATCCCGTACGCCGCCCGGCGACTCGGCCTCGAGTACCGCATCGCCGAGAACGCCGCGGTCATCTCGTCGATCGGCGTCGCCCTGGCGATGGTCCGGGACAGCGTCGAGCGCGTCATCCCGAATCCGCGCCCCGAGGACCTTGCGGCCATCCGGGCCGAGGCGCGCGAGGCCGCCATCCGGGCCGGCGCCCATCCCGCGAGCATCCAGGTCCACATCGAGGTGAACTCGCAGACCCAGCGGGTGCGCGCCACCGCGTGGGGCGCCACGGAGATGCGGGCGCGCGATCTCCTCAGGGCGCTGAGCGAGTCCGAGGCGAGCGCGATCGCCGCGCACTCGCTCAAGGTCGAGCCGGCCGCCGTGCGCCTGGCCGGACGCACGGGCGGGCACTGGGTCTTCGTCGCCGACGTCACCGAGCGGCGCCTGTGGGTCATGAAGACGACGCGTCATCCGGTCCGCGTCCTCGACCGCGGTGGCTTCATCAAGGTCCAGCGCGCGGACGCCGAGGTGGCGCAGGCCATGGCGGCCACCGCGATCGACGAGCTCCGGACGCTCTGGAGCAGCGCGACGCTCTACGACGGTAACGGCGTCATTCCGCCCGATGCGTACCTCGTGCTCGACGGCCAGATGGTGGAGCTCTCCGGGATGATCTCGATCGATCACGCCGTGTCGATTGCCGCCAGCGAGCTGAGCGGCTGCCGCCCGGATGAACCGGTGGTGGTCGTCGCCGCCAGACGCGCGCGGGGAAGGCTCTAGTGGTCGCCGATCTCGTGCGGCGTATCGTGTCCGATCCCGAAGCCGCCGCGAGGCTCGCCCTGTGGCGGCTCGAGCAAGATCCGGTGGCCGCGCACGTGCCGCCGGGCAGCCGGCCGGCGCTCGTCGCGGGCGCCGCCGCCGCCGGCGCCGCGCTGGCGCGCAGGATGCGAGCGGGCGAACGCCGTCCCACCGAGGAGCTGCTGCGCGAGGCCGGCGTCCGCATCGTCGAAGACGCGGGCGACGACGCGGTGGCGTGCTTCATTCATCACGCGGTCTATACCGCACCGCCACCGACCGTGACCCTGTACCGCCGCTCGGTGATCGCGCTCGAGCGCGTGCTGGCCGCGGAAGGGTTGCGCGCCCGCCTCGGCGACGTCGAGGTGCGCGAGCTGATTCTGACCCACGAGCTGTTCCATCACTTGATCGAACAGAACGGGGCCCCGGCTGGCGTCAGGCCGCGCGTCGACCTCATGCGCATCGGCCGGTGGCGGCGGCAAGCCACGGTGCATGCGGCCGAGGAGATCGCCGCCGCGGCGTTCGTCACGGCCTGGCACGAGCTCGCCTGGCCCGCCGAGTTGCTCGATCTCCTCACGCTCGTCGCTTACGAGGCGCCGCTTCCTGTAATTTTTGCAACTCTTGTCGAGAATGCGGGGTTGCTTTAAAAGAATTTCAAAACCCCCGGGCTTCCTGCACCCTGCTCCAGGGCCAACCCTCACTGTCGGCTCGTGTTTTCCGTTGTGGCTCTGTTGTTGCGCTCACTCCGGTCATCGCAAGGAGGCGCGAATGACCGGGAAGACGATCGATGAAGAAGTGGTCGGCGACCGTGCCGAACTGACGTGCGCGATCAACGCGGATCTGGTCGCGAGCTTCGTGACGATCAGCGTGACCGCAACCCGATTCATCGCGACGCCGAGTTCGCAGCATCGACGTCGTTCGGTGAGCCGATCGCTCCCGGCATCCTGACGGCCGCCCTCGTCGCCGCCGTGATCGGCAGCGAGCTGCCCGGTCCGGGCGCCGTGTACCTGTCGCAGTCGCTGAAGTTCCTTCGGCCGGTGAAGCTGAACGACACCATCACGGCGCGTGTCGAGATCGCCGAGGTCCTCCACGGCCGGAACCGCATGTGCCTCCGCACCGAGTGCCTGAACGGCCGCGGCGAGCCCGTCTTGACGGGCGAGGCCTGGGTGATGCCGGCGGAGCCGGCGCAGAGGGACGATCGGCGCATCGAACCGGCCGTGGCGCTGGCGCGCGCGGCCTAGAACCGAAAGAATTTGAGGGTCCAATGAACGCCCACGGCCCGGCCACGACGAACATCGACCCGCCCGACTACGTCCGCTCGCTCGAGCTGGCGGACGCGCGAGGCCAGAACGAGAAGCTGCGGCAAGCGCTCGCGGAAGCCCGCGAGTACATCACCGCGCTCAGGGAAGAGGTCGACAAGCTGACGGCGCCGCCGGCGACCTACGCCATCTACCTCTCGACCAATGACGACGGCACCGTGAACGTCCTCACGCAGGGACGCAAGGCCAAGGTCAACGCGCATCCCTCGATCGTCGTCCCGTCGCTCCGGCCCGGCCAGGAGCTGATCCTGAACGAGGGCTTGAACGTCATCGCCGTGGCGGGGTACGAGGTCCAGGGCGAGGTCGTCATCGTCAAGGAGCAGCTCGACGGCGAGCGCGCGATCGTCACGCTGCGCGCTGACGAAGACAAGGTCGGCATCATCGCCGACCCGCTGCGCGCCACGCGCCTGAAGATCGGCGATCACATCCTCATGGACGCCCGGTCCGGCTACTTGCTGGAGCGGCTCCCCAAGAGCGAGGTCGAGGACCTGTCGCTGGAGGAAGTGCCGGACATCGGGTACGAGGACATCGGCGGCCTCGGCGCGCAGATCGAGACGATCAAGGACGCGGTGGAGCTGCCCTACCTCTACGCCGACTACTACAAGGAGCACCAGCTCTCACCGCCCAAGGGAGTGCTCCTGTACGGGCCCCCCGGCTGCGGCAAGACCATGATCGCCAAGGCGGTCGCGAACAACCTCGCCGAGAAGATCTCGGAGAAGCGCGGCGAGAAGATCCAGGGCTACTTCCTGAACATCAAGGGCCCCGAGCTGCTCAGCAAGTACGTCGGCGAGACCGAGCGGAAGATCCGCGAGATCTTCGTGAAGGCCAAGGAGAAGGCCAACGAGGACGTGCCGGTCGTCGTGTTCTTCGACGAGATGGACGCGCTGTTCCGTACGCGCGGCACCGGCATCTCGTCCGACGTGGAGAGCACGATCGTGCCCCAGCTCCTGGCCGAGATCGACGGCGTCGAGGGCCTCAGGAACGTCATCGTGATCGGCGCCTCCAACCGCCAGGACCTGATCGACCCCGCGATCCTGCGTCCGGGCCGGCTCGACGTGAAGATCAAGATCGAGCGTCCTGATCAGGTCGGCGCCACCGACATCTTCAAGAGGTACCTGACTCCCGAGCTGCCGATCGCCGAGTCCGAGGTACGGGCGGCCGGCGGCCCCGAGGCGGCCGTTGACGCGATGATCGCCACGGTGGTCGAGGCGATGTACCGCCCGGCCGACGAGAACCGCTTCCTCGAGGTCACCTACGCCAACGGCGAGAAGGAGATGCTCTACTTCAAGGACTTCTCATCGGGCGCCATGATCGAGTCGATCGTGTGCCGAGCGAAGAAGCTCGCGCTCAAGCGTTACATCAACCGCGGCGACAAGGGCATCAGCAGCACGGATCTGGTCGCCGCCGTGCGCGAGGAGTTCAAGGAGAACGAGGACCTGCCGAACACCAGCAATCCCGACGACTGGGCGAAGATCGCGGGCAGGAAGCGCGACCGCATCGTCGCCATCAAGCCGGTCGTCGTCGACGCCCAGGCCCGGACGAGCGACGTCGAGCGCATCGTCACCACGGGCCAGTACCTGTAAGCGGGGGACGCTCGGGCGGCGATCGACATCCCGCCCGAGCGTTGTGAGCTAGAAGCGGAGTCCGAACGTCAGCCCGGGCATGACGTGCCGGTGGGTCCCGAAGCCCCGATCGACGTCGGTGAGGTTCAGCAGGAACGTGGCCGTGGCGCTCACGTTGCGGTTCAACGCGTAGTCGAATCCGACACCGATCGGAATCAGGAACGTCGTGTCGCTCCCACGAAAGTCGGTGTGCAGGAAGCCGACGCCGCCTTGCGCGGTCAGCTTCAGGGCCCTGGAGAGATCCATCCAGTACTTCACCTGGCCCGACGCCCCGATCTGCGTCATGTCGCCGGTGACACCGAACTGCAGTAAGGGCCCGACGGAGAAGCTGCGATTGATGAACCTCTCGACGTTCAGGTTCATCGCGAACGCCGTGCTGTCGGCGGTGTTTCCGAGGAATCCCACTGCCGCCCCGCCCGTCCACGCGCCCGGAGCCGGCTCGGTCGCTTCGCCGTATCCGCCGCCGCAGTGAGCGGTGAGCCCCAGCGTCACGCCAGCCACCAGCATCCTCAAGAAGACGATCCTTCGTCGCGTCATGGCATCAACGCTCCTTGGACGGTATCGTACGACGCGCGTCGCCATCGGTTCGAGAAAATTCCGTGTCAGCGACACTCAACCCGGTCTTCGCGTACTTCAGGTCGCGATACTCGCCCGAGAGCACCGGCCGGTGTTTCGCCTTGCCCTGCGAGGGCAGGCACTCGATGAGCGCGTCGTAGTTCGGGTGATTGAAGAAGGCGATGGACAGTCGCGGGCGGCTTGGAGCATCCCCGGCGGGTGGGTTCACGACGCGGTGCATGTTCGACAGCCAGCGGTCGTTCGTCCAGCGCATGAGTAGATCGCCGATGTTGACCACGAACGTGGTGGGCGACGTCGGCACGTCGATCCAGCGGCCGCTCCGCGTCCTGACTTGTAATCCTCCCGGCACGTCCTCGCCACTCAGGATCGTGAAGCCGCCGTAATCGGTGTGGGCGCTGGCGCGGAGCTGGCCCGGGCTCGGCGACACGGTCTGGGCCGGATAGTAGTTCAACCGCATCGTGCCGATCGATCGGTCGACCTTGTCGTCGAAGAAGGCCTCGTCCACGTCCAGCGCAGTCGCGGCCAACCGCATCAGGAACACGACGAGCTGGCTCATGGCACGGTAGTACAGCGTCGCCGCCTGCGTGAAGCCGGGCGGCGCCGCCGGCCAGATGTTCGGCTCGAAGTGCCGGCGGCCGCCAGGACCGGTGTAGTACGGGTCGGCGGTGGTGTCGACGGGGCCGACGTGGAAGAACTCCTTGAGATCGGGCGGCGCCGTGGCGTCGTTCGCCTTCGAGAGCGCTTCGCCGCCGACGGGGTGATAGCCGCGGTTGGTGCCCTCCACGGGATGCCGGACCGCGAGCTTCTCGGCGAGCGGCAGCGCGAAGAACCCGTGCGCCAGCCGGCGAAGATCGTCGACGAGGCGATGGGGCACTCCGTGGCCGCTGATGGCGAAGAACCCGATCTCTCGACAGGCGCCGTCGATGGCAAGGGTCACGCGCTGGCGCTCCGCCGCGCCGCCGTGCCGGGCCGGTGCGACATCGATGACCGGGACGTTGGTCATGGATCAGAGCGTGGAGAAGACGGAGCCGCCGTCCACGATGAGCGTCTGGCCGCTCATGAACGCGCTGTCGTCGGAAGCGAGGAATACCACCGCGCCCTCGACGTCGTCGGGGAAGGCGTCGCGCTTGAGCGAGCGGGCCTGCATGACGGCGGCCGACTGGAACGCCGTGATGTCGGGATTCGCCTGGACGGTGTCGCTCAGGATCAGCCCGGGCGCGACCGCGTTGACGGTGATTCCGAGCGGGCCCAGCTCGCGGGCGAGCGCACGGGTCATGGCGACCACGGCCCCCTTCGACGTGACGTAGTGAAGGAGGAGCGCGGTGCCCTTGGCCACGATCGCCGAGGCGACGTTGACGATCCGCCCGCCGCCCTGCCTGCGCATCACCGGCGCGGCGGCGCGTACGCAGTTCCAGACGCCCTTGACGTTGACCGCCATGACGCGATCCCACTCCGGCTCGGAGATCTCGTCGAAGGGCCGGGGCTTCAGCGCGGCGAACATCGCGGCGTTGTTGACGAGCACGTCGATGCGGTCGAAGCGCGCGGCAGCCGCGTCGACCATCCCGCGCACCGAGGCCGCGTCGCTCACGTCGGTCCACACCCCGAACACCCGATCCTCCGTGCCGAGCTTGCGCGCCGCCGAGACCGGATCCGCGACGTCGGCCACCACGACGCGCGCGCCCTCGGCGAGGAAGCGTCGCGCGTATGCGAAGCCGATGCCCGCCGCGCCGCCGGTGATCAACGCGACCTTGCCAACGAGCCGCATGCCTCGCGAGGATAGACGCGCGTTCGAAACGCGTCAACGATGCAGGGCGCCTGGCCGGTCACGGATTTTCTGCCGCGGGCAGTCGCCGGGCGAGGATGGCCGCGGCGCGGCCGTCTCTGGCGCTCACGCGGCCGCGTTGTTCTCGGGGTTCGTCGCTTCGAGCGCGGAGGCTGCCGGGTCGAGTCGCGCTGTCGCCCGCGCCCTTACGTTCTGAAACTCACGGGCGAGGTTCCCGAGCTGCTCTTCGGTCCGGTCCTCGAGCTGCACGAGCCCGGTGCGGGCGCCTTCGACGGCACGAAGCAGCTCGTCGAGCTTGAGATTGATCGCTTTGCTGTCACGGTTCTGGGTGTTCTGGATGACGAACACCATCAGGAAGGTGACGATCGTGGTGCCCGTATTGATGACGAGCTGCCACGTATCGGAGAAGCCGTATTTCGGCCCGAGCGCCGCCCACACGACGATGGTCAGCACTGCGGCCAAAAACGCCCACGCCGTCCCGAGATAGTAAGCGGTCGTCCGAGCAAACCTCCAGAAGGCCTCTCTCATACCGCGATACCACTGCAAGCGGGACGCCAGGACGTCGGATGGTGGGGCGGCGAGGATCTCGCCCTGACGTACTACTTGCGCTTCGGCGGGGCGTCGCGCTTGCGCTCTGCTCGCTTCTCGCGCGCGTGACGCTCGCGGGACGTCACGGCCGGAGCTTCAGTCGTGACGACGCCCACGGCATCACGGAGCCGCTGGGCGTCTTTGCGAATCTTCGTGCTCGTCCCGCGCACCGGCTTCGCGTCCGCGATGACGTCTTGAGACGCCAGAAGCGTGGCGGTCGCACACGCGACGAGATGTTGTCTGATCGACGAGGACAGATCGCGACGACACTTTGGGCAGAGGTGGCTGTAGCCACGAAAGAGGTCGGCGAGTTGAGGGGGCTTGAAAGAGCCTCCACAACGTCCGCAATGGGCGACCGGATGGTCCCAGCAGGCCTCAAACAGGAGCGCGCGCTCACCCGGCGTCAACACGCTTTGTAACGTAGCGCCGCCCGACGGGCCGAGTCAACGTCAACCGGCCGACGTGCGCCTACGTCTACTCGTACATCGGATAAATGCAGCGGGGCGGCGTGGACGGACGAGGACGGAGGGCGCCGGATGACGAAGGCAGGGAAATGCTCGAAGTGTGGAGCCGGGCTGCGCCGGACCGGCTTCGACAAGAACAAGCAGGGCCAGACGGCGTTCCACTACAAGTGCGAGACGTGTGGACAAACGGCCACCAAGACCATGAAGTGACCGATCGTTCCTCGCTACAGGTCGCTCCCGGAATACGAGAGGTTGAAGGACTTGTTGCAGAGTGGAAAGTCCGGGACGATGTTGTTCAGCACGGCATACTCCAGTGACGGCCAGTTCCTGAACGACGGATCGGCGATCTTCACGCGCTCGACCCGATCGGGGCCACCCGCCATCACCCAGTACCAGACGGGACCGCGCCACGCCTCGACGGCGCTGACCTGATCACCCTCGCGTAGCGGAGGCAGCTCGACGCGCGGAGGGCCTG
Source organism: Candidatus Rokubacteria bacterium 13_1_40CM_68_15 (assembly GCA_001917585.1). Taxonomy (GTDB): domain Bacteria; phylum Methylomirabilota; class Methylomirabilia; order Rokubacteriales; family CSP1-6; genus 40CM-68-15. The sequence goes on from MNEG01000149.1 coordinate 13,680, forward strand.
CCGGGAGGTGCTCCACCGCTCGTGCGATCAGGCGGGCCGCCTCGCGCGCTTCGCGGATCCGGACCATCGTACGGGCCCACACATCACCCGTCTCGTACGTCGGCACCACCACGTCGAGCTTGTCGTAGGCCGCGAACGGTGCGTCACGGCGCAGGTCGGCGTCGATGCCGCTCGCCCGTCCTACCAGGCCGACTACCTGCATCTCTCGCGCGGTCGCCGTCGTGAGACGTCCGGTGCCTTGCAACCGCTCCAGCACCAGACTGTTGTCCAGCGATAGCTCGGCGATTTCGAGGAACTCGGCGACGAGACGATCGACCGCGCCGGGGAGGTCGTCGAGGACGGCGCGATTCACCGTATCGGCGACTCCGCCCGGCACGATCGCGCCGCGCATGAGGCGGTGACCGGTGAATCGCGCGTTGAGGCGGAGCAGCTCCTCGCGCAGGCGGAAGCAGTGGGCGTGACCGAACGCGAACCCGGTATCGTTGACGATCATGCCGACGTCGCCGACGTGGTTGTAGAGCCGCTCGAGCTCGAGGAGGATGACGCGAAGCGACGCCGCCCGCCGGGGAATCTCCGCGCCGGACAGCGCCGCCAGGGCCTGGCAGTAGGCCAGCGCGTGGGCCACCGTCTCGTCACCCGACACACACTCGGCGAGCGCAGGCGTCCGCTCGAGCGGCAGCGTCTCGAAGAGCTTTTCCGTCCCCTTGTGCACGAAGCCCAGGCGCGTCTCGAGGTTGACGATCGTCTCGCCCTCGACGGTGAAGCGAAAGTGACCGGGCTCGATGATCCCCGCGTGCACGGGGCCCACCGTGATTTCGAAGAGGCCGTCGCCTTCGACACGCCGGAAGGGAAACGGCTGCCCGGCGTCGGCGAAGTCACGACGGATCGCCACGTCGCGGCGCTGAGGAAAGTAACCGTCCGGCCAGAACTGATGGACGGCCAGGCGCCTGGGGTCCGGATGCCCGACCGGGACGAGTCCGAGCAAGTCGTGGATCTCGCGCTCGAACCGGCTGGCGGCGAACGAGCGCAGCGCGAGCGATGGAAACCGCGGCTCGCTGGCGGGAACCGCCACCAGCGCCGTCAGCTGCGGGCGACCCCGAGGAGGAGCGAAGACGTACGTCAACGTGAAGTCACCGGAGCGCTCGCGCGTGTCGGTGGCGCACAGCAGCTGCACCTCGAGTCCGAGCGCGGCGATCCGGTCGGCAACCGCCGCCAGGGTCTCGCGTGAGAGTCGGCACCGGGCGGCGTGCGCGTCCGTCGCCGTGACGGCCGTGGCGCCGGCCGCCGTCAGCTCGGCGAGAAGAGGGCCGACCGGT
>MNEG01000118.1 GCA_001917585.1 Candidatus Rokubacteria bacterium 13_1_40CM_68_15
TCACGATGGTCGTCGCCGGCCATGGCCGGCACGGCGATCAGTGGCAGGATGAAGAGCAGGGGAAGGAACCGAATTCGTCCGGGGTGTGGCATTGTGGCCTCCTTTGAGAAGGGAGCAGGTAAGGGGGCATCACCGTGGGCGTCGGGAGTTGTGACCAAACGCCCTCTGAAGCCGACGCCCAAGAAATGGCGCAGGGTGCGTTTCGGTTCCGTAAAAGTTCACGCGGGATAACAACCGACCGGAATGGGGGTAACATCGAGTCGATGAAGACGTTGAAGGAGATGATCACCGAGGCACGGCAGGTCGTGCCCGAGGAGAGCCCCGAACAGGTCCAGCGGCGCATCAAGTCGCGCGAGCCGCTGGCCGTCATCGACGTCCGCGACCCGGACGAGTATCGGGACGGCCACATCGAGGGTTCCACCAATATCAGCCGCGGCTTCCTGGAGTTCCGCGTCGCGGGCGCAGTGGCCGACCCCACCACGCCGGTCGTTCTGTACTGCCAGACCGGACTGCGCTCCGTCCTGGCGGCGAAGGTCCTGAAAGAGCTGGGCTACCAGAACGTCATCAACCTCGGCGGCGGGTATCAGAAGTGGGCGCAGTCCGGCCTGCCGACCGTGCGGGATATGCCGCTCACGGCTGATCAGATCCAGCGTTACAGCCGGCACTTCCTCCTGAACCAGGTGGGTGAGAAAGGCCAGCGCCGCCTGCTGCGCTCCAAGGTGCTCCTGATCGGCGCCGGCGGCCTCGGCTCGGCGACGGCCTTCTATCTGGCCGCGGCCGGCGTGGGCACGCTCGGAGTGATGGACGGCGACGTGGTCGACATCACCAACCTCCAGCGCCAGATCCTCCACACGACCGCCGACATCGGGAAGCCCAAGGTCGAGTCGGCCACGCGCACGCTCAAGGCGCTCAATCCGGACGTCAACATCATCCCGCTGGCCACGCGCATCACCGTGGACAATGTGATGGACATCATCAAGGATTACGACCTGATCGTCGACGGCTCGGACAACTTCGAGACGCGCTACCTGATGAACGATGCCTGCTACCTAGCGGGCAAGACCAACATCCACGGCTCGATCTTCCAGTTCGAGGGCATGGCGACGGTGTTCGCGCCCAACGAGGGCCCGTGCTACCGCTGCCTCTACCCGACACCGCCGCCGCCGGGCCTCGTCCCCTCCTGAAGCGAGGCTGGCGTCCTGGGCGTGCTCCCAGGAGTGGTTGGAACGATCCAGGCGACCGAAGCCGTCAAGGTCCTGCTGGGCATCGGCGAGCCGCTGGTCGGCCGTCTCCTCACCTACGATGCCCTCGGCATGCGCTTCCGCGAGGTGAAGCTGCGGCGCGATCCGAACTGCCCGCTCTGCGGCACCTCGCCGACGATCAAGGACCTGTCGATCCATATGACCGGCGGCGCGGCCTGTGAAGCCACGCCGGCCGGGCACGCCGGCTGACCGCGACGCGAACCGTCCTGCTCTGTACGGAGACGCCGGCGGCGTACGTGCGCGCCGCCGAGTCGGCGGGCCTGGCATCGACGTTCGAGCTGGTCTCCTCACCCCCTTCCCAGGATCCCGGCGACGCGGTGCTCGCCCGCGCCGAGGCGCTGCTGGCGTGGAGGCCGTTGCCACGATTGGCCGATCGGGCGCCGCGGCTTCGGTGGATCCAGTCGCTCACCGGGGGATGCGAGCAATGGCTTGCCTCCCCCGACCTGCCCGGCGTCGGCCGTGCTCACGTGCGCGCGGGGCACGCACCGTCTCTCGATGCCCGAGCACATCCTGGCCGCGCTGTTCATGGTGGCCAAGCAGATCCCCGGAATCGTGCTCGACCAGCGTGAGTCGCGCTGGCGTCGCCGGGTGAACGACACGCTGGCCGGCAAGACGCTGGGCATTCTGGGGCTGGGCGCAATCGGCGCCGAGGTCGCTCGCAAGGCCGCCGCGCTCGACATGCGTGTGATCGGCACCAGGCGCGACGCGGCGCCGATGGCTCACGTCGACCGCGTCCTGGGTCCCGACGGCATCGGTAGCGTGCTCGGGGACTCCGACTTCGTCCTGGTGCTCCTGCCCTCGGTGACGTCGACGCGCGGGATCATCAACAAGCAGACGCTCGCGCTCATGAAGCCGAGTGCCTGGCTGCTGAACTTCGCGCGCGGCGACCTCGTCGTCGACGCCGACCTGGTGGAAGCCGCCGCGGCCAAGCGCATCGCCGGCGCCGTGCTCGACGTCTTCCGCGAGGAGCCGCTGCCTGTCACCTCACCGCTGTGGACGACGGAGAACATCGTCATCTTCCCTCACGTGGGCGGCCTGCACCCGCGACGCGACGAGCTGGTCGCCGAGCTGTGGGTGGACAACCTCGAGCGGTTCGCCACCGGCCAGCCGCTGCGGGAAGTGGTCGACCGGCGCCTCGGATACTAGAATCACGGGCACCTGATGGGTGCCTACACGCTCCGCCTCTGCGAACACCATCTGGAGCCGAGAGCGGGTCTCGGACTTGCGGCGGTTCCGCACATCATCTACGTGCTGGCCGGCGACGTCGACGTCAATACCGGTACCCGGCACGTATCGATCGCGACGGATTGCGCCTGGCACAGCCCCGAGGGCGAGTCGCTGACCGCCGGCCGGAACGGCGCGACGCTCCTCCGCTACGAGCTGCTCGGTGCGAAGAACCCGGCCGAGAAAACTCGCGCCGTGCTCGCGCATGCGATGGACCTCGACGAGGCCGGCCAGTACCTGATCCGCTGCGACCGCGTGGATTTCGCGCCCGGAGGCGAAGCGCTGCCCCACGGTCACAAGGGCGGCGGCATCCGCCGGCTGATCGCGGGCGAGCTGGACGTGCGTGTCGGCGGCGCGCCGAGGCGCGTCATGAAGCCCGGCGACGCGTGGTTCGAGAGCGGCATCGAGCCGGTTCATGCGATCGCCTCGGCCACCGCGCCGACGAGCTTCATCCGGGTATCCATCCTGCCGCGCGCCATTCGCGGCCAGTCCTCCATCGTGTATGTCGATCCCGCCCACGCCGCCGTGAAGCCGCGCAAGTACACGGTCTTCGTCGACGACCCGACTCCGCTGCCATGAGGCTCGCCGCGGCACTTGCCGTGATCGTCCCTTCCCTGGCCGTTTCAACGGTGAGCGAGATCGACGTGCGCGAGAGACTGCAGATGGTCGGCTTCGAGCCACCGGAGGCACGATGACGGCGAGTCGGGGCCCGAGGCTGACGCCCGCGCTGGTCGATCGCTTCTCGCAGCGCGACCTCGCGCGCCGGCTCGGCATCGGCATGCCGTTCGTGACTGTGGACGCGACCGGGCGGCCCCATCCGATGCTCGTGAGTTACCTGGAGATCCGCGCGTATGACGCGGGCACGATCGGTCTCGTGATCCAGGCTGCGAGCCGCAGCGCGCGCAACATGGCGGAGCGGGGCACGGCCACGCTGATCGCCGTGGAGCCGGACACCATCGTCTACGTGAAGCTGCGCTCACTCGATGGCCCGCTGCCCGTCGCGGGCGGCGAGCCATTCGGCCTCGGCTACTTCCTGCTCGCGGTGGACGAGGTGCTGGAGGACGCGGCCGCCGACTGGGAGGGCGGGATGCGGATCACTCAGGCCATCACCTACAGGCCGACGCCGACTCTGGAAGAGCCGTGGGCGAAAGTCACGCTCGCAGCGCTGGAGACGCCGCGGGCTCGCGCCTAGCTATTTGCGCTCTTCGGTCGCCTTGTAGCGTCCGATCGTCACGTCGAGCTGCTGCTCCCGGCCATCACGCAGGACCGTCACGCGGATCTTCTTGCCGACCGGCGTGGACGCCACCACGCGCTGAAGATCGCGCGGGCCGTCCAGCGGCGAGCCGTCGAGCGCGACGATGACGTCATTCGGCCTCACCCCGCCCTGATCGGCCGGCTCGCCCGGCATCACGGAACGGATCAGAACGCCGCGCGAGTCGCGCAGCTTGAGCCGCGGGACGTCGTCGTCTCCCACCTCGGTGATGCTCACGCCGAGCCAGCCCCACTCGACCTGACCCTTGGCGATGAGCTGCGGCGTCAGCATTTTCACGACATTGGACGGGATGGCGAAGCCGATCGAGCCGTTGCGGGCGGCCATGCTGTTGACGCCGATGACCTGGCCGGCCATGTTCACGAGCGGCCCACCGGAATTCCCCGGGTTGATCGCGGCGTCCGTCTGGATGAAATCGAAGCCCGGGGCCGCCACCGTGAGCGGGGCGCCCTTGCGACTCACGATCCCGAACGAGACGGTGTGCTCGAGACCGAAGGGATGGCCGAGCGCAAGGACGAACTCGCCGACACGAACGCGGTTGGAGTCCGCCAGCGCCAGCGTCGGCAGCCCCTTGACGCCGTCGAGCCTGAGCAGCGCGAGGTCGACCCGGCTGTCGCGTCCGATGACCTTACCGGTGAAGCGACGCCCGTCGAAGAGCCGGACCTGAGCGGTGTTGACATCCTCGACGACGTGGGCGTTGGTCACGATGACACCTTCGGAATCGATGATGAAGCCCGAGCCGCTCGCGCGACGCTCCTGGGGCTCCTGGCCCTCTTCGCTGGTCGGCGCCTCACGTCGGACGCGCACATGAACGATGGCCGGCTTCAGCCGCTCGGCCAGATCGGCCAGCAGGTCGTTGAAGCGCGCCAGCTCCGGCGGAGCGGCCAGCACCTTGNNCCAAGGCCACCACCGCCACGAGCGCTCGGGACCCGCTACCTCGCATGGAGCATCCTCCTTGGCAATCGCCGACTGAACGAGTATAGCGCCTGTGCGCGCCCGCCCATGCCACGGGCCACAAACTCAGGGCGACTGGCGGTTCTCCGGGGCTTGCGGTCGAACGCCGGCGGGCGTGGTCACGCATTGTCCGGCCTGGGTGCAGACCTGGAGCGGCGGGACGTAATACTCGCGGTCCGATAGACGTTGTTCCCAGTGGCCCGGCACGTGGGCGTTCCCGCCTTCGGGCGTCGGGAAGTAACGGTCGGGCACCCAGATCTGGTCTGAGCGCGGCGCCGGTGCCGGCGGCAGCGACGGCAGCGGCTTCCGGACCGACCGTTCGAGCTGATCGATCGCGGAGTTCGGTCGCAGGCTGCCACCGAGCTGAGCCAGAATCAGCAGAGCCAGCGCAAGGACAGGGCTAGCGGCTGACTTCCCGCACAAGGTGACCAAGCTCCGGTAACAGCAGCTTCTCGAGGGCGAGGCGGCAGGCATTCGGCGAACCCGGCAGGGACACGACGATGCGGCGATCACGCACGCCCATCTGGGCGCGTGACAGCATGGCAGCCGCACCGACTTCCTGGTAGGAAAGCATCCGGAAGAGCTCGCCGAAGCCGGGGAGCCGCTTGTCGAGCAGCGCCTCCACGGCTTCGTACGTCGAATCGCGCGAGGTGATGCCGGTGCCGCCCGTCAGAATCACCGCCTGTACCTTCGGATCCGCGCACGCGTTCCGGACGACGCGCTGGACGTCGGCCGGCTCGTCGCGCACGACGCTCGATCCCACGACGGTGTGGCCTCCAGCGTTGAGCAGCTCCCGGATGACGGCGCCGCTCGTGTCCGTTTCCGGCGTCTTCGTGTCCGAGATCGTGAGCACGAAGCAGCCGATCGACCGTGGCGCGGTGGCCTTGTGTTCGCGCGGCGTGGAGGCAGGATCGCTCATTGGTAGGCCCTGTCCAACACTTCGACGAGGTGGACCACCGGCACATTCGAGCCGTGAGCGCGCAGGCCGGCCTGGATCTGAAGAATGCACCCCGGGTTCGCGGTCACCACGGCTTCGGCACCGGTCGCCAGCACGTTCTGCACCTTTCGGTGGAGCAGGCGGGTCGCCATCTCGGGCTGCGTCAGGTTGTAGATGCCGGCCGAGCCACAGCACCAGTCCGATTCCTTGAGGTCGATGACTTTCAGACCCGGAATTTGCGCCAGGAGCGTGCGCGGCTGGGTCCGGATCTTCTGGCCGTGCACGACATGGCAGGGGTCGTGATAGGTGACGGTCATCGGCACCGAGTGCAGCGGACCGCGGAGAGTCTCGCGCGCGAGGAACTCTGCGACGTCCTGTACCGATGCCGAGAACCGGGCCGCTCGCTCGGCCCATGCGGGATCGTCGCCAAGCCACGCGCCGTAGGCCTTCATGTGAGCGCCGCAGCCCGACGTGTTGACGATGATGGCGTCGGCGCGCTGCCGCTCGAAGACCTCGATCGTGCGCTTCGCCATGTCGAGCGCCCGCGCGTGATCACCGCCGTGCGCATTGAGGGCGCCGCAGCAGCCCTGCTCTTCGGGCACGACCACCTCGCAGCCGTTTCGGGCCAGGACGCGCGCCGTCGCGCGGTTGTGGGCGCCGAAGACGACCGATTGGATGCATCCACTGAGCAAGGCCACGCGCGCTCGGCGAGCGCCCTCTGCAGGGATCAGGGGCGGGAGTGGCCGTCGGTCGGCGCCCGCCGGCAGCGGTGGCAACAGCGCCTCCCAGGCCGGAAGCGTTCCGGGTAGCAGGCGCACGAGTCCACTTCTGCGCACGACGCCCTGGAGCCCCGACGCCTGGTAGAGCCGGAGGCCGGCCGCGGCCACCTTCAAGACGCGCGGATGGCCGAGGACCACCCCGAAGTTCAGCCAACGAAACGCCCGCCGCACCAGGCTGCCCGGACGCTGAAGCTCGATCTCGGCCTTGGCCGCCTCGATCAGCCGTCCGTAGGGCACGCCCGCGGGGCACACGGTCTCGCACGCGCGGCAATCGAGACAGAGCGAGAGATGTTCGGCGACCGAGTCGGTCAGGGCGACGCGGCCCTCGGCCAGCGACTTGATCAGGAAGATCCGGCCGCGGGGCGAGTCCATCTCCGTGCCGAGCTCGGAAAATGTCGGGCAGTACGCAAGACAGAGGCCGCAGTGAACGCACTGGTTCACACCCTCGACGCTCAGCCCGTGGAGGCTCAGTGGCCCGGGCGCGACGGGCTGGTCGGACACCGCGTGAGCCATCGCGCTCAGATCCCGGCCACGAAGCGGCCGGGGTTCAGGACGTTGTGGGGATCGAGACTCGCCTTGAGCCGCTGCATGATCCGCCCCGCGGCGCCGGCGTCGTCCCACACCGGAACTGCCGACTTCACGGCCAGCGGCGCCCAGTCCAGCGTCGCGTGGCCACCGGCAGCTCGCGCCAGCGCCCGCCAGTCGTGCAAGACACTGGCGATCGGGCCGGGCTCGGGGAGAGCGCCGCTCGAGGCCAGCGCAGCGGTGATCACACCGACACCGGCGTGGCAGCTCCACGCGCTCCTCAGCCCTCGCTGCCGCGCCGCGCTCGCACCGTGCTCGATCGCTTCAGTGACTGCGGCGGGCAGGACGATGAGCCTCATGACGGCGGCCGGCGGATCGAAGGCGTCGCGCGCCGCTGAAGCCAGCCGCGTCCACGCCTCCTCCGGGAGCGGTCGAACGGCGCGGCCCCCGAGCGGTGCCGTGATGCGACCGAGCTCGCCGCACTGCCACTCGACCTGCTCGCCGACACCGTCGAACCCAACGATCAACGCGCACCCACCGGGACCCACGGCCGAGTCCAGCCCGAGAGCACGGGACGCCTCGGCGTCGACCAGCTCGAGCGCGTTCGGGATCAGGTCGGAGCCCATCACGGCGCGCGCGGCGGCGCCGGCGTCCTTCGATCGATCGAACACCACGGCCACCAGCCGTTCGTCGTCGGGCAACGGGCGCAGCTTGACGGTGACGCTCACGATGACGCCAAGCGTTCCGTGAGAGCCCACGAAGAGCTTCGGCAGGTCATAGCCCGCGACGTTCTTGACCACCTTGCCACCGCCCCTGACCACGACGCCGTCACCGGTGACGACGGTCACGCCGATCAGAAGGTCCCGGGCCGTCCCGTACAGGTGTCGGCGCGGCCCCGAGGCGTTGGCGGCGATGACGCCACCGATCGTCGCCTGCTCGGGGTCGGGCGGATCGAGCGAGAGCCACTGACCACGCGCCCGCAGCGCCGACTGAAGCGTGGCCATCGTCATGCCGGCCTCGACAGTCGCCGTCAGATCGCCCGGCTCGTGCTCGAGCAGCTGGGCGAGTCGCCTCAGGCCCAGAACGAGTCCGGCGCGCGGGGCCGGCGTGCCAACGGCGGCGGCCGTCCCCCCACCCCACGGCACGATCGGGACGTCCGCTCCCGCGGCGATCTCGACGACGGCACGCACCTCGTCGACCGAACCCGGAAAGAGGGCGGCTTCGGGCGTGCGCCCCTCGACGACGTACGGAGCGAGGTCCACGTCGCTGAGGACGTTGGCGGGACCAACGACGGCTCGGAGCTTGTCGAGAACCGCGATATCCACGGGCGATTTCCTCGCCCGCGCTAGAAGCGCTGGGCGAGTCCCTTCTCTTCGATGGGGTGGGGCCGATAGGCCACCGGCCCGGCCTCGCCGCACGACTTCCGCGTCGGGAAGATCTTGCCGGGATTGCAGCGGCCCGTCGGGTTGAACGCACGCTTGAGTCGGTGCATGAATTCCAGATCCGCAGCCGAGAAGATGAACGGCATGAAGTCGGCTTTCTCCAGCCCGATGCCGTGCTCGCCCGAGATCGAACCACCGACCTCGGCGCAGAGCCGCATGATCTCGGCGCCCGCCTCCACCACGCGCGCCTCCTCGCCCGGCTTGCGCGGGTCGTAGAGGATGTTGGGATGGAGGTTGCCGTCGCCGGCATGGAAGACGTTGCCGACGCGCAGGCCATGGCCCGCGACGATCTCGTTCACGCGCGAGAGCACGTAGGGCAGCTTCGTCCGCGGAATCACGCCGTCCATCACCATGTAGGCGGGCGACACGCGGCCGTAGGCGCCGAAGGCTGATTTCCGCCCCTTCCAGAGGAGCTGGCGCTCGGTCTCGTCGCGCGCCGTGCGCACCTCGCGGGCGCCGGAATCGCGACAGGCTTCCACGATGCGCGCGACCTGCGCGTCCATGCCGACGGCGAGCCCATCCAGCTCGGCCAGAAGAGCGGCGGCCGCGTCGCGCGGATAACCACAGCCGAACGCATCCTCGACAGCGGCGATGGTGAGCTGATCGATCATCTCGACGGCGGCCGGCACCAGACCTCGCGCGATGATCGCGGACACGGCGGCCGAGGCCTGGTCGACGCGCTCGAACACGGCCAGGATGGTCTTCACCGCCTGCGGCTTCTTGAGGATGCGAACGCAGACCTTGGTGGCGACGCCAAAGGTGCCTTCGGAACCGACGAAGACTCCGGCCAGGTCGTAGCCGAAGCTCTCGCGCGTCTTGCCGCCGAGCCAGACGATGTCGCCGTCGGGCATGACGACCTCGAGCCCCAGGACATGATTCGTGGTCACCCCGTACTTGAGCGTGTGCGGGCCGCCGGAGTTGTTGGCGATGTTGCCGCCGATGGTGCAGGCCTGCTGGCTGGAAGGATCGGGAGCGTAGTAGTAGCCGCGCTGCCCGACGGCCCAGGACAGGTGCAGGTTCACCAGGCCAGGCTCGACGACCGCGACCTGATTCTCGTAGTCGATCTCGAGGATCCGATTCATGCGCATGAGCGAGATGACGATGCCGCCCTCGGCGGGCAGGCAACCGCCGGAGAGCCCGGTGCCGGCGCCGCGCGCCACGAAGGGTAAGCCCTCGCGATTGGCCAGCTTGACGATCGCGCTCACGTGCTCGGCCGACGTGGGGAACACGACGAAGTCCGCCAGGGCCCGAAAGAGCGTCAGCCCATCGGACTCGTACACGAGGAGTTCTTCGGGATCGCTGAGCACGGCGCCCCGCCCGAGCATCGCCTCAAGTTCCCGGCGAAGCTGGGTTTTTCGCGCGCCGTCGAGCGGGGTCATCGTGACCGGATTATACCGCTACAAAACCTCGGCAACGACCCGGAGGTCGTCCACGAACCTCTGCGTCTCGCGATGACGGGTCTCCTCGTCCGGCGCGCGGAGCAGCGCCGACGGATGGACGGTCGCGAGGACGTATTGCGCCAGCGACGACGGCACGAAACGTCCGCGCTCCTGGGTGACGCGGAAGCGTGGCCCGAGCAGGGCTTGCGCGGCGGTCGCGCCGAGGCAGACGAGGGCGGTGGGCTGGATGAGGGAGATCTCGGCGTCGAGCCAGGGTCGGCAGGCCGCGATCTCGGCCGCATTCGGCTTCGCGTGAATGCGCCGCTTGCCGCGCGGCTCCCACTTGAAGTGCTTCACCGCGTTGGTGACGTAGGCCTGACGCCGATCGATGCCGGCCTCTTCGAGGGCCCGATCCAGCAGCTTGCCGGCCGGCCCCACGAACGGCCGGCCGCTGAGGTCCTCGTCGTTGCCCGGCTGCTCGCCCACGAACATGACCCGCGCACGAGCGTCGCCCTCGCCGAAGACCGTCTGGGTCGCGCACTCGTACAGGTGACAGCCGGTGCAGCCGGCGGCCGCCTGACGCAACTGCTGAAGCGTGGGCCGGGCCGCCGGCACGAACGGCGCGGCGGAGGGATGCGGCTCGCGCGTCGCCATCGCCTTCGATTGTACGCACGCCGTCGAGCCGGCGGCGCCTGCCGTCAGTGAGCGGGAGCCTCGGCGCGGGCGGCGGGAATTCGGATGCGAAACGAGGCTCCGCGCCCGCCGCGGTTCTCCGCGCTGATCTCGCCGCCGAGGTCGCGGATGATGCCGGCGGAGATGGAGAGGCCTAGGCCGGTGCCGTCGCGCTTCGTCGTGTAGAACGGCTCGAAGACCCGTGGCAGCGTCTGAGGCGGGATTCCGGGACCGGTGTCGCTCACCTCGACGACGACGTTGTCGGTAGCGGTCAGTCCCACGATGTGGATCTCACGGGGCGGCTCCACATCGCGCAGCGCGTGCTGGGCGTTCGTGACGAGATTCAGCAGCACCTGCTGGAGCTGGAATGGCAGGCAGCGGACCTCCGGGAACTGGGCGGGAAAGTCGACGTGCACCGTGATGCGATCGCGTCGAAAATCGTATGCCTTGAGATCCACAACCCGGCGTGCCATCTCGGGGACGGACACGAGCACGGGCCCCGCCGCCGGCTGGCGCGCCGTCTGGAGCGTGTTGCGGATGATCCGCATCGCGCCCTCGAAGCTCTCTTCGACGTGGGCCAGGTTGGCGCTCACGTCCGGCATGCTCTCCGCCTTCTTGCGGGCGAGCCCGAGGTGACCGGACGCGACGGTCAGTGCATTGGCGAGCTCGTGGGTGATTCCGGCCACGACTTCGCCGAGCACGCGGAGCTGGGCGGCGCGCTGGATCTCCGCATTGAGGAGCTGGGCCTGATCGTTGGCCCGTTCGAGCTCCCGGTTGAGCGCGACTTGACGCTGACGGCTCCGGCGGTAGGCCTCGGAGAGGACGGCGGTGAGGACGCCGACGATGTTCAGGATGAGGAGGTTGAACGCGGCCATCCCGGCGCTCCCCGTCGGCGCGACGATCGGTCGCGGCAGCCAGCCGACGTTCTGCATGGAGACGAGGACGATGTAGCAGCCCGTAGAAACCGCGGTGGCGACGACACACGCGGCGCTCGAAAACACGAGCCCGCAATAGAGGGGCACGATCGTGTACACGGCCAGGAAGCCGGCGGCATCGAGACCGCCCACGCTCCCCAGGCCGACCGTGATCATCACGATGTCCACGAGCATGCGCACGTACGCCTGAGCCCGGGGCCACCGATTCGTCCGCCCCAGCGCGTAGTACGGAAGATTCAGCGCGAGGCCAAGCACCGCCTCGATGCGGACGACCGGGTTCGGGCCCCGGCCGGTGCTGAGATCGAAGATGTGATCGAAGACGAAGATGAGGGTCGCCACCGTCGCGCGGACAGCCAGCTCCTGGCGAAGCCGCTGGCGCCGACGGTCGAGACGGGCGGCGTCGCCTGGACTGCCGGTAGCCGCCCGAGAAAATCCCACATTCCCGGATATCACGCCGAGCGGGGCCTCGGGCCTGGCGAAAGTGGTCCGCATATGCGGACCACTCAGGTGGTTGCGTCCCCCAGGAGCCGCCGGGCCGCCCGTGCGATGGCGGTGGCGTCGATGCCGTAGTGGCGATAGAGATCCCGCCGAGCGCCCGACTGGCCGAAATCGTCGACGCCGAGCGCCGTCTGGGGCACGCCGAGGGCCGAGCCGAGGAAGGCCAGAGCATGCGAGTGGCCGTCCAGGACCGACACGACGGGCACGTTTTCCTCGTCGGCTCCGACGAGGCGGAGGAGATGGGAATCGGGCTCGCGCAGGCCCCGGTACAGCCGGTCGGGGCTGGTGACCGCGAAGACGCTGGCGAAGACACCGTGCTCGCGGAGCTGGCGTGCGGCGGCGACAGCATCGGCCACCATCACACCGGCGGCAAAAATGTTCACCGCACTGTCCTCGGCGTCCCAGCCCGGGTCCGGGCGCGCGTCCACGAGTCGGTAGCCGCCTCGTAGCACGTCGGCGCGGTGATCGGCGCCGGGCGCCGGCGCCATGCGCTGGTCGAGCGGCCGGGTCGAGAGCCTCAGATAAAGGCTTTCGCCCTCGCGGCGCGCGATCTGGCGGAGGCCGGCGAGCAGGATCCACTCGACCTCGCGACCGAATACCGGCTCGTAATACGCGATGCCGGGCAACGCCACGCCCACGCTCGGCGTGATGACGGACTGGTGGGCGCCGCCCTCGGGCGAGAGGGTGACGCCCGACGGCGTGGCGACGACGACGAAGCGACCGCCGGCGTAGAGGGCGTGGTAGAGCGCGTCGAGGCCGCGGTTGACGAACGGATCGTAGAGCGTGCCGATGGGCAACAGGGTTCGCCCCGACAGCTCGTGCGAGAGGCCGAGCGCCCCCAGCAACAGGAAGAGGTTGTGCTCGGCGATGCCGAGCTCGATGTGCTGGCCTTCAGGGGATTCGCGCCACTGCACGGCTTGAGCGACGTCGGCGAAGAAGTTCGGCCGCGCCTCGGGGAAGTAGAGCCCCTTGCGATTGATCCACCCGGCCAGGTGTGTCGTCACGGCCACGTCGGCCGACACGGTGACGATGGCGTCGCCGGCCGGCCGCCGCGCCAGGGCGCCGAGGGCACGACCGAAGGCTTCCTGGGTGGACGTCTCGTCCGGATAGTCTTCATCGAGCTGTTCGGGGATCTCGGGCGCCGCCGCCGATACCGGGGGTGAGAAGAGCGGCGGCAACGCGCGGATCCACGCCGCCTCCGGGCTGCCGGCGGGGAAGGGCGCCCACTCGTCGCCGGCCTTCACCCCGAGCGTCGCCCGGAGGTCCTCGATCTGGGCCGATGTGAGCAACGCCGTGTGGTTCAAGGGATCCGCCGCGAGCGGCAGGCCCCAGCCCTTGATCGTGTGGGCGAGGATCACGACGGGGCGATCGCGCTCGTGGTCGACTTCCGCCAGCGCGTCGAGAACCGCGCGGAAATCGTGGCCGCCGACATCGGAGACGATCGCGGCAAGCTCCTCATCGGAAACCTCACCGAGCAAGCGATCCAGGCCAGGGTCGACGAGCGCCTTGCGCACCGACGGCACGGGCACGCGGATGAGGCGCTGGTACTCGCCGTACGGCATCTCCTCGAGGCGACGTCGCAGCCGCTCGCCGCCGCGCCGCCCGAACATCGCGGTCGCGCGCCGACCCCAGCGCAGATCGATCACGTGCCAGCCGAACGAGGCGAAGAGCGCCGGCAACTGGTGCCGGCGGGCGTCGGGCACGATGCGATCGAGACTCTGCCGGTTGATGTCCACGATCCACACGACGTTGCGGAGCCGCCCGAACGTCTCCTCGGCAAGCGCCTC
>MNEG01000012.1 GCA_001917585.1 Candidatus Rokubacteria bacterium 13_1_40CM_68_15
AGTCCCTCGTGATGTGGACGATGGCGCGCGACGGGGACGGCTACGTCGCTGCCGCCACCGTCGCGCTCCGGACCTCGTAGCTCAGGTGGTGCGCTTCTTGAAGTAGGACTCCTTCACTCAGCGACTCGTCCAGGGCGGCGTCGGGAAGAGGACCTTGCCCTGAGCGAGATCGTCGGGCCAGACGATCACCTTCTTTTCCTTCTGCCACTGGAACGTGACCATCTTGTGCGCGATCTGGACCCCGTCCTGGTCGACCTTGTAATCACCGAATGGCGTGCGTAGCTCGAGCCTGGCGATCTGCTCGCGGACCTTGTCGGCGTCGAGGCTTCCCGCGCGCTTGACGCCCTCCGCGTAGACGAGGCAACCCGCGTAACCCGCGGCGGCGAAGTAGGATGGCTCGCGCTTGAACTCGGCCTTGTAGCCCTCGACGAACTCGCGGTTGCCCGGGTAGTCGAGCATGGGCTCCCACTGCGTGGCGCCGTAGACGTATTCGGCGGTGCTCTTGAGCGTGTCGTAGAACTCCGGCAGGTCACCTCCGATCGTGACCCCGTACATCTTCGGGTTGACGTTGAGCTCCCTCATCTGTCGGGTCAGGGCGACCGCGTCGTCGAAGTAGGTGGCGGCGGCGATCACGTCGGGATTGGCGCCCTTGATCTTCGTGAGCAGCCCGGAGAAGTCCGTGTTGCCCTTCGGATACGCCTCCATGAAGACGACCTGCAGACCCTTCTTCCTCGCCACATTGACCGCGCCAGCCGCAGCGGCCTTGGAGAAGAGCGTGTCCTCATTGATGACGGCTACCGTCTTGAGCCCGCGCTTCGTAGCGATATCGGTGAGACCGTCGAAATAGGCCTCGGCGGGCGAGAGGATCATGAAGATGTATTTGCGTCGTGGATCCTTCCGGAAGATGGACGTCGTCGCAGCCAACGGTGCCACCATCACCTTCCGGTACTTCTCGGTCACGTTGGCCACCGCCTCGGTGACGGGCGAGGAGTACGGTCCCATCACCACGTCGACCATGTCCTCGGTGAGGAGCCTCTCGTAGAGGCGGACGCCGGTGGTCGGCATCGACTGATCGTCGTAGACCACGAACTCGATCTTGCGCCCGAGCAATCCGCCCTGGGCGTTGAGATCCTTCTGGCAGAGCTGATAGCCCTCGTGCTGGTACTTGCCGAGCTTTGCATACGTGCCCGTGATCGACAGTGAAGCGCCAATCCGGATTGGGGCCTGGGCGTCGGCGCCGGGCCCGGTCATCAGCACGAAGACGGCAGCCACGATAACGACGACGACGAGACCGATGAATGCTTTGCGAGTCATGGGGAAGACCTCCTGCTCGCGATGAGTGCGCCTCACCGATAGCATCCGCCTCTTCGCGAAGTCAAGGCGGCCGAGACGCCGGCGTCTTCCCTACAACGTGATCAGATTGGGCCGCATCCACCGTCGCAGCGCTTCGACGCGGAAGCGCACAGCAGGAGCCTGGGGGACATCTTCGACGGTGACGATCTGGTTGTCGACGAGCGGTTTGAGGGCAACTCGAAGGGTTTGCTTGTCCTGCCAGGGCCCGGAGAGCGCGGACGTGAGCACCGTGGCGCCTTCCCCTTTTATGACCTCGGCGAGATGGCGCAGCAGCGTGAACGCCGACTCGTCCTTCTCGACCTCCTGGTACAGCAGATAGAACTGTGGGCGACATCCTGGATCCTTGATGATGTGAGCGAACGTCTCGTCCACGAACGCCCGGTCCACCTTCGGAACACGACCGAGAACCCACCGTTCGAAGATCCGGTGACAGAGGAACTGAAGCCAGAACGGGTGTCGGCCGGTCAGGAACAGGATTCGCTGCTTGGACGCGTCGTCGAAGTGTAACCAGGCGTCGCCTCGATTGACGATGGGCATCGCGGCGGATTCTTCGAGGGGGCCGAGCGTGACGATCTCGAAGAGACGACCGAGATTGATGTGCTTGATGGGTTGGAGCTCGAAGAACGTCGGTCGGCACGCCACGACGATGCGAAGCCCTAGGGCCTCGTCCTTGCAGAGAGATTCGATGAAGCTGAAGAACGTCTTGTATTTTGCCTCGACGAGCGCGTCGGCAATGTCCTGGCACTCATCGAGGAACAGGATGGTCTGTTTGCTCCGGCGTCGATTTTCCCGGAGGGCCTGCATGAACAGCCGCCGCTGATCGATGATGGCGCCCGAGGCTTCCGCCTCTCGGTACGCCCCCAGGACTTTTCCGGTCTTCGCCTCACCGGGGACGTCCGACAGCTGGCTCAGGAGCTCTTTCGTGACGTCCTCATCTTGCTTGAGGCCTTCTTGCCAGAGCCGACGAAAATCGAATTTCAAGACGGCGGAGGATTTATTCTCCCCGACGTGACGCGCAATGCTCTCGAGCGCGAGGGAGGATTTGCCCGTGCGCTGGAGTCCCTGGATGGCGACCGGCCGAGGCGGATCGGCGACGAGAGCGCGCCTGATGAGCTCCAGCTCGCGGCTGCGCCCGTAGAACGCGTCGCCCGTGACGGTGTAGGTGTATTGATACGGGCTGTCGGTCACGGTTATGCCGGTGGCGCTGGGCGCTTTCGCCGGAGTGCGTTGTGGCTCGGCAGCGGGGACTGGAGAGGGCGCTCCCGCCTGAGCTTGAGACGGCGCTGCGGCGGGGGCTAACGTCGTGGGGTCGATGCGCTGAAGCTTCCAGAGCTCCACAAGCTCGGTCATTGCCTTCTTGTCGAGCTTCAGCTGACGATGCTCAGCCGGCGTGTCCACTTCCCACGAAAACCGCTCGAGATGTTTCTTCAGGTGGTCGGCGTCGACGAAGATCTTGAAATAAGGATGCGACGGGACACTCGCCGGAGGCCGCGGATGGGAGATCGCCACGATCGGGAAGATCTTGAAATCGTTCTTCTTGTCGAGAAAGACGTCGGCCAGATCACGGGACATGAAGCGATCACGCTGGAGCAGGAGATAGTTGGCAACACGATCACACTGCTCGCGCGCCTGAATGACGGGGCTGTGCAGCTGGCGACCGTCGGCGAGCTCCCAGTCAGAGTCGAGATGGGCGCGCCGGACCTGCCAGTTCTTCGCCTCGATGTTGAAAATGCCCGTCGGCTTGAGCACGAGAAAATCGACCTGGAAATCGCCTCCCTGAAGCTCCACGAACACGTAGAAGTCATCGGGGAGCTGGGTGAGCCAACGGAGGACGGTGCGGTCGACCGGCTTTCGCTCCAGATACGAACCAAAGAATTTCGCCATGTTGACCTCGCGACTGATCCTGGACCCTCGAGCCCGTCCGGTGCAGTAACCGGGCGTGCTAACTAACGTGTCACCTGTTCCGGTGTATTGAGAAGTTTTTTGTCGGACTCGTCTGGAAGGGCCGTGCAAGAGGGGAGGTCAGCGACGCGAGGGAGACGGCCTCCGCGCCTGGAACATGCGGGGATCGTAGGCGTTACGGAAGTCCGCGACTACGTGGCGCCGGTCGACGGCGCGTAGGTTCCCGGTCTACCGCCATCCCGTCAGCAAGAACACGCCCAGCACGATCAGCATCGCTCCCACCACGACCCGCCAGCTCAGCTTGCCCGCCGCGCCCGGGAAGAAAAACGCCAGCAAGAGGACGAAGAGGGGCGCCGCGCCGGCCAGCGGCGTGACCACGCTCACCTCGCCGAGACCCAGCGCCAGCAGGAACAGGAGGACGCCCGTGTTCTCGCAGAGGCCGGCCCCGGCGAAGTAGAGCAGGCTGCGTGGCTCGCAGCGAAGCGCCGCCCGGTTGCCCGTGGCCAGGACGAAGGCGGTCGACGTGATCATCGCCGCGGCCATGTTGATCGCGGCGCCGAAGAGGGGGCCGGAGTGGAACAGGCCGAGCTTGCGGATGATGGCCACCACCGCGAAGCACGACGCCGAGACGAATGGATAGACGAGATGTCGCGGCTCGAAGCCCACGTGCTTTCCGCTCTGCGAGAGCAGGACCGTTCCAAGCACGATGACGAGCGTGCCGGTGACGATGGGCAGCGTCACGTGCTCGCCCAGCAGCAGAATGGCCAGCCCGGTGGCCATCAGGGGAGTCAGGTTGCCGATGGAGGCAGCGACGGGAGCTCCGACCTTCTCGATGGCGATGACCCGGAAGAGTCGGCCCCCGGTCGTGCCGACCGCACCCGAGAGGACGAAGTACGGCACCGCGCGCCACGAATATGCCTCGCGCGGAACGAACAGAACAACGGCCGACCACAGGCCGATGACGCCGACGAGGACGTTGATCCAGAAGCCGGCGTAGAAGTTGGAGCGCCGCAGCCCGCGCTGGATCAGGATCGTCGCGACCGCCGAGCACAGCGCGCTCGTGAGCGCGATGACGTGGGGTGAGAGTGCCAACAGGCGCCGCGCGCTATCGAGCCTTCAGCTTCAGATCCTCGTACGGCGCCGAGTACGGATGGTTCGGCATCGCGTTCAAGCCGTGCACCTCCAGCCGCGGCCCCACGCCGGTGAGGAACGCCGGCTCGATGATGGGGCCGAACATCGCGCGGTCGTGGATGACCTGCTGGAGCTTGATCAGAATCTGCTGGCGGGCGCGGGCGTTGGTCTCGCTGGCCTGCTCGGCGAAGAGGCCGTCGATCTCGGGATACGTCCCGTAGGTGAAGTAGCCGCCGGAGACGGCGTACTGCTCGATGCGAGTCGCCGCGTTGCCGGGCACGCCGCTCTGGGTCTGCACCACGTGACGGAGCTTCTTCTCCGACTGCTCCTTGAAGAAGGCCGTGCGCTCGATCAGGCGCAGCCGCGCGCGAATGCCCACCGCCTGGAGAAAGCCAGCCACCGGCTCGCCGATCGCGCTGCCGTAGACCATATCGCCCGAGAGCTCACCCGCGTCGAACCCATTCGGATATCCGGCCTCGGCCAGAAGCTGCTTCGCCCTGGCCACGTCGTAGGTGTACGCGGGCGGCGCCCAGTAGTACTCCATCGCCGAGGGGATGAAGCTGGCGCCCACCTTGCCGAGCCCGAGATAGACGGCCTGGTTGATGGCCTGGCGATCGATGGCATGGTTGGCGGCCAGGCGCACCCGGCGGTCGTGCCAGGGCGACCTGGGATCCCACTGGTCGGTGAAGAGCAGCCACACGTTGAAGGTGAAGATCGTCGGCACCAGCGTGAGCCCCGGCGTGCGCCGTAGCTCCTCGGCCAGCGGGCCGGTGATGCTGTAGGCCACGTCCACCTCGCCACGCTTCAGCGCGGCCAGGCGCGTGGTCTCGTCGGGGACGGCGCGCATGACGAGTGTCTTCACGCTCGGCGTCTTGCGCCAGTAGCCGTCGAAGGCCTCGAGCGTCAGCTCGATCCCCGGCTTGAACGCGACGAACCTGTACGGGCCGGCGCCGATCGGGTGCTTCTTGAATCCCTCGTCGCCCACGCGCTCGAGGTATTTCTTGGGCACGACGTAGGCGGCGCCGGTGGCCGAGGTGGCGTAGAAGGTCATGAAGTCGGGCCACGCCTGCTTGAGGTGAAACCGGACGCGCTTGAGATCCACCACCTCGACGCGCGCCACCTTGCTCTTGAAGAGCGAGGCGCTGTTGCCACGGTAGCGCTCGAAGGAGAACTTCACGTCGTCCAGGCCGTCCTTCGACACGCTCCACGCCTGGGCCAGGCAGGGCGCCAGCGGGTTGCCGGGCATCGGCTTCACCACGGCGTCGTGGATGGCGGAGAGGGTCACGTGCGCCGCCCAGGTGATCTGGCCCTCGGGCGCGGCGATGGCAGCGGCCGCCGAGGCGAGCAGGAGGAGCGCGGCGATGGCGAGCACCGTCGGTCGCACCAGACTTCCTTACCACGTTTCCAGGGAAACCAGGTTTCGTGGAAACGGTGTAGCCCGCGCGACCGACGGGCTTCGCTAGGCGGCCCGGTCCTTGCGGTCGGCCCTCGCCCGCTCGGCACTCCTCGCGGGCCACGCCAGGGTCGCTATCACCCCGATCGCGGCGAGGATCGCGACCACGCTGCTGACGACACCGGGTACCCGCACGCCGAGGCTGGCATCCAGCGAGTACGCGCCCGGGCCGGCGAGAGCCAGCGCCAGCGCGATCGTGAGATACGTCGCCGGTAGCTCGCCGCCGCCGGCGGTGGCCCAGATGGGCTTACCCCAGTGGGCCTTCAGCCAGGCCGCCGCCATCGCCGCCATGACGGCGATCGGGCCCAGGGGATTGAGGAAGCCGACGGCCATCAGGAGACCGCCGCCCAGCTCGGTGAGGCCCGCCAGCGCGGCCCACGAGCGCCCTGGCCTGAGGCCGATCGACTCGAACCAGGCGCCGGCGCCGGCCAGCCCGGGGCCCCCGAACCATCCGAACAGTTTCTGCGAGCCGTGACCGATCAGGAGACAGCCTGTGACGATCCTGAGGATCAGAAGCGCTACGTCCGTCATTGCAGTTACCTCTCGGAGAGGCACGCTGCACTCGGGGTGCCAGGGAGTGGCCTTACAAGCCGCCGGTCTTCCACTCCGGATTCGGCTCGGCGGGGTCCGGGGTCAGGCCTGCCGCGCGCACGCCCTGGATCGCGCAGTACTCGTCCTTGTCCGACGTGTCGCCGCTGATGCCGACGGCGCCGATCGCGGCGCCGCGCGTGTCCAGTATGAGGACGCCGCCGGGGACGGGGACGAACTCGCCGCCCGAGGCGCCCACGACGGCCGTGATGAAATTGGGGCGGTTGCTCAGGCGCTGGGCGATCGTACGGGAGGGGATGCCCATGCCGAGAGAGCCGCGGGCCTTGCCCTGGGCGATCTCCACGCGCAGGAGCCCGCAGCCGTCCTCGCGCTTGAAGGCCACGAGGTGGCCGCCCGAGTCGAGCACCGCGACGGCCAGCGGCAAGAGATTCTCGGCACGCGCGGCGCGGAGCGCGCCGTCGACGATCTTACCAGCGGCCTCGAGCGTGAGGCTGGAGACTACGTCGCGCAGGGGCCTGTCCATGGCGCGACCTTATATATGGTCACGATATATGGTCACGACGCGCCTGCGCAACCCATCTTTGAGGTCCTCGTGGCCGGTGTTAATCTGCATCCAGCATGCAGACGAAGCGGAAGAGTGTCCGGAAAATCCTGATTCGAGCGCTCGTCTTCCAGGAAGAAGATTGGCTCTGCGTGCGGTGCTTAGAATACAATCTGGCGACACAAGCGCGGACTCTCCCTCAGCTGTATAAGAATCTCAACCGGCTCATCCTTGGTCATATTGCTGTCCGCCTTCATCATAACCAGCGCCCATTCCGGAGTTTGTCGCCCGCACCTCGGAAGTATTGGGACATGTTCGAACGTTCGAAGATTCCTCTGTCGGTTCATGCGGTTAATTTCCGTCCTGTGAGAACCAACGGGTTCGTCGTTCCGCCGCCTCAAGTCCGCGTCGCGCCGCCAAACGCCGCCTAATTTTGGTCCGGCGATTCTCCCAGACGCCCACTCTGGGGGAATTCATTACGCAAGCGAAGCGGTATGGATACACCAAACACACGATTCGCATCCCGAAGGCCGAGCGAAGCTCGTCTACCTCCGACGTGGTAAGGGTGATCGGGCGAACCTCGTCGAGATGCCTTCTGTTTCTGAAGATGTGCGTCTAGGCCGAGAGGTCGTGCTTAGCCTGTGCGCGATGGCGGCTATCCCGCCCGAGGACTTCGGCTTGGGCGACGAGTGAGGAGCCACTGACGGCGTGAATCAGCGCGTCGCGCTCGTCACGGGCGCCGGCCGCGGCATCGGCCGCGCGACCGCCGAAGCCTTCGCCGCGCAGGGCTGGGCCGTCGTCATCGCGGAGCTGCGCCCGACGCTCGGGCGACGGGTCGAGCGGATGCTGACGCGAACGGGCGCACCGGCGCTGTTCGTCCCGACCGACGTCGCAAGCTCCCGCTCCGTCGAACGCGCCGTGCGGGCAGGGCTTCGCCGATTCCGCCGGCTCGATTGCGTGATCAACAACGCGGGCGTTCTCACGGCCGGCCCGTTGGCCCGACTGGCCCTCAGCGATCTCGAGCGGATGCTTGCCGTCAACCTCCGCGGAACGCTCCTCATGAGTCGCGCTGCGCTTCGCTGGCTGCACCGGCAGGGCGAGTGGTCGATCATCAACGTGGCGTCGCAGCTCGGCAAGCAGGGGATCGGGGAGTACGTCACCTACTGCGCGACCAAGTTCGGCGTCGTCGGCTTGACGGAGGCACTCGCCGCCGAGCTGACCGGCACCGGCGTCAGTGTGTGGGCGGTCTGCCCTGGGCTCGTCGACACCGAGCTGGCGCGTCGGGCGGTGGGCGTCACGGCGCGGGAGCGCGCCGGCCTCATCCGGCCAGAGTCGGTCGCTCGAGCGATCGTGGCGCTGGCCAGCGGGCGCCGGAGCGCGCCAAGCGGCGCCGCCTTCGACGTGCTTCGCTGAACTCAGCATTTGTCGTCCGGGGTGTTCTCGGTCAGAATGGGCTCGCATGAGGCTCGCCGTCGGTGTTGCGGCCCTCACCCTCCTGATTTCCGGATGCGCCTCGAGCGGCGCGCTGACGACTCGCGACGAGGTCATCCGGAAGATCCTGCCGTCGACGGTCCAGCTTCGGTGCGACCGGGAAGGCGGCGTGCGCCGGTCGGCCTCCGGTGTCGTGGTCGCCTCGGACGTGGCGACTCGGCGCTCCTGGATCGTGACGGCGCGCCATTTTCTCGAGCCGGCCACGACCCAGCAGATCCACCTGACCGCCCCTGGTCGCAAGGACCGGACGAACGTCGTCGTGGTCGCGTCGAGCCCCGATGCCGACGTCGCGCTGCTGGTGGCCGAAGGCATCGTGTTGCCGGCCGCGAACCTCAAGGAAATCGCCAAGCTCGGTGACGACGTGTGGGTGTTGGCGTTTCCCTGGGGCCGCCGACTCACGGTCGTGGCCGGCGTGGTCAGCCAGATCAGCGCCGACGCTGGTGACGACGCGTTCGAAGGGCCCGCGCGCATGGTCGACGCGTCGGTCAGCTACGGGGCCAGCGGCGGCGGCGTCTTCGACGCCAGGACGGGTGAGCTGATCGGGATCGTCGAGAGCTACCGCACGGCGCGGGTGAGCACGACGCCACCCCAGCCGACGCCACCCCAGGTCTTCGAGGTCCCGGTTCCTGGCGAGACCACCCTCGTCTCGTCCTCCGCGATCGCGCGCCTGATGAAATCGTCGGACGTGCCGGCGGAGGCGCCGAAATAAAAAGCGGGCATGTCCTCGAGGACATGCCCGCCGCTGCGCTCTGACGTGGTTACTTTACTTCGACGACCGTGGCGACGTTCCTCCCGTCGCGCTCCTCGAACGTCACCTTCACCTCGCTGCCCTCTCTCAAGCCCTCGATGGCCACACCGTCCGCCACGATGACGCGCATCCCATTGTCGAGCACCATGGTCCGGTCCGAGGTGTCGAACGTCTGGATCTTGCCTTCCATTTCAGCAGCCCAGGCGCCAACCACCGAGAACATCAGCAGAATCGTCACGGCGGCACACAGCCACTTCGCCATCACGCATTCCTCCTTGGGCGGAGCGGAACGCCCCGCAGTCAAAAGTCTACTAACGCGAGCAAGCGCCTTCAACAAATCTCACGCCGTCTTCGGCGCCTTGCTCCAGGCCCAGTCCAGGAGGCGCCGGATGAGCGAGACGCCGCGGAGCTGTTGCGCGAGGACCGACGAGCGGATCTCGACGGTGAGTGTCTTTGCGAAGTCGAGGATCGCCTGGTTCACGCGCTCCGGCACCTCGAGGAGCAGCATGTGGCCGGCCCCTTCGATGATGCCGAGCCGCGCGCGCGGGATCAGCGAGCGGAGCTGCTCGGAGAGCGCCGGCGGCGTGAGGCGGTCACGGCTGCCGCACAGGACCAGCGTGGGAACGTCGATCGCCGTCGCCTGCTCGCTGAGGTCCATGGCCCGGGCGGCCTGCACGTCGGAGAGGATCGTCTCCGGCGAGCAGGATCTGAGCTCCTGCATCCCGATGCTGACCGCGCCCATCGGCACGCCGGGCGCGAACAGGAGCTTCTGCGCCATCGAGAAGAAGAGGATCCGCCGGAGTGGCCCGGGAAGAAACGCGAGCAGGCGCTCGCCAGGGCTCTCGACTTGCGGAAGCTTGGCGCAGCTGGCGAGGAGGACGAGGCCCCTCACGACCTCGCGCTGCCTCGCAGCCAGCGCCATGGCGACGGCGCCGCCGAGCGAGTGCCCGGCGACGATCACCGGGCGCGGGATGACGGCGGCGAGGAACTTCGCCACGGTGTCGGCATACGTCTCGACGCTCGCGTTCGGGATCGGATCGGACTTCCCGTGTCCGGGGAGATCGATCGCCATCACGCGGAATGCGTCGCGTAGCCCGAGGAGCTGATTGACCCAGTAGCCCGCGCTCACACCCGAGCCGTGGATCAGGAGCAGCGGTGGCGCGGAGGATGGATCCCCCGCGGTGAGACAGGAAATCCGGCGGCCATCGAGATCGACGAAGCGGCGAAGAATCGTCATACGTATTGTGATGGACGTCGTGGAGCAACAGCGATGCCACAGCCTACGAGCGTCGAAAAACAACGACCTCCGTGATGTTTGTATGCCGATCACGAATCGGCACCGACGCCCTCATGACACATCGCCCTGACATGTTGACAGCGGGATGCCGCCTGTCGCTCCATCGACGCCAACTCGTAATCGTCACGCCACGATCGCCGGATCGATCCGCATGACGGCGTAGCCGGCGACTGCTCCCGCCCCGAACCCCGGCGCGAAGATGCGCATCGGGCGATCGATCACGCCGTCGTGGACGGCGTCGCGGATGGCGATGGGGATGCTCGCCGACGACGTGTTGCCGACGCGCTCGATGTTGAAGTAGAGCCGCTCGGGCGCGATGCCCGCCTGCCGCGCCAGGTCGGTGACCATCGTCTTGTTGGCCTGGTGCGGCACCACGAGCTCGATGGCGTCGAGCAGCGAGCCCGGCGCCCCGTCGGGGTGTGGCAGCGCCCCCAGCTCGTCCATCATCTGCGCGAGGTAGCGGCCGACCAGCGCGCGCACCTCGGGCCCGAACACCGTGATGTGGTTGTCGAACTCCGGGTTGGGCCAGATGATCGAGTCCACCTCGCTCATCGGGCCGCTCGCGTAGGTCTGATACCACTCGATATCGGCCGGCTGGCCCGCCGGCGCCGGCCCCACCACGAGGGCGGCGGCGCCGTCGCCGAAGATCATGCGCGACGTGCGGACGGTGCCGATCTTGTCCGAAAACTTCTCGCCGCAGACCACCAGCACCGGGCGCCCCACCTCTTGCAGCAGGCGCACCGCCTCGGCGAGCCCGTAGGGCAACCCCGCGCAGGCGGCCACGAGGTCGCACGACGCGTGGGTCTGGAACATGCCGAGCTGGCCGGAGAGCCAGGCAGCCACCGAGGGCATCATCTTCGTGCTCGTGCACGAGCAGAACACGACGGCGCCGATCTCCTCCGGCCGCCGGCCCGACTTGGCCAGCGCACGCCGGGCGGCGATCAGCGCGATGTGGTCGAGGTCGAGCTCGGTGTAGCGTCGCTCCTCGATGCCGGTCTTTCGCCGGATCGCCTCGGCGGTCATCGGCGACCAGCAATACGCCGCGTTCCGGATGAGATCGTCGTTGGCGCAGATGCACTCACCGACGTAGACGCCGAGCGCCTCCAGCCGGGGCTGGACGGCGAAGCGCTTGCGCACGTCCACCGGCGGGACGGGTACCTTCGGCGGCCGCGGCTCGACGAGGACCGACTGCACGCGACGCACGTGGCGCCCTGACTTGACGCGCCGGATGAAGCTCAGCACCTCGTCGTTGCGCGGGTGGAAGACGACGACGTAGTCGTCGGGCTCGAGCCGGCCCACCTCGCAGAGCCGCGTCTTCGAGCGGTCCCACCGGTACTGGTTGTGGAGCACCATCGCCTGGCGCAGCAGCGCCTCCAGCTCGGGCACGGGGTGGAGGCACTCGATGATGTCGTCCCAGGCGTAGCCGGGATAGTCGGGATCCCAGGTGAGGAGCTGGTAGGTGAGGTTCTTGGGATTGGCGAGGATCTCGGCCGGCGTCGGCTTGATGGCGGGCAGCTCGGCGCCGCCCCACTTCTTGTGGCGGAAGACGTCGAGCAGGATCCGGAACACCTTGTCCTCGGACGCCTCGTCCCACGTCGGTCCTAGCGCGCGATAACCGCCTTCCACGGTGGCGGCGGGCTCGGCGCCGTCCCACGGCGTGAACACCGGGAGGAAGACGTCGTCGCGCTGCCGCGGCACGTCGCGCCAGCGCGTGGG
Organism: Candidatus Rokubacteria bacterium 13_1_40CM_68_15; assembly: GCA_001917585.1. Taxonomy (GTDB): domain Bacteria; phylum Methylomirabilota; class Methylomirabilia; order Rokubacteriales; family CSP1-6; genus 40CM-68-15. Next base: position 12,182 of record MNEG01000012.1, read on the forward strand.
GCGCTTCTCGTACATCGTCATCGCGTAACGGTTCACCCAGAAGAGGTTGAGCGCCAGGTCGCGCAGCAGCTCGTAGCGGCTCTGGTAGTCGCCGGCGTCGACCTTGCTGACGATGTCGCTCTCCGACGGCGCCTTCTCCTCGAAGTCGCGCCGGATCACGGCAGCGAACTGATCGAGCGTCTCGAAGACCGAGAAGTCGAGCTCGGGGAAGAAGCTGAAGGGAAAGACCATGCGGCCATAACGATTGATGACGAACGGTTTCATGCCTTGACGCCTCCGGTGACCCGTCTAGTGCATTCGCCCTGCCAGATCTTCGCGGCGATGCTTCGATTTTCGACACGCGCGAGCCAGGATCGAATGTTTCTCGATCGATAGGCGTCGCGTTCCGACGCGTCGTCCGTGCGAGTCGGCGTCGAGGGGCGCGAGTCGTCGTCGAGGGCTGCCACGAAAAGCAGCAGCGCGCTGGGATTTTCAGCAGTGTGTTACGCTTCGTAATCTTGAAGCACGTCATCGTCCTCGTCTGTGCACTGGGGCTCGCCGTTCCTGTCGCGGCGTCGTCGGGTCAGCTCGACAAGCTGCTCAAGGACATCTTCCCTCCGGGCGCGGCGCCGTCGGGCGCGGCGCTGGGCGAGGTGAGAATCGCCGCCGGCCTCAAGGAAGCGCTCCAGATCGGAGCGCAGAACGCGGTGAACCTCACGGGGCGCGTCGATGGCTACCTGGCGAATGAGGCCATCAAGATCGTGATGCCCGAGGAGTTGCGGCGTGCCGAGCGCACGCTGCGTGCGGTCGGCTTCGGCCAGCAGGTCGACGAGTTCATCGTGAGCATGAACCGCGCGGCCGAGCGCGCTGCGCCCGCGGCGCTGAGCATCTTCTTCGACGCCATCACCGCCATGACCTTCGACGATGCCCGCCGGATTCTCTCCGGCGGCGATACCGCGGCCGCCGACTACTTCAAGGGCAAGACGACCGAGAAGCTTTCGGCGGCCTTCCGGCCCACGGTGAAGCAGGCGATGAACCAGGTCGGCGTGACCCGGCAGTACAAGGCGCTGGCCGACTTTGCGCAATCCCTGCCGTTCGTCAACGTCGATGCCGTCGATCTCGACTCGTACGTGGTCGGCAAGGCGCTCGACGGCCTCTTTCACGTGCTCGGCGAGGAAGAGCGAAAGATCCGCACCGATCCCGCCGCGCGAATCACGGTGCTCCTCCGCGAAGTCTTCGGCAAGTAAGCGCTTGCTCGCGTATCGCATCACGGCGGGCGATGGCCGATCCACCGAGGAGCTCGTGGCGGCCGGCGACTACGGCTATGCGCACTCGTGCGTGACGTCGGACAACTTCCCGGGGCGGCCCATGAGCCCGCACGTTCGTGAGATCGTCCTCCTCCAGTTCGATCACGAGGTCACCTCGGACGAGGCGATCGGAGAGGCGGCCCGGCGCGACCTCGCGCGGCCCGTGTACGAAGACGCGCTCTACTTCGGCGCCGCGTATCCCGACGTGCAACGCGAGCGGCCGGTGGTGTTCCTGCACGAGCCGTGGCTGGGGTTCTTCGGTCGGCGGGACGTCGTCTGTCTCTGGACCAATGCCGGTCGGCGTGAGCTCGGTCTGGTCGGGTTCGACGAGCCGCGAGCGCGGGACGATCGGCTCGCGTTCGTTCGGACGGACTAGTACCGGGTTAACCCCGGATCTCCTCCAGCACCGGCACGATGTACTTCCTGAACAGCGCCGGATTTTCCGACATCGGAAAGTGGCCGATGCCCGGCATCACCGTCGCCTTGGCGCCCTTGATGCGCGACGCCGTCGCTTCCGTGCGCTCGGGCGTGCACGAGGAATCGTACTCGCCGGAGAGCAGGTAGACGGGACAGCGCGTGGTGTCGATGCGGGGCGAGCGATCGTCGAAGTGACCGTCGTACCAGTAGAAGTAGAGATCGCCCTTGAAGATGCCCGGGCCACCCTGCATGTACATCCAGAGCGTCTCCCACCGGTGCTCGTCCGGGCTTTGCGGCGCGATCTGGCCTGAGACGAACGCGGCGCTCACCTCACCGCCGTGGACGTCGGGGCGGTGGAGCCAGTCCAGGTCGTAGTAGGGCTCGAGCCGGTCGGCGCCCTCGAGCGCGATCACGGCGCGGAACTCATCGGGATGGTTCAGCGCCAGGTGCAGCACGACGCGCCCGCCCATCGAGCACCCCATCACGACGGGGCGCTCGAGCGCCATCGCGCGGCAGAAGGCCCGCACGGTCTCTATATAAAGGTCCGTCGTCAGCCGGTACTCGCGGTCGCGCCAGCCGACCGGCGGGTTGGATTTGCCGTGCCAGGGCAGGTCGAAGGCGATGACGCGATAGTGGGCGGTGACGGCGCTGTCGCCCATCAGATGGCGGTACTGCCGGCCGTCGGCGCCCGCGGTGTGAAGACAGACGAGCGGAATGCCGCGGCCCGCCTCCTCCATGTAAACGCGACAGGCCTCGCCGGCCACGTTCATCGTGAAGTAGCGCCCGACGATCGGCTCGAACTCAGGCATCGCGCGGAGCCGCCAGCACGTCCTTGAAGTACTGGAGGTTCTGTATCAGCGGCAGCAGGTCGCCATCGATCTTCGCGATTCCTGCGGCCAGCATCGACCAGAGATCGTGGTGATCGCGCCTGGGCACTGGCTTCCAGAACTCCTCCCACGCCGGCTTCGCTGCGCGGATGGTGAAGCGACCGGTGCTGGTGGCGAGGCGGCGTGGCTCCACGGACGTCACGCGGCCGTGCTCGATCGTGACGACGTACTCCTGATCGCCGACGCCGAGCAGGAACGCGAGGCTCACGTAGCGACCGCGGCGCACCAGGGCGTCACGGGCGTTCACGCGCTCACGGATCTGGTCGACTCGCGGCGTCATTCAGCGCGCGATCCTAGGGCCTCGCTCCTGGACTGTCAAACGCGACGGTCGTGTCAATTTCGCTCGTGGCATGCCAAACAGCCCATCGGCGAACGGTCGTGATCGTCGCCGAATCAGCATCTTACGCGTACGGCCGCAGGCTTGCTAAGCGCTAGGTGCTCGTTCGCCGTCCCGGGCACAAGGAGGGCTGAATGTTTGAGCTGATTCATCGAATTCCGGAACCCTGGCGTCAGCTGACGGACGTGCTGATCGCGCCGCTGGCGTGGATCCCGAAGATGCAGCACACGCTGTGGGACTTCTTCTTCGCTCCGGGTCCATGGTGGCTCGTCACCGGGAAGTACATCTTCCTGGTCTTCCCCGCTCTGCTCGCCGTGGCCGCGGTGTGGTGCACGCAGCTCTCCCTCTACACGCTGCCGTTCCGCTCGGGGCGCGTGCAGTTCATCCCGACCATGATGCTGACGTGGTGGGATGCCGCGCGCGCGGTCTGGGTGTACTGGGTGGGGATGTTCCGGTTCGTCGGGGTGGCGCTGGGATGGGCGGTGACGTTCACCACCTTCGTAGTGAAGCTCCTGCTCGAGGTGATCCGCCAGGTCGCGCTCATGCCCTTCACGATGACGGGCCGGATGACGCAGACCTACTTCAGGCCTGGGGTGCCCTGGATCGCGTTCCTGATGCTCATCTTCTGGTGCGCGCTCGAAGCCGCCATCTTCAGCTACACCCTGATGCCGACCGTGACCGAGCTCCTCACCGACCTGGTCGGTGGCGAGCACACCGCGCGCTACACGAGCCCCATCCTCTACTGCTTCCTGCTCCTGCTCGTCATGGGCAGCTTCGCCTGCGTACAGAGCCTGATGGACGCCATGAAGAAGCGGGATCGAGGTCATGTTCCTCTACCGCGAGCTCATCGACGCGCTGACGCCGTGGATCTCGCAGCAGACGGGCATGAAGATGGGCCTCACGGTCACGCTGTCGCTGTCGGCGTTCGGATGGATCGGTATCCGTGGCATGACGTGGTTCCTGTTCGGCCAGTACGGAACACCGCCGATGCTGGCCTTCATCTCCCGGCAGCCGATCGGAGAAGAAGGCGACCCGCGCCTCGCCAACGCCAAGCCGGCGGTGGCCTGGTGGCGGCAGCCGGTGGAGGAGCTCAAGAAGGAGATCGATTGGCTCCACGCCAAGAGTGAAGAGGTCCTCGACTATCTGGTGCTGCCGGTCTTGCAGATCGCGGCGGCCGCGCTCAACTTCGGCATGGTCCTGGTCGCCTCGCGCCAGGTCTTCTCGCTGCCCTTCAAGGAAGGCAAGGAGATCACGCAGACCTGGGACATCCTGCAAACACTGCACATGCAGCCGCGCAAGCAGGCCACGCTATGAGCGGCCTGGGCGTCTCGCTCATCGCTCGCCTGGTCGCGGCCGCTCTCCTCAGTGCCGCCGTCGTGGTGTCGGCGGCGGAGACCGAGGACAACAAGCCGCAGCGGTCGACGCTCTTCGTCGGCGTCGACACCAGCGGATCCTTCCGGTTCGCCTACGACGACGCCCTCACGTTTCTCGGCTATTACCTCTACGGCCACATGCACGAGCTGGGCGGCCTCGCGAAGCCGCGCGATCTCTTCGTGACGGCCATCGGCGGGAGGGACAACAACGAGCCGAAGTCCTTCCACCCGATCCACGACTTCAACAACAGGGACGTGAAGCAGATCGAGGCCGATCTCCGGAAGTGGTTCCCGCCCACCGACAACCTCACGGACTTCAACGTGTTCTTCCAGCAGATCGCGCGCACGGTGAAGGAGCGGAACCTCGTGCTGGCGCCGATCACCGTGATGGTGGTCAGCGACGGCGTCCCCGACGTGCCGGACGGGACGATCAAGTCGGGGTCGCCGGCCTCCTACCAGCGGATCGATCTCAGCCCCCTCGATTACCTCTCGAAGAACGTAACCGTCCGGTTGGCCTACGCGAACCCGACGGTCGGCAACAACTGGCGAAAGCTGGTGAAGCGAGACCGCGTGCGCTTCTGGGCCGTGGAGTACGACGTCATGAAGGGCTGGCGCGCCCAGATGAGGCCGGATACCGACCTCGCCCATCAGGACCGCTTCTGGAAGTGGGTCAGAGAAAACGTGGACTACCGCGTGCGGCGCGGCGCGTAGGGCGCCGACTCACGCGCACGAACGCGGCTTCAGAATAGAGCGGCGTCACGGCTTGGCCGTGGCGCCGCGAAGGCTGGGGGGCATGGGGGGCCATTTCTGGGCCCCCCATTTTCTTAATCCAGGGCCTGGTACACGAGCGCCTTGAGCAGCTTTCGGTAGTACGCGCGCTGCGGCCCGGGCGCCTGGGTCATCAGCACGGCGGCGATCTCCTCCTTCGGATCCACCCAGAAGTACGTCCCAGCGTAGCCGGCCCACATGAACTCACCGGCCGAGCCCGGCACGCCGGCGAGGCCCGCCTCGCGGCGAACGGCGAAGCCGAGGCCGAAGGTGTAGCCCGGTGAGCCGAGCAGCAGCTCGCCCGGCGTGGTGCCGGCATCGAGGATCTTCTGACCAAGGTGATCGCTCGTCATCAGCGCCACGGTGTTGCGGCTCAGCACACGCGTACCGTTGAGCCGGCCGCCGCCCAGCAGCATTTGCGAGAACGCGAGGTAGTCGGCCGCCGTCGACACACCGCCGGCGCCGCCGGAGTCGTTCTTGGGCGGCTTGGAGACGTCGATCAGCGCAATCGGAGCGCCGGTGATCGGGTCCTTGTCGAAGGGCTGAGCCAGGCGCGCCATCTTGGACGCCGGCACCGAGAAGCCGGAGTCGTTCATCTTCAGCGGCTCGAACACGCGCGTCTCCAGGAACTTGCCGAGCGTCGAGCCCGAGGCCGCCTCCACCACGCGGCCGAGCACGTCGACCGCCACGCTGTACTCCCACACGCGCCCCGGCTGTTGCGCGAGCGGCGCCTTGGCCAGGCGCTCGACGTAGTCCATCGGCGTCATGTCGCGCTGATCGAACGGCTGGGCCTTCGTATCGTAGAACCCGGTCTTGACGTACGCCTCCTTCACCGGCGCGTTCGTCGTGATCTCGTAATAGGCGAGGCCGGCGGTGTGGCGCAGGAGGTCCTGCACGGTCGGCTCACGCTCGGCCGGCACCAGCGCGTAGGTGAGCCTGGCGTACGTGGCGTCGGGCTTCGGCACGCTGACCATGAGGTTCTTCATCGGAGGGAGGAACTTCGAGATGGGATCGGTGAGCTGGATCTTGCCGTCCTCGACCAGGATCATCGCGGCGACCGAGGCGAGCGGCTTGGTCATCGAGTAGATCCGGAAAATGGTGTCATTCGTCATGGGCGTTCCAGCGGTCTTGTCGCGGAAGCCCACGCTCTCGAAGTAGGCGATCTTTCCCTTGCGCGCGATGACGACGACGGCACCCGGCAGCTGCCCCTTGTCCACCTCGCTCCTGAACGCCGCCGTGATGTGGGCCAGGCGCTCTGGCGAGAAGCCGACCTGCTCGGGCCTGGCCGATGGCAAGGGCTGGGCCCAGACGAGCGCGGCGGACAGGACGAAGACCATCGAGACGGCGAGCGCGAGCACTTTCTTCATGGGGACCGCCTCCTGCGGATCAGGCTCGGATGGGCGGGATGCTACTTCACCGCGGTGTCGCGGTAAACCCCTCGGGCCGGCCATTCGTCAGTAGACGTGGAGGGCCATTAAGGAGGATCGCGATGACCCGACGCGCCAGACTCGTGATCGCAGTGACCGCCGCAACGTTGCTCAGCAGCGCAACCGCGTTCGCCGACGGATGGGGAGGACCGGGCGGACACCATGGCGGGGGCGGGGCCTTCGGCTGGCCCATTCTCCGTGGCGTCGGCCTGAGCGACGATCAGAAGGCCCAGATCCGCCAGATCTACACGGCTCATCGACCGCAGCTCCAGGCGCTCGGCCAGCAGATGCGCGTGGCGCGCCAGCAGCTCGGCGACAAGCTGTACAGCGCGACACCGCCGTCGGCGGCAGACCTGGCGTCGATCACTCAGCTCCGTGATCAGATGGCTCAGGAGCGGCTGGCCATCGCGCTCACGATTCGCGCCGTCCTGACGCCCGATCAGCTGACGAAGGCCGCGCAGATCCGACAGCAAATGCAACAGCTCCGCCAGCAGATGCGAGATCTGACCAAACCGACCTCGTAGTCCGCCTGACGGCTCGGCTCGAGCGTCCCTCTCTCGCGTCGGATACGGCGCGGGAGAGGGATCGCAGCGCGGCTAAAATTTCAACGCGACTCCGCCGAGGACGGCCCGCGGCGTTCCGGGCGTGAAGTGGATGTCCTGGACTCCCGCCGCCGGTTCGCCCCGCAGGCGCGACGTGAATGCGAGCTGCGCTTCACGCCACTCGACGTTCGTGAGGTTCTCGATGCCGATGAATGCCTCGAGCGCCCGATACCGATATCGCGCGGTGAGATCGAAGATCGTGTAACCGCGCGCGGTCTGCGTGCGGTCTTCGTCGGCGAAGCGGTTGCCCACGTGACGCATGGCGAGGCTGGTCGCGAGCCCCCAGGGCAGGCGAGCGGTGACATCGGCCTGGGCGGTCACACGAGGAGCCAAAGGTACGGCGCCGCCCGTGTCGAAGCGAGCCCTCGTCGTCGTCACGTTTCCGGAAAACGTCAGCCAGTCGAGGAGCGTCATCCGAGTGGCGAATTCCCATCCCTCACGGTGGCTCGGTCCTCGTGCCTCCGTGGTGCCGTCGTCGCCGTTGAAGACCAGCTCACTGGCGAGGTCGAGCATCCAGTAGGTCGCGGAAAATTCCACGCGCGGCAGGAGACGCGTCTTCACCCCGAACTCGTAGCCGCGGGCGGTCGGGAGCGCCGGCAACCCGGGCTGCTGGATCAGCGCGCGGGCGTCGTTGCTGTGAAAGCCGGTCCCGAAGTTGGCGAAGAGCTCGGTCTGTCTGAAGGGGCCGAGGACGACGCTGGCCTTGACGTTGGGTCGCGCCCGCGTGACGTCCCCGTTCAGGGCGTCGTTGAGCTTTGACGTCACGTCGTAGGTGAAGATGTCGCCGCGCGCACCGGTCACGACGCGCAGCCAGTTGGTGGGCGCGAGGTCGAACTTCACGAAGGGTGAGTAAGACTGCTCGACGATCCGGACGTCCTGCACTCGGGCGAGGAGATGTCGCTGCACCGTATTGGCCAGCACGACGTGCGGTGTGTCGACGCGGTACTGGAGCCCGGCGCTGCTGGTGAGGTCTGCCCCGAAAGGACGGCTGCGGTGCTCGTACTGTCCGTCGAAGCCCGCGAGGAAGCGGGTGTCGCGCTGGTTGATCTCGTCGCCAGTGTCGGGATTATTCAAAAAGAAGGTGAAGTTGTCGAAGAGGCTCAGCGTGTAGTAGGTGCCGTAAACGTGGATCGTGACGAGCTGATCGTCGGAGAGCCGCCACCGCCAATCGAGATTCACGTTCGCGCGCTGGGTCTGCCCGCCTTCGTTGGAATCGATCGCGCCGAAGCGGGAGATCAGTCCCGCGCGAACCGCCCGCTCGGGAATCTGGCCCGAGCCGTGCCAGCTCGCCCGGTAGTACGACCCCCACAGCGACAGATCCATCCCTTCCGTGAGCATTGTCCTGGCCTTGGCGCGAAGAGATTGAAGCGGTCGTAGCCGTTCGGATGCTGGAATGGGCCGTCGTTGTGGTACAGCTCCACGGCGATCAGGCTCTTCACGGCATCGCGCGTTGGCGACAGCAGCGTGAGATAGCGCTGGGTGTTGAACGAGCCACCCGCGGCCTGCGCGATGTTTTCTTCGACGAAGTCCTTCGTCACGAATCTGACGGCCCCGGCCGTGGCGAAATCGCCGAGCTCCACGAAATACGGCCCCTTGAATCCTTCGACGAGCTTGACGGTCTCCGGGATCAGGAAATGAAGATCGGCATAACCCTGGCCGTGGGCGTGGCTGCGCAGGTTCACCGGCAGACCATCGACGAAGAATGCGACGTCGGTGCCGTGATCGGCATCGAAGCCTCGGAGCAGATATTGTTCCGCCTTGCCGCCGCCCTGGCGCTGGCTGACGACGAGGCCGGGAATCAGACGCAGCACGTCGGCGGGCCGACCCTGAGGGAGAAGCTCGAAATCGCGACCCGGGATCAACACCTCGGATGAGGCCGAGACTGGCGGCGGGGCCGTCACCGTGACCGGGGGGAGCACGACCTTCTCCGGAGGGTTGGCCGGCGGGGAGGGAGCTTGGGCTTCGGCCGGGGCCGGGGTCTGCGCTTGGGCTGCGAACGCGACGGTCAGCAGGGTGACGGCGCACAGCGTCGCCCTCCACCGCGCGAGCATGAGCATCGGAGATGGCGAGGTCACGAGCAAGTACTATAGCGACCGCGTCATCCCCGTCGTGAATCAGCGCTACGCGGAATCGCCGCGCTTCAGCACGCCGACGTCGTAGAGCAGCGCCGCCCGCTGGATCAGGCTGGCGACGATCTGACCGTAGAACTGCCCCATCGAATCGAGGCCCTTGCTGAGATTCGCCGCGACGAAGCGAGCCTGAGGATCGAGGAGTGGCCGCATCCAGGGATAGGTCTCCTCGGTGAGCTCGACGACCGTTGCCCCTTTCACCTTGCCGTCGGGGCCGAGCGCCACGGCGACGCGCACGGGGCCGTGGACGGTGTACTCGGTGAGGAAGATCGTCGCGGCCACCGGACGGCCCTGGGCGTCGCGACCGATGTAGAAGCGATAGAAGTCCTCGTCGGGAGTCCAGCCCGTCTGCTTCTGGATGGCCTGGCGCTCGGCCGGCGTCAGCCGCACCTCGCGCACGAACAACCGTTGCGCGCCGGCCAGCGAGCCGGCGAGAACGTCGCGGTCGGAGACGAGAACGACCGGAGGCGTGACGTGGGCGGCGGCGACGCCGACGAGCGTGAGCGTCGCAACGATAGCGGCGGCGTAGCGCACGGCGTGGGTCATGGACGGGCCTCCTTGGTAAGCCACAGTTGCCAGAGCGAGATGAACGCGACCAGGACGTAGCCCAGCGCGAACAGACTGCCCCCGATGATCACCAGCACGCTCAGCGGTGGCCACACGAACCGGGTGAGCCACATGCCGCTGATGTCGAGGAGCGTGCCGACGAAGGGCAGGGCCACGATGAGCGCCTTCGTTCCTTCCCGGACCGACGCGAAGAGGAAGATCAGCCCGAGAAGTCCCGCGATGAGAGTTTGCCCGAACAGGTGGGTATGGCTGGTCTGGATCAGCAGGGGGGTGCGGATCCACACCTTCGCCGCGGCCGAGACATCTGCCAGCGTGATTTCCTTCTCGGCGCTCATCTGACCGTGGTGCATCTGCATCATGGGCATCTCGGGCGAGAGACTGACCTCCACCTCCGCCGGCGAGACCCCGACGGCGGTGGCAGCCTGGGTGAAGGCGGCGATGCAACCGCACCCGATGCCGACGAGGAACAGCGTACAGAAGACCTTGCCGCTCAGCGGCAGGTTCCTCAGATAGAAGCCGAACATCATTGCATCTCCTCTAGTAGTTCACCACGAACTGCAACGTCACCTCTTGGGCCGTCTTGTCGGCGCTGGTCACGGGGATGCCGGGTTTGGAGTTGGAGAAGACGGACTTGTTCGATTGATCCAGCCGGTACTCGAGACGGACATCGACCCAATCGAGCGGATGTCGCGTGCGCGCGTAGGCCACTCCGAGGGGCCGGAGATCGGGAATCAGGCGCGACAGGTGCACGATCGGTGTGAGCGTGAACGATTGGAGGGTCTGCGCCACGCCGGTGCGCCAGCCCTCGTAGTCGTCGAAGTATCCGTAGCGAAACGTCACCCCCAGCCACTTCGTGAAGTCGTAGTGCGCGAGCGCGTAGAGCGCGAGCCAGTTGACGTCGCGGTTCTCGACCGAGGGTGCGGCGAAGGGGATACCGCGCCGCCGGAACGAGACCTTCGCTTCGCCGCCGTAGAGGAGCTCGGCGGTCAGGAGTAGCCGCGCCATCGGCGACCACGTGACGTCGGCGTCGAGGATCCAGCGGTTGTGCCGGGTGTCCTCGTCGCGCTCCGGTCCCGACCAGCCGCCGATGCCGAAGTTCAGCCATTGATCGCCCTGGAACGGCGTGAATCCCACCCGGCCCCCGAAACTCTTGGCGCTGTTGTTGTCCTGGAACCCCGTCTCGGTCGTCTCGCTTTCCCACTGGTTGGCCACCCATCCGACGACGTCGAGCCAGGGCGCGAAGGCGTACGCCGCCTGGAACCCGGTATAGCTCTGCGGCCGGCCGAAGCGCTGGAGCTCGGACGTCGTCGCCGTGAGGTTCAGGGCGGCGTCGTGACGCTCGTAGCCGTAGGGCGTGTCGAAGCGCCCGAAGGAGATCGCCAACCCGTTGCCGAGCGGCGCGACCCCGGTGATGTTCATGCGATGCAGGCTGATCTCGGTCGTGCCCGCCTCGGTGCCGAACTGCTCGACGCACCGGTCCATGCTCGGGCAGCCGAAATCGGGATCGAACCCGTGGCTGTGCCGGTGAGCGTGGTTCTCGACCTCGAGGCTGGCGCCCGCCCACAGCCAGGGCGCGAACGTCTTGTAGGCGCCGAACGTGAACTGGTCGAAGCGGAAATCAGTGCGGTTCGGCTCCGACGACACGGGTGTGCTGCCCGCGAACTCGGGAACCATCTGGATGCGTGAGTTGTAGTTTGCGGAGCCGACGAAGAATCCGGAGAACCTGACGCCCCCCAGCTCCGGCTTGGACAGGCCGAGCACTTCGAGGGGATGCTCGCGGTCGAGCAGGATCTCGCGTTCGCCGGGTCGCGGCGCCATCGGTGGCACCTGCGCCGCGACGGGGATGAGCGGCGTCGACGCCGCTGCCGGCGCTGGCGCCGGCGGCGCCTGCTCGAGCTTCTGCAGGCGCTCTTGCATTCTCCGCAGCTCCTGCTTCAGCTGGTCGATCTCCGAGGCCGGCGCCGACGTCTGGGCGAAGCCGGTGGATGCCGGCAGCGCGAGGAGCCCGGCCCCAATGAGGATGAGCGCCCGGATGCACGGGTGCATAGTCGCCTCCCATGAGTAAGGGGCACACAGTTGGAGCTGTCACGGCGGTGGCCCGCATCGCGGCTCGCGGTGGACGTACCGCGACCGACACGGGTGGCCCGGTCGATGACAGCGTGAGAGCGAGTAAGGGCTTAGGCGGTGGCGGGCGGACCGCGCGCGTCGATCCGAGCACAACGAAGATCGCGCGCGGGTGGTTCCGGTGTCGGTACGACGGCTGACGTGACGACTGGGCTCGGGAGCGGCGCGATGACTGGAACCGGAGAGGCGTGCTGCCGTTCGGCCACCAGGGCGAACGGGCAGTCGACCTGGGCTTGATCGTGATCGAAGAGGTGGTGAACCAGGTGAGGAGCGAGTCCGACCAGGTACGCACCGAACATCAGCGCGACGAGGACGCGGCCGACGGTCAGCGGGGCGTACGACCTGGACATGGTGCTGCCTCGGAGAATATCAGTGCCGGTCTCCATGTCAATGAAATCCCTGACGCCGGCCGGCCGATCGACAGCTACCGCTTCACGCAGTTGATGTAGGTCCAGCAGCAACGGAAGTTGGGCCGGCCGCCGAAGAGCGTGCCCATCGCATGGCGGATCAGCCCCAGTCGGTCGCGCACGGCGTCCTCACCGGGCGCCGTGCCGTCCACCCTGACCGAGCCGCCGAGCCAGCCGAGCACGGCCTCGTGATAGGCGCTGAGGAACTCGAACCAGTGATCGACGCTGGCCTCGATGGTGCGCGCGGTCACGTTCTCCACGTCGAAGCCGGCGCCCTGCAAGGATTGCAGGTAGTACGAGAGCGGCCGCACGGGAAGGAACACGCGGTCGCGCCAGGCGACGTGGGCCTGCATCCGTGCCTCGTCGTCGAGGAGCGGTCGGTAGGCGGCGTAGCGGGGATCGTTGCGCACCAGCCCGGTGGCGATCTCGTGGATGGCCCACACGGTCTCGTCGAGGATCCAGTCACTCGGCTTGGCCTGCGGGTTGCGGATGTTGCCCGACTGCACGAACGCGCGTCCGCGCAGCTTGAGCACCCGCGCCCACGAGGCAAGGGTTTCCTCGAGATCGAGATAGAGGTGGATCGCGTTGGTCGAGGCGATGGCGTCGGCTCCGCGCGTCGCCAGAGCAGGCCCGACCGCCTCGTCGAGCCAGTCCAGCCGCTTGTCGTCCCTGCGCCAGCGCAGCAGGCGCAGCGCGACGCGCTCGTCGTCGCCGAACTTGTCGAGGGCGACACGCAGGAACTTGGGCGAGCTGTCGGCGATCAGCATGCCGACCTGACGGTCGAAGATACGCAGCTTGAGCCGGTCGAGCAGGATGCCCGTCCCGCCCGAATAGTCGATCAGGAGCTGGCCTTCGGTCAGGTGCCGCGCCAGGTCCTCCACCGTCGGGTCGAGGTTCTTGTACCAGCCGTGGTTCTCGACCGTGTCGTAGCGGAGCCCGAACGTGTCGACGGGCTGGCGCGTCCAGTCCTCGTCCGGGATCCGCTCGAAGCCGGAGGGCCACACGAAGCGGTGGCCCGGTCGGGCGGCCTGAACTGGCGAGCTCAGCTCACGATGGATGCGCAGGAGCTCGGGGATCGTCGCAGGCGCGCGCCGGCCCCAGCCGCACTCGGTCGCGATGCCGAAGCCCGACGCGAAGCGCCCGGCGACGTCGATACGGCGCGTCGTCCCCTCGACGCCGTCGGTGTGGTGGACCAGGCCGAGGTAGAGCTCGGTCTCGGCTCGCAGGCGTAGCTCGCCGAGCGGCGCATAGTACGCCTCGTCGACACGATTCCGCGGAACGGGGAGGTGGATCCAGTTGAGCGGGCGGCCCAGGCTGGCCGCCAGCACGTTGGCGATGTCCACGAGCTTTCGCGTATCGGCCGGCTCCTTGAAGTGGCGGTGGCGGACGTCGCCGTAACACAGGTGATACCCGAGCTCGACGTCGGGCGGTACCTGACGCGACAGCCGCAGCAGGCGCTCGAGGATGCCGCCCTTCACGTCCTCGAACCAGACCGGAAAGAGACCCTCCAGCATCGCGAACTCGAAGTTGGTGTCCCACTGGACGGCGAGCTGATCGTGCGGCACCTCCTGGAGAACCAGCTTGAGCTCGCGCAGCAATCGCTCCTCGTAGGCGCGCTCCAGCAGGCCCTGGTACTCGGGCACCACGAAGGCCGTGACCGGCGCGATCGGGGTGGGCAGACTCACCTGGAACCGGCAGGCGACGGGGACGCGTCCGTCGCGCTTGAGGCGCGCGAAGACGCGATAGGACGCGATCGCCGCGTCGGCGTACCCCAGCGCCTCGAAGATCACGCTGTCGGCACGCACACCGTCGGCCACGCGCACGCGGGGCAGCGGCCGCCAGCTGTCCGGTCCCGGCGGAACCACGTCGAGCTGGGGCTGGGACGTGAAGACAGGGAGCTGCCACACGATCCAGTCGGAACGCGGGCCGGTCTCGCCGTCGGGAATGCGACGGAGCCGATCGCCGATTTCGCCGGCGACTGTGCGGAAGACGACCTCAGCGCTGGCCAGCGGCACGCTGCCGACGAGATGGACGCCCTGAGGCCGAGACTCCACTTCCACGCGACTATCCGACGCCGCGCGAGCTGCGCCGCAGGACGTGTCCTGGCCGCGTCCCCACGTGCTCCCCGCCATCGACGACGATGATGCCGTTGACGACGACGGTCTCGATCCCCGTTGGATACTGGTGGGGGTCGTCGTACGTCGCACGGTCGGCGATCGTTTCTGGATCGAAGACGGTGATGTCCGCCCGGTAGTTCTCGCGGATCAGTCCGCGTTCGATGAGCCCCAGTGCCGCGGCCGGGCCACCGGTCATCTTGTAGATCGCGGTGGGCAGCGACAAGAGCCGAAGATCACGGACGTAGTGGCCGAGCACGCGTGGAAACGTCCCATAGGTTCGCGGATGCGGCTTTCCGGTCCCGGTGATGCCGGAGGGAGAGAGCGCGAAGCTGTCCGACCCGACGAACACGGTCGGCGACCGGAGGATTTCTCGGACATCGTCTTCTGACATGCTCGCGATCACGACCCGCGTGGCCCCCCGGTCGGCGATGAGGCAGTCGCAGACGGCGTCGATGGGATCGCAGGATCGCTGGTCGGCGATCTCGGCGATCGTCGTTCCGGCGTACTCCGGGTGGTGCGGGGAGATCGCGATCCGTACGGCGTCCCAGGAAGGGATGCGCCCGAAGCTGGTCAACCCGGACGCGGCGATGTCGGCGCGGATACGCGTGCGCATTGCTGGCGCGGCGAGCCGGGCCAGGATCGTCTCGACTCCGCCGTCCTGAGCCCACATCGGCAGAAGGTTGCGTAATGGGTTGCCGGCGGCGGTGTACGGGTACTGGTCGCAATGAACGCGCAGGCCGCGGGACCGTGCCGCGTCGATGGCCGCCAGCACTTTCGGCGCCTGGCCCCAGTTGTTGGTTCCGGAAAGCTTCAGGTGGACGATCTGCACGCGAATGTCGCAGGCTTCGGCCACGGCCAGGGCCTCGTCGATGGCCGCGAACACGTGGTCGGACTCGTTTCGGACGTGGGTCGCATAGCTCGCCCCATGCCGGCGCAACACCTGCCCCAACGCGGCCATCTCCGCGCTCTCCGCGTACGACCCCGGCGCGGTGAAGAGGCCCGAGGAGAGGCCGAGCGCCCCCGCATCGAGCGCCTCTTCGAGCAAGCGTTGCATCGACGTGAGCTCGTCGGGCTTCGGCTCACGGCGCTCCATGCCCATCGTCATGAGCCGCAGGGTGTTGTGCCCGACCTGCATGATGGTGTTCACCGACGTTCGAGGGAACGTCTCGGCATATTCCGCGAATGTCGTCTCGCGGAACGGGAGCCAGGGCGCGCTCGGCGCCAGATACTCCCGGAGCATCTCGACGCGCCCGGGCAGCGCCGGCGCAACGGAGTAGCCGCAGTGGCCGATCACCTCGGTCGTCACACCCTGGCGTACTTTGCTTTCCGCCGCGGGAACGACCGGGAGCGTCCAGTCCGAGTGGGTCTTGATGTCGATGAAGCCCGGCGCGACGATCTTGCCTCGGGCATCGAGGCTTCGGCGCGCAGCACCGGTGTATGGATGTTCGATGGCCAGGATGCGGCCGTCGCCGACGACCACGTCGGCCACGTGGGGTGGAGCGCCCGTGCCGTCCACCACCATCCCGCCTCGAATCACGAGGTCGGCCATCGCCACGCTCGGGCCCGTGGGCTTACTTGACCTCGGTCTTCGACTTCCAGCGCACGAGCTTGGGATCGACTTCCTCCAGCAGCTTCGTGTACAGCACCTGCTCGGCCGGGAACTTCTGCTTGATGCGGTCGAGCGAATGCAGGAAGTCGATGA
>MNEG01000061.1 GCA_001917585.1 Candidatus Rokubacteria bacterium 13_1_40CM_68_15
AGGTCTCCATTGAGGGAGGACCTTTTCACGGAGCAGTTAGGGGAGGACATTTTCACGTTGCAGCAGCACACTCAGGAAGGCCGGTTGACCGGCCACGCTCGCTGTCCTATCGTTCGCGGCAGCGGCATGCGTGACCAGGGAGTCGTGATCTGCACGCGGTGTCAGATGTGGACGCCGGGGTAGTCCAATGAGCGACCGCGCCTGGCACCATCCCTGGGTCCGCGTCGAGCGCCTGATCCGCGAGCTTCTCGAGCGGCGCTGGAACGACGCGACGTGGCCCAAGGCGAAGGTGGCGCTGAAGGCCGCGTGGGTCAGGCGGGCGACCTGCGCGATCTGTGGCAAGCGCGTCGATCTGCGTGAGGAGCACTACCGAGTCACGTCGCCGTCACGGAGAGGCCGCGCCAGTATCCACGTCGAATGCTACGGTGCTCTGAAGAGAGAGCTGCCGCCGTGAAGCGATCCCTCGGGCGGATTTAGTACGCGCCGCTCGCCGGGGGCGACGGCGAGCGGCGCTGTTCGCTCTTTGCTGCTTCGGTATTACCCGCGACAACGTCGAGCGTCACCGATCACGTAGTGCAAATGGCTCGCCGAGTTCGAAATCGTCGCTATGACACGCTCTGAGAGGGCGGCACGCCTCGCGAGATGGCGAGGTCGTCACCTTGTCCGACAGTGCGACGTCAGCGGCGCGGCGGGACCGTGGCGGGCTTGGCCGGCGGGCGATTGTCCGGCGGGACGATTCCCATCGCCTGGAACTTCTGCTCGGTGGGCGTCCCGTAGACGGCGATCGGCGCTCCGGGCCTGAGCGATGCCGCTCCGCCGCGAACCGTCGAGAGATCGACGAGCACGAGCTGTCCGTTGTCGACGCGCAAGACGATCCAGTTCCCCGCGATGACCTTGACCGTGCCCCGCAGCTCCGTCCAGCGAGGTGCGTCGGAGGCCGGCTCGGATTCGGCTCCCTTCACCGGAGTCGCTTTCTCCGCAACCGTCGGACCAGGCATCGGTGGTTCGGTGACTCGAGGATTGGCAGCCGAGGGTGAATCTGACGCTGGGGGCTCGAGAGCTTTGGCCGGTGGGGCGGCTGCCGACCCCACCGCCGGCGCTGGAGTGGCGGCTGGCACTGGGGCAGCGGCTGGCGCTGGGGCAGCGGCTGGCGCTGGGGCAGCGGCCGGCTTCGGAGTGGTGGCCGGCTTCGGACTGGTGGTCGCCGCCGAAGCGGCCGCCGGTGCCGGAGCGCCCGCCGGTGCCGGGGCGGCAGGTGGCGCCGTGATGGCGGCAGGCGCTGCTGGCTTGGCCACCGTCTTTGGCGTGGACGCTGGCTCCGTCACCACGGGCTTGGGCGGGGTCGGCGCTTCCACCGCGGGTGGAGGCGTGGGCGCCCCGGCGACCGGCGCGTTGACGTGAGGCATGAGCGCGAGCGCCAGCGCGGCAGCGTCTCCCGAACCGACGGCGATCGCCGTGATCTCGTGCGGCCTCGCGGCCTCGGTGCCCAGGACGGCCACGCGCCCTCCGGCGGTCAACGGACCGGACTCCAGACGCTTCGCGCCTTTGATCTCGGTGTAGTACCACCGCCCGTCATCGGCACGGATCACAACGAACGGCTCGACCGTCAGCTTGGCCGGCCATTCCAGGACCCCCTGGACGAGGCGCGGATCACCGGGAGCGGCGTGGGCCTGGGAAGCGAACCCCAACGCGACGATGAGGGTGACGATCCCTCGTTTCATGGGGATCACCTCCTTGCCGATACGGTCGCAAGCAAAGTGCCACGCCCATGGATGGCGAGTGAGCGCGGGGCGCTATATCGGACGATCGCACCGCTGTGTAAAAGCGTCCGGCGCAGTCGTTGGTTGAATACGCTCCACCGGAAACGCCGCGTCCGTCAGCCGCGGATGGTCTTCATCACCTCTTCGTTGTCGAGTGCGCGGCGGGGATCGCCGGCGAAGATGATCTCGCCGCGGTCGATCGCGTAGAGGCGATCAGCCACGCGGGCAGCGTTGGTGACGTTGGACTCGGCGATCAGCAGCGAGATCCCCATGCCCTTGATCTTCCGCGCGGCGTCGATGAAGCGCGAGACCACGACCGGCGCCAGGCCTTCGAAGGGTTCGTCGAGGAGAAGGATGGACGGGGCCAGCGCCATCGCGCGCGAGATCGCGACCATCTTCTTCTGCCCGCCCGACAGGTTGAGCCCCCGGCGGGGCAGGAGTTGCTCGATCTCGGGGAAGAGCGCGGCGATGCGCTCGTCCACGGCGCCGCCGTCACCCTTGTCGGTCGCCAGCCAGCGCCCGATCTGGAGGTTCTCGGCGACGGTGAGGTCCGGGAAGATCCCGCAGTCCTCGGGCGCGTAGCCGATCCCGCGCCGGGCGCGATCGTGCGTCGGCATCCGCGTGATCTCCTGCCCACGCAGGCGGATGGTACCCGAGCGCACGGACAGCAGTCCGATCGCCGTCTCCAGCGTCGTCGTCTTCCCGGCGCCGTTCCTCCCGACCAGACAGACCGTCTCACCCTCGTTCACGGCAAGGGACACCGCGCGCAGCACGTGGGCAGCGCCGCGGTAGGTGTTGACCGCGGCCAGCTCGAAGAGCAGGCTCACCGCGTCTCCCCGGTGCCGATGAGCGTCGTCGTCACCTGCTCGTTCCGTCTGATCTCCTCGGGGGTGCCGTCGGCCAGGATCGCGCCCTGGTGCATGGCGACGATGCGATCGGAGTAGCGGAACACGATGTCCATGTCGTGCTCGATGACCACGGCCGTGATGTTGCCCGAGCGCACGATGGAGGTGACGACGTCCATGATGGGCGCCTTCTCGCGCGTCGATACGCCGCTGGTCGGCTCGTCCAGGAAGAGCAGCTTGGGCCGCAGCGCATAGGCGACGGCGACGTCGAGCAGCTTCCGCTCGCCCTGCGAGAGCCCCCCGGCAAGCGTCGGCGCCTTGGGGGCCAGGCCGAACTCTTTCAGGATAAGCATCGCTTCCTCGGCCACCGCCTGATCGCGGGCGGCCAGCGTGGCCAGGCTCCGCGTCTTGCCCTGGCGGGCGAAGATGGTGAGCGCGATGTTGTCGACCGCGCTGAGGCCGTCGAAGAGGTTGACGAGCTGGAAGCTGCGCGCGATGCCGGCACGGATGCGCTGGTTCACCGTCTGGCGGGTGACGTCCTTCCCGGCGAACAGGATGGTGCCCTCGTCGGCCCGCAGGAGCCCGCTGATGAGGTTGACGAGCGTCGTCTTGCCGGCGCCGTTGGAGCCGATGAGCGCCAGCAGCTCACCGGCGCGGACGGTGAAGTCGACGGCGTCGACGGCTCGGTTCGCGCCGAATGTCTTGGTGACCGCCTTCGTCTCGAGCAGGCTCATCGTCAGCGCCCCCGCCGGACGCGCTCGACGAGCTGCATGGCGGTGCCCACGAGCCCGGTCGGCATCGTCAGCACGAGCAGGACCAGCACGATGCCCAGCACGAGCTGCCAGTACACGGTGAAGCCGACGGCGTACGTCTCGAGGTAGTTGTAGGCGATGGCACCGACGATGGGCCCGATGAAGGTGCGGAACCCGCCCAGGACGGTGAAGAACACGATGCGGCCCGAGAACGGCCAGTAGAGGATGTCGGGCGTGGTGAGGCCGTTGAGCGGCACCCACAGCGCGCCCGCCAGCCCGGTGAACGCGCCCGAGATGACGAAGGCGATCCAGCGATACTTCCAGACCTGCACGCCGACGAACTCGGCGCGGGTCTCGTTGTCGCGAATGGCTTGCAGCGCCTTGCCGAAGGGCGAGTTCACGATCACCCACATGCCGGCCGTCGCGACGAGGAACAGGATGAGCACGTAGTAGTAGTAACGGTGGGCGATGAACTCGACCTTGTCGGCGCCGGGACCGCCGAGGCCGCCCAGCAGCGTCGGCGTGGGGACGCGCAGGCCGTCGCTGCCCCCGGTGACCCAGAAGAGCTTCAGGGCGAGGCTCCACAGAACCTGGGAGAGCGCCAGCGTGAGGATGCCGAAGAAGATCCGTGTGTAGCGCACGCACACCACGCCGAAGAGCGCGGCCACCGCCGCCGAGCCGAGGATGCCCGCCACCACGAACAGCTCCATCGACGCCACGCCCAGGTACTTCACGAGCAGCGCCACCACGTACGCGCCGGTGCCGAAGTACGCCGAGTGGCCGAAGGAGAGCAGGCCCGTGTAGCCGAGGAGCAGGTTGAAGCCGAGAGCGGCGATGGCGAAGACGAGTCCGTAACAGATGGTGATGGTCTGGAAGGGCGAGGCGATGGTGGGGATGGCGGCGAGCGCGCCGACGGCGAGCGCCCCGCTCAGAACCCGGCGGCTGCTCAACACGCGAGGCGACGTCAGCGCGAGCTCGGTCACGGCCGGACGACGCCGACGGTCACGCGCGCCCGAAGAGACCGGCCGGCCGGACGAACAAGACGACGGCGGCGATGAGGTAGAGGACGGCGAGCTCGACCTCGGCGAAGTACGTGATCCCGAGCGTCCGCACGAACCCCACGATCAATGCTCCGACGAGGGCACCCTCCAGGCTTCCCAGTCCGCCGATCACGACCACGACGAAGGCGAGAATGAGCGCATCGACGCCCATGCCCAGCACGGCGCCCGAGATCGGCATGACGACGGCGCCGCCGAGTCCAGCCATGAGGCATCCCAGGGTGAACGCTTGCACGTACACGCGCTTGACGTTGATCCCGAGGGCCGATGCCATCCGCATGTCCTGCGAGGTCGCGCGCAACATGACGCCGAAGCGCGTGCGGTACACGAACGCCCCCAGCCCGACGGCGGCCAGGGCGCCGATCACGATCACGAAGATGTTGTACGCCGGATAGGTCGCCCCCAGCACGGAGATGCTGCCGAGCGCGTCCGACAGCGCACTGGCCGTCAGCGGGTGAGGTCCCCAGAGCAGGCGCATGACGTCCTCGAGGACGAGGAGCAGCCCGAACGTCATGAGCAACTGGTACTCCTCGGCGCGACGATAGAGCGGGCGCAGGAACGCCGGCTCGATGAGGGCGCCGGCGAGCGCGGCGGCCAGCGCGCCGGTGACGAGCAGCACGAAGAGCAGGCTGACGTGGAGCTCTGTGCTGGCCAGTCCGATCGTCCACGCCGCCACGTACGCACCGATGGCGTAGAGGTTGCCGTGCGCCATGTTCACGATCCGCATCACGCCGTAGACGAGCGAGAGCCCGGAGGCGATGAGGAAGAGGATCGACGCGTAGAACAGCGAGTTGAGGATCTGCGTGAGGAGCGTATCCACGAGGCGCTACCTTATCACGGTAGCGAGATCGCCCGACTTTCGGCCGTCGCGTACGTCCCGTTGACGGCGATCTGAACGAGCGCGGTCGCACCCGCCGGCAGCCCCTCGCGGCCGACGACGAAGAGGCCGCTCGGCGTCGCGCCCGTCTCTCCGGCCCGCACGACGGCGCCGTCGCGACCGACGATCACGTAGCGGCACACGACCACGGCGCCGCGGTCCTTCTGCACGGCGGGACTCCCCACCGGCTCGGTCACCAGCCGGTGCTCGCGGCCGAACCGTTCCACGCGCTCGGCCGCGGCCTGGATCTCGATGCGGTCGGCCTTCACGTCGGCGCGCACGACCGAGCCGTGGAGCGGGATCGGGTAGCGATTGAAGGAGCCGACACCGAGCGGGTAGCTGAAGTCGCGGACCACGCGCAGCACGGCGCCGCCCGGCGACCACGCGTGCAGCAGATACGGGCCGTTGGTGACGAGCACGTGGTGATGATCGGCGGCGAACTGCTGGAGCTTGGCCCAGCGCCCACGGGCTTCCGCGGGAGTCACCCGCCCCGTCAGCGCGGCCGGAACGAACGCCTGGCGCTCCAGCTCGTCGAGCAGGGCGAGCAGGCGATCGCGCGTCTTCACGTCACGAACGACGTCGAGCCACGGGACGCCGCGACGCCGCGCCTCGTCGGCGGAGAACGCGCCCATGCCCCGCGCGACCGCTTCCTCGAGCAGCGCCGCCACGGTCCACGGCAGCGGCGTCCAGGGCGGACTCACGGCGGCCAGACGCGACGCATCGGACAGCGCGTGGGCCAGATAGATCTCCACGATCGGCACGTCGTACTTCATCGTCACGTCACCGAAGCGGAGCACGTCGGTCTCGACGCGGAGGACGCGGACGCCGACGAGCCACTCGCGCATGAGCGCCGTCGCCCGGCGAATCTCGGCGTCCTCCTCGCGGCCACGCCCGGCTCCCCAGCGGAAGGCGAAGGCCAGGCCGTAGAGCGCGTCGGCTGCCGTCATCCGGCTCCCATCGTGATAGGCCGAGCTGAGGACGCGATACGTGAGCTTCGCTCGCGCCGTCTTGCCGCCGCCCACCTCGCGGAGCTTTCCCGTTCCGAGCTCGGGCACGAGCGCGTCCGGCGGGACGGCGAGACTCCCCGTCTGCGCTTCCGGCGTCTCGAGCCTGACGCGGTTCTCGGCGAAGCCGCCGGCGTACGGCTCGGGAAAGAGGCCGCCGTCACTGAGACCCGCCCAGAGCAGCCGCCCCGTCGCATCCGTGAAGCCCGCGATCGGGTTCCACGCCGCCGCCGGTCGGTCGGGCACGCCGATCGTCAGCCAGCCGTTCCAGGGAAAGTCCTTCAGCTTCACCGTCCTCAGGAAGACCGCCGATTCCAGGCCGGTGAGCGAATCGCCGGCCACGTTCTCAACGCCGGCCGAGTAGTCGTTGTTCAGCACCTCGCGCCGCACGGTGTAGCCGGCCACCACGCGCTCACATCCGCCGCGCACACGGCTGACCAGCGCCCGCTCGAGGTTCAGCCGCTCCGCCGTGCCCACACCGCCACCCGCCATCAGGCCTTGCACCAGATCCTGCGCGCTCGGCGTGGGGTTCAAGAGCCAGGCGTGAAACCATCCATCCTTGATCCAGGGCGGCGCGGTCCCTCCATCGAGCGTCGCCGTGTTCGCGCGGACGAGGTCGCGAACGCTCACTTCTTCCACGAGCGCATCCCACATGCCGCCGCCGCCTCGACCACCGACCAGGCGCTCGGCCAGCGCGCCGCGCGGACGAACGCGCAGGCGCGACGTCGCCCGCACGCCCGGCGTGCGTGGCGGCGCCTTCAGGGCGGCATCGATGAGATCGACGTGCGCCAGGTGATCGGGATGGTAGGGCGTGACGGGATACGGGTAGGGTCGCCAGCCCGCACTGTCGAGACCGGCGATGATCGCCCGCGCCGCGGTGCAGCGCGCGTCCGCGGTCGCCAGCGCCGCCGTGGTCGTGTTCATCGTCACTACCACGTAGGAGCCGAGCGATTCGATGCCGCCGAGCTTCGAAGGCAGCGCGCGGCCCGCGAACGGATCACCGCCGACGAAGGCGTGGAGGGTGTTCTTCTCGAGTCGGGCCGCGGCCACGGTCGCCGGCAGCGCCTCGACGGTGATCTCTTGCGGGTAATACGACGGATAGAACGGCATCTCGTGCCCTGCCCGCGCCGGGAATGCCACGAGCAGCGATGCCACGAGCCCGGCGAAGACGAACCAGCGGATCACGAGGGCGGGTGCGGGAGGTGTCGTGGTCGGTGGTGACGAGCGGGGTGGGGGCCGGTGTCCGGGCAAGTGCTTCATCGCAGCCCGGGCGCCGGCCCCGACCCCGCTCAACAACGAGCTGCCGCTACACGACCCGCGGCCAGGTCTCGTCGATCCACTTGTACGTCGTGGTCGGCTCACCTTTGGGATAGCCAGGCGGCGCCGTGATGCTGCGGATCGGCACCGTGATGACGCGCTTGGGATCGTGCACCGGGAACGGGTAGTCGGGCGACTGCATGGCGAAGCCCGTGATCGCGTCCTTGTAGCCTTGATGGTTGTCGGGCCGGATGTAGTTGTAGCCCGACGGACCGGCGTACATCAGGCCCTCGAGCATGGCGATGATCGCATCATCGTCCGGCCAGCCACCGGCCAGGTGGTTCGCCTTCTCGATGGCCAGCTTCAGCATGTAGAGCGCGGTATAGGCGCCCTCGGCCTCGAAGTTCGGGTACTCCTTCCATCGGTCGTAGAACTTCTTGACGAACTGGGTGTTGAGCGGCCACTTGTTGCCACCCGGGTACATGAAGTGATAGTTGGCGTGGACGCCGGCGACGATGCCCTCCGGGTGGTCCTTGCCAAGGGCGTGCGGCGCCACACCGAAGGCCAGCGTCGTCGCCACCTTCATCTTCTTGAACAGGTCGTACTTCAGCGCCTGCTTGTAGAGCGCCACGTAATCGCCGCCCCACACCGAGCAGAACAAGAGGTCCGGCTTCGCCGACACCGTCTTCGTGATGTGGGCGGTGAACTCCGTCGTCCCGAGCTTGGGCCACGCCTCCGACACCACCTGGATGTTGCCTGACAGCTTCTTCATGGCGATGTTGAAGTGGTCGAACGCGTTGCGCCCGTACGAGTAATCGGGATGGATGTGGGCGATCTTGGTGATCTTCGGCCACGCCTGCGTGGCCGCGATGGCCGCCATCACGCCGTCGGCCGACTGGATGTTGGTCAGCCGAAAGACATAGTGAGGATTGGGCACGGCCTTTTCGAACAAGAAGTCCGTGCATCCATCCGTGAAGACGGTCAGGCACTTCAGCTCCTCGGCGACGGGACCGAGCGCCGGCGTGTTGCCGCTGGAGATGACGCCGGTGAAGCAGTCGATGTTCTCCGACAGCTTCATGCGGCGCAGCTCCTTGACGTTGGCGTCCGTGCCCGCGGCCTCGTCCGCTTTCACCGTCTCGATCTTGCGCTTGCCGAGCAGTCCTCCCTGCGCGTTGATCTCCTCGGCGGCGAGGATGTGTCCCTTGTACGACTGCTCGCCGAGCACGGCTGCCGGACCGGTGAAGAAGGTCATGTGACCGGTCTTGTACGGCTTGTCGGGGATCGTCCCCTTGGGTGGCATCGGCGCCTGGGCGTGCGCGGGGCTCGGCAAGACCAGCGAGCCGGCGGATGCGCCGACGGCACCGATCGTCACGCCGATCCGATTCAGGAAATCACGACGACTCACCTCTTCAGCCATAGGTCCCCCTTCGGTGGCGGTTGCGAGCGGTGTCGGGCGATGGCGCCTTCCGGATAACGCTGGATATCGTGCCGGCTCGGCAAAGTCAAGTCGTGCAGCCCGGCGTCACCTTGCGGCGGCGTGGATTTGCCGCCATGATCGGGAGGCGAGACGATGACAGGAACGCTGGGAGCAACCTTCGGACAGTCGTTCCGGGGCGTGATCAGCGCCATCCGCGAGCGACCGGCGCTGTTCTCAGCCACGGCCGTCGCCACGCTTGCCCTCAGTGTCGCGCTGCCTCCGTTGCTGCTCTCCGTGGCTCGCAAACCGGCCGATTACTTCACCGTCAACCCGTGGCTCCGGCGGCTGCCCGAGTATCTCGCGGCACCGAGCGTGCCGTGGCGCGAGAAGCTCGAGAAGCTTCCCGACCTGGCGCTCTTCTGGTTCTCGTCGGACAGTCCGATGGGGGGCACCGAGTGGGGCTTCGTCGTGGACGTGCGTGATGTGGCTCGCATGATCGGCACGTCGCTGCTCGTCGGCGCGTACTTCGCGCTGTGGGCCCGCGCCCGGGCGCTCGGCATCACCGGACCGGGCGCGCGCGTTGGCCAGCGCGGGGGTGCGCTGGGAGCCCTGGTGAGCATCGTGGGATTGTCGACGGGACCCTGCAGCGTGATGGGGTGCGGCGCCCCCGTGCTTCCCGTGGTCGGTCTGGCGTTCGTCGGGCTGTCCAGCACGACGCTGGCGGCGCTGTCGAGCGTGTCGACCATCGCCACCGCCGTCGTAGTGCTCGGCCTGGGCGCTGGCGTCGCGGTCCTGGGCTGGCGCGTCGGCGCCGCGGCCGCGCTCATTGCATCCCGAACGTATCCGTCAGCGCGCTCAAGCGCCCCATGAGATCGCCCACGAGCGGCGCGAAGAGCATCGCGACGCACACCGCCGTGGCGAGCCAGATGGTGACGCGCATGATCGCCTGGCCTTTCACGCCGCTAGTCTAGCAGCGATGACCCTCGCTGGCCGCGCGGCGCGTATCGGCCTGGGCGCTGCCGGGGCCTTCATCGGCTACGCGTGGCTGCCCCACCTGCGGACGTGGACCTGCCCCTGGCGCGGTCCTTCCAAGAGTGACGCCGTCGCCCTCACCTTCGACGACGGCCCGGACCCGCGATGGACGCCCCGCGTCCTCGACATCCTGGCCGCGCGCGGCGCGCGCGCGACGTTCTTCCTCATCGGCCGGCGGGCAGCGGCGGCGCCCGATGTCGTTGTGCAGCCCGCGCCGCACGGAAGTCGAGATCGCGCGCGGCCACGCCACCCTCGGGGAGCTGATCGGCGTGGCGCCTCGCCACTTCAGGCCGCCGTGGGGCATGGTGAACGCGGCCATGTGGCGCGCGCTCGAGCGCACGGCCGAGCGTTGTGTCTTCTGGTCGCTGCAGCCGGAGGGACTGTGGGCGCGGAGCGCCGAGGCGCAGGCGGCGTACGTCGTGAAGCGTGCCGGCGCGGGGGCGATCGTGGATCTCCACGACGCCGAGGGTGTGGCCGGGGCCCCGGCCCGCCTGGCCGCGGCCCTGCCGGCGATGCTCGATGGTCTCAGCGACGCGGGCTACCGACTGACGACGGTCGCCGACCTGCTCGGCGACACCCAGGCTTCGGGCACGCGCGCGTGATCAGCTCCGAGAGACGAGAAAGACACCGCCGACGATCAACGCGATGCCGGCCCAGCGGGCGGCGGTGACGGGTTCGCCGAGCAGGAGACTGGCCAGGAGGGCGACCGCAATGTAGTCCATCGCGGTCATCGGTAGCACGAGGCTCACGTCGGCCCGCGACACCCGAGTAGCAGCCATGGGTTGGAGAGCGCCCGTGCGATCATGCCAGCCAGCCGGTCGCTGGTGGCGTCGGTGAGGTCGCCGACGGGCCGCATGCCCTTGGCGAGCAGGACGTGACCGGTGCCGCCGATGGTGGCCGCGATGATCACCAGCACGAACGTCTTGAGCATCAGAGCTCCCGTGCGATCGCCGCCAGCACGCGCTCTTCGAGCGTACGCTGGGCGACTGCATCGGCGGTGGCAACGCCCGTGTCGCGCTCGACCCACAGAACGCGCTCGCGCCGAATCATCTCGCGCTGGATCTGGACGCGGGTCTGACTCACACCGGCGGTGGTCAGCGTCAGGCGCAGCCGCACTCGCTGGTTGATGGCCTGAATCCCAGCGTCGCTCCCGGCCAGGCGCTGAGTCTTGGTGACGAGAATTCCCAGCGGCCGCGCCGCGTCGTCGATACCCCATCCTTCGGCCTTCAACGCCTTCTCGGCGGCGGCCCACACGCGATCGAAGTCGCCCGGATACGTCAGCTCGACGGGATCGGCGGCAAGCGCCGGCGTCACGAGAACGAAGGCGAGCGCGAGGGCGCCGAGCCCGCGCGTCACAGGGCCTTACCGATGGCGTCGAGCAGCGATTTCTCGACGGCCTGGTCGCTCACGGCCACCGGCTCATCCTTGTCGAGCCAGAAGATGCGCTCGCGCCTGAAGACCGTGCGCTCGACCGAGACGGTGGTGCGCCCGTTGGCGGCGGCCTTGACCTGCAGCTGAAGGCGATGACGCGTGCCCTTCGCGTACACGCCGTAATCCTTGCCCTCCGTGCCCTCGATGCGGCGGGATTCCGTCGTGATGAAGCCGATCTTCCAGTCCTCACTGTCGATGTCCCAGCCGAGCTGCTTGAGCACCGCTTCGGTCGTCGTCCACACGCGCTCGACCGGGGCGGCGAACGTGCGCGTCAGAGGCTCAGCGGCCGCTGCCGGCATCGCCAGCGTGAACGTCAAAAGCAAGACGACAGCCTTCATGGCGCGACCTCCTTCAATATGTGTCCTTCGAGCCTACCATTCTCGATCCGGAAACTCGCCGTTGCCGGTGCGAAGGCCTCCGGGCGGTGCGTGACGACGACGACGGCACCCCCGCCAGCCGCCCGCCGCCGCAGCGCCCCGACGATGACGCGAGCGTTGGCGTCGTCGAGGTTACCGGTCGGCTCGTCGGCCAGGAGCAGCGGCGGGTCGTTGAGCACGGCGCGGCAGAAGGCCACCCGCTGCCGCGCCGACGGGGGTCTGCGCCGCCCCGGTCCACGTAGCGCGCGGCGAGCACGACGTTGTCGAGCGCGGTGAGCGAGGGCAGCAGCAGGAACGACTGGAAGACGAAGCCGACGAAGCGGCCGCGCGCCCGGCTCCGCGCCGAGCGCCCCAGCGCGCTCACCCGCTCGCCGTCGAACCACACCTCGCCGGCGTCGGTGTCCTCGAGCAGGCCGAGCACGTTCAGCAGCGTGCTCTTGCCGGAGCCGGACGCGCCCGCGATGACGACGAGATCTCCGCGCCTGACGTCGACGTCCACACCGTCGAGAACGCGGATCCGGGGCCCGGCGGGCGCGCGATACGTCTTGACGAGGCCTCGCGCGCGCAGCATCAAGCGCCGCGGCGAATGGCCTCCGCCGGCGAGAGCCGCACGACGCGGAGCGTGGCGTAGAGCGCCGCGACGGCGCCGAGCAAGCCGGCGAAGATCAACGCTCCCGCGACGAGGCGGGCGGAAAACAGGAAGAGCTGCTGCCCGCGGCTCACCCAGGTGTCAATCGCCCCGCCGAGCACGATGGCCGTCACGATGCCGCCGATGCCGCCCGACAGCGTGACGGCAAGCGACTCGGTGAGGACTTCGCGTCCGAGCTGGGCGTCGGTGGCGCCCAGCGCGCGTTTGACCCCGAAGTCGCGGAGCCGCTCGAACACCGCGGCCGCGATCGTGTTCGCCACCGACAGGCCGCCGATGACGAGACCGAGGGCGGCGATGCCCGTCAGGAGCGCCGAGAAGAAGACGGTCGACGCGCGGAGCTGCCGGGACAGCTCGCTCGGGATCTGGACGTTGACCCTCGGCACGCGCTCGGCGATGCGGCGGGCGACCGCATCGGGGTCCTCGCCCGCGCGCCATCCGACGGCCGCTCCCGTGTTGAGATCGTCGGCGCGCATCGCCGCCGCGCCGGACGCGAGCAAGGTCCTGAGCATCGGATCCTTGGCCACCCACTGGGCGCGGGCGTCGGCGATCGGCACGATGACGAAGCGGTCCGGCGCCGTGAGGGTGCGCTCGAGCACGCCCACAATCTCGTAGGCCTCGCCTTCCAGCGTCAGCCGGGCCCCGACGTCGACGCCCCGCGACGACGCGAACGCCGCGCCAACCACGGCGACCCTGCGGTCATCGACGTTCAGGAAGCGACCGGCGCGGACCGGCAGCGCGGGGTAGTGGCGGTTCGGCGTCGGCACCGAGAGGTCGAGGCCGAGGACGAGCTCCTGCGTCAGCGTCATGAACTGGGACGTCGTGGGGTTGAGCGGCAACATCACTTGAGGTTGCACGCCGGCCACGCCTGGGACTTCGGCGATGGAGCGGATCGCGGAGGCCGGCAGCAGTCCTCCGGCCGTGAAGCCCGCGCCCATGCCGAGGCCGCGGCCGGCGACCGAGATCTGGCCGAGAACGAAGCGATCGCCGCCCTCGATGAACCGCACGATGCGCTCGCTCATGCCGCCGAGGGCGGTGAGGCCGGCCACGCCGATGGCGATGCCGGCCACGGTGAAACCGTAGCCGCGCAACAACCGGAGTCCTAGCAAGTCCGAACCATTTCAGCGCTCACTTCCGCGGCGGCGCTTCGGCTCGCACGATTTCCGAGCATTTCAGCGCTCGCCTCGCCGCCCGATGCGGCTCGGCTCGCACTACCACTCCAACCGTGAGTCGACGGGCCGGCCTCGACGCTGACGGACCCAGGTGTTGATCCGTGCGATCGCGAAGACGAGCCCGAGGCTCAGGCGCGTGCGCCAGCGAAACCGGATGAAGCTCCCGCCGGAGAGCACGTTGAGAACGGCCTCGTACATCCCCAGAAAGTTCCGCGGGTGCATCAGCAGATCGAAGAATGCGGGCTCGTAATACTTGTGGATGAACTTGAAGAGCGGCGCGACGCCGCGCTCCACGCGGCGCTGGTACGCGCGGAAGCGCCGTGCGCTGAAGCGGCCGTCGGCGAACGCGCGCACGATCGCCTCGGCCGCAAGCTGGCCCGTGCGCAGCGCGATGTAGACGCCGCCCGAGAAGATCGGATCCACGAACGTCACGGCATCGCCGACGGTCACGAAGCGATCGCCCACGATCGGCGTGTTCACGTATGCGAAGTTCGCCTCTCGATGCACCACGCTGATGCGCTCGGCACGAGCCAGGCCCGCCGCGACCGGAGCGCAGCGGGCGATCATCGACGCATAGAGGTCGTCGGCCGTGCCCGTCCACGCGCGCACCGTGCGCGCATGCATGACGGCGCCCACGCTGGTGATGTCGTTGGCGAGCGGGATCCACCAGAACCAGCCGTCGGGCACGACGTAGATGCGGATGTTGCCCTCTTCCTTGCCGGAGAGCCGGTCGGCACCCCGGAAGTGGGCGAAGAGCGCGACCTTGCCGAGATTCGGGCGCCGGCGGCGCTCGCCGAGCTGCGTGGCGATGAAGCTGCTGCGCCCGCTGGCATCGACGAGCATCCGTGCCCGCACCATCGGCGGCGCTCCTGCGCCGCTCACCCGCACCGTCACGCCGTCACCGTCGAAGTCGACCGACTCGACCGTCGCGGGCTGGAAGACGGACGCGCCCGAGCGGCGGGCGTGGTCGAGCAGGATCGTGTCGAACTCCGCGCGCGGCACCTCGTAGGAGTAGTTGGGCCACTGCTGGCCCGGGAGGAAGTAGAACGTCCGCTGAAGCCCGTTCTCCTCGTCGAAGAACATGGCGCCGTTCTTGATCTGGAAGCCGCACGCCTCGATCTCGCGCCGCACACCCATCTGCTCGAGCAGCAGCATCGTGGCCGGCATGAGCGACTCGCCGACATGAAACCGTGGAAACACCTCGCGCTCGAAGAGCGCCACCTTCAGCCCGGCCTGGCTCAAGAACGTCGCCGATGACGAACCGCCCGGACCGCCACCCACGACGACGACGTCGTACCGAACGTCACTCACGACGACGGTTCCTGCACCGCCGTGGGCGCCAGCTCCGGAACCGCCGTCGTCGATCGGACCGAGAGCCGCTCCTGGCTGTAGAGCCGCCGGACGAGCGGCGACACGAGATCGGGTGCACGGCGTCCTGCCACCGCGTCCACCAGCGCAGCGCCGAGCAGCAACGGTGACGCCAGCATCGCTCGAGCCGCGACCGCGGCACGCCGTCGGCGGGGATGGTGCCACCATTCGCCGAGCCGCGCCGACGCGCGATGGACGGCCACCGCGGAGACGGCGGCACCCCAGCCGGCGAAGGTGTCCCCATGGGCCGCGCCCGCCTCGAGCATCGCGGCGTGGCGCACGTGCAGACGCTCGCTGCTGACGACGGTCGCGATCTCATGGGCGGCGGCCCGCGCCTCGATGCCCCACCGCCGCGCCGTCCCGATAGCCAGATAGATGCCGATCGCGACCCCGTCGCCGATCGGATGGAAGCGGCTTCGACGGACAGCGCGCGCGCTGACGTCGATCGGGACCTCGATCACACCGGCGCCGGCGGCGGCGGCCGCGATCAGGACCTCCGTCTCGAAGACGAAGCCGCCGCGTCGCGTGCTGAGGCGGTCCAGCAGCGCCAGCGGGTAGACGCGGAACCCCGATTGCGTGTCGCGCAGCTGCAGGCCGCTCACCCAGTTGATGAAGAAGCCGGCGACACGAATGGCGTTGAGTCGGCCCCGCGGTACGGCGACCGCCTCTCCGTCCCCGGCAACCCGGCTTCCGATGATGATCGCGCCCGGATTCCGTCGGGCCGCCATCACCAGGGCCGCCACGTTGTCCGGACAGTGCTGGCCGTCGCCGTCGAGCGTGATCACGTGCGTGGCGCCGCGGCGCCCGGCGGCTGCGAGCCCCGACCGCAGTGCCTGCCCCTTACCGAGCCGGCGCGGATGCCGGATGACCTCGGCACCGGCTTCGACCGCTCTGGCGCCGCTCGCGTCGCGCGAGCCGTCGTCGACCACGAGCACGGGCGCGTACCGCCTCGCACCCGCGGCAACGCTGGCCACGGTCGCTTCCTCGTCGAACACCGGGATGACGATGAACGGGGTCATGGCCCGACGATCACCGCGACCTGACTGCCGCCGCGGCCGATACCGTGGACGAGGCTCGGCCGACCGCTTCTCCGGGCGGCGCCGGCCGCCGCCGCCACGCCGAGGGCGCCTGCACCGGCGTGCGCTCCGATGAGCCGGCGAAGCGAGGAGCGTCGCTCGTGACCAGCGCCGAGAGCGGTGTCGAGCAGGCGCTGCTCCCAGTGATCGCGGCCGCGATCCCCGCTCGTCGAGTCGTACACGGCGCCGAGATGGCGCAGTTCCACGCTTGCGGCGGCGAGCGCCTCGGCGACGACCGACGACTGCGTGCTCCGTCCGACGCCGTGAGGCCGTGCGGCCAGCGCACCCGAAGCGGTGCCCATGATCTCGCCCAGTATGCGGGCGCCTCGCTCGCGCGCCGACGAGGCGCTCTCGAGCACGAGCATCACGGCCCCTTCACCCCGGCGCTCCTCGCCCGCGCCCAGGTCGGCCAGCATCGAGCCGAGAAACGGATCGATTTGATCGACGCCGCCGGCCAGGACAGCGCGAGCCCGCCCGCTCGCGATCGCTCCCGCCGCCCGCACGATCGCCAGCTCACCGGCCACGGTCGGTGCGTTGAGCGTGAGCGACAGCGCCTTCGCGCCGGTGGCAATGGTCGTCGCGGCCGCCATCGTGTTCATCACCGTGTTCGGGAAGATCAACGCCGACAGGCCGGGCGGCCCCGCCGCCAGATAGCCATCGGCGAACTCGACCGTCGAGCGGAGATCGCCGAACTCCGTCCCGAGCACGAGCCCGACGTCGTCGCCCGCCCGGAGCTCGGCGTCGTCGAGCGCGAGGCGCCCCGCGGCAACGGCCAGCTGACAGACGCGTGACAGGCGCCGCGCCTCCCCGTCACCCAGCAGCGCTACCAGCCGTTCATCGGCAATCGCGTCGTGCACGGGGGATGGTTCGGCGAGGAACGCGCTGACCGTCGCGGCGCCGCCGGTGAATCGCGCCGTGACGGCGCCGACGCCGGTGATCGCGACGCCCGTCGTCACAGTCGGCGGAAGAGCAGCGTCACGTTCTGACCGCCGAAGCCGAACGAGTTGGAGATCGCGCAGTCGACGGCCGCCTCGCGGGCCATACTCGGCACGCAGTCGAAGGCCACTTCGGAGTCCGCCGTCGTGAGATTCACGGTCGGCGGCACCGTTTCGTGAACGAGGGCCAGAATGGTGGCCACCGCCTCGAGGCTGCCCGCGGCGGCCATGGTGTGGCCGATCATCGACTTGGTCGAGCTGACCAGGACGCCGCCGGCACCGAACACGGAGCGGAGGGCGCGCGCTTCGATCCGGTCGTTCTGGAGCGTCGCCGTGCCGTGCGCGTTGACGTAGCCGACGGCCTTCGGTTCGACGCGCGCTCGGGCCAGCGCCGCCATCATCGCGCGCGCCATCCCTTCGCCGTCGGGCTGCGGCGAGGTGACGTGGAAGGCGTCGGTCGTCATCCCGGACCCGGCGAGCTCGGCATAGGCCCGCGCCCCCCGCGCATGGGCATGGGCGGCGTCCTCGAGCACGACGAAGGCGGCTCCCTCGCCGATGGACATGCCGCGGCGGGCGCGATCGAACGGTCGGCACGGCTCGGGATCGAGCAGGCGGAGCGCGTTGAATCCCATGAAGCAGATGCGCGTGAGCGCGTCGGCCCCGCCGGCGACCGCCACCCGCACCACGCCGTCGGCAACGAGGTCGGCGGCCACGGCCAGTGAGACGGCGCCCGAGCTACAGGCCGTGACGAGCGTCTCGCGCGGGCCGCCCAGACCGAGGCGCGAGCCCACGACGTCGGCGTGCGAGTAGGGCAGAATCGAGCGGAGCGCCGGCGTCGGGCACAGTGGCGCGCCGCCGCGCTTGGCCGGCCAGTACCAGCCTTCGGCTTCGAGCATGCCGCCGCCGACGGCGCCGACGACGAGGGCGGCGCGCCGGCGCTCGGCCACGCCGAGGCCGGCGTCGTCGATGGCTTCGCGCGCGGCCGCGAGGGCCAGGCGATCCGCCCGGGAGCGGCGGGGCGATCCGGGGACGGGATCAGGCACCTCGGCGGCAATCCGGCAGCGGAAGCCTTCGGTCTCGATGAGCGTGACCGGACGGATGGCGCACGTCCCCGACCGCACGCCTTCCCAGTACGCTTTCACGCCGAGCCCGAAGGGACTGACGACACCGAGGCCAGTGACGACGACGCGGGTCATGCCGTGGTCGCGCGCTCGGCGATGAAAGCGCACAGCGTCCGGAACGACGCGAAGTGCGGCGCGAGATCCTGGGCATCGTCCATCACGAGCCCGAAGCGGTCCTCGATGGCGAGCGAGAGCTCGATGAAGTCGAGCGAGTCGAGACCGACCGACCCATCCACGCCCTTGGGCAGCGGCGTGTCGAGCGTCACGTCGGACACGCGGTGGGGCTCGAAGCGGAGCCGCGTCACGAAGATCGTTCGCAGGTCGTCGAGGACCTCTTTGGGTTCCATGCCCTCCTCAGGCCTCCGCCAGCGCGGCCGTGCGTCCGCGCCACTGGCCGGTCGCCGTCCACGGATCATCGCCGGTCGCGCGCGCCAATGCGAGCGCGAAGAGCGGACCGCAGGCGAGCGTCTCACCGACGCGGCGCTGTGCGCGAGCCGTCAGATCCGAGACGCCGCCTGCAGCCACCAGCTCGATCCGGCGATCGCCGGGCACGACCAGCGCGCAGGCCGCCGCCTCGGTCAACGGGCGTCCGAGCAGGCGCCGATCGCGCGCAAAGAGATCCGCGCACTCGGCGAACGTCTCGACGGCGAGGACGAGCGCCCGCTCGCACGCGTCCTCGGCCATCAGTCGTGCCGCCCAGGCCAGAGCCTCCAGTGTCACGGCGGCGCCACCGACCAGCGTGACGTAGGGCCCGCGCAGTCCGTATTCGATGGTCACCTCGGCGGGCACGGCGCTCGGCGCCGTATAGGGAAAGTGCAGTGCGCCGGCGCGGCCCGGCTCGCCCGCCTCGATGAACGCGCGGTTCGACGGGCCGTAGGCCGCCGCGGTGACGTAAAGCAGCGCCGTTCGGGTGCCGGCAATCGCCCCGCGGCCGAGCCCGGCGTCGTCGAGCGTCGCCTGCACCGCCGCCACGCCGAGCAGGCATTCACGCGTGGCGCGCCGGAAGCGCTCGCCGTCCAGCCGCGGCGTGGCCACCGTCACGACGGCGCGATCCCCGGCCGCCACCGTCGCATCGTCGGGCCACGCCTCGAGGCCGCGCCCCCAGCCCGTGATCACGCCGACGCCGGCCAGGCTCACGCCGGTCACGCCGCCCGCCCTTCGAGGACGAGCGCGGCGTTACAGCCCCCGAAGCCGAGCGACGTGCTGAGGCTCACGCGCGGCCGCGCCCATCGGGGGCCATGCGGCACGTAGTCGAGGTCGCAATCGGCGTCGGCTTCCTCGAAGCCGAGCGTGTGCGGAATCACGCCGTGTCGCGCGGCCAGAAGGCACATGATCGCTTCCAGCGTCGCGGCCGCGCCCATCGTGTGGCCCATGCCGGCCTTGATCGAGTTCACCGGAACGCCGGCGGCCCGCCGGCCCAGGACGCGCTTGATCACCGCGGTCTCGATGCGATCGTTGAGCGGCGTCCCAGTCCCGTGGGCGCTCACGAAGTCCACCGCGCCAGCGTCGAGGCCGGCCTGGTGCAGCGCGAGCTCGACTGCGTGCTCGAGGCCACGGCCAGTGGGATCCGGCGCCGCGACGTGGGTGGCGTCGCTGGTGGAGGCGTGGCCGAGCAGTCTTCCCAGCCGGGGTCCCGGCACGTCGCCATCGCGCGCCATGAGCACGAGGGCGGCGCCTTCGCCCAGCAGTAGGCCGCTACGGCGACGGTCGAACGGTCGGATCCGATCGCGCGTCAGTGAGCGCAGCGCATCGAACCCGCGCATGACGAAGCGGCAGAGGCCGTCGTAACCGCCGGCCACGATCAGGTCGGCGCGGTCGGCGCGCAGCAGATCGGCGGCCAGACCGAGCGCGCTCGCCCCTGACGCGCACGCCGTCGACACGGTGAGCACGGGCCCGCGCGCGCCGAGGTGAAGCGCCAGCGCGTGCGCGGGACTGTCGTACAGCCCGGCCGCGGCCGCGCGCAGGGACGGCCCACCGGCGATGGCGTCTTCCAGCGCCTCGACGCCACCCAGCGCGGTGCCCACCACGACACCGAGGCGCACGGGATCGGCGTCGAGCGACGCGCGCGCGCGAAGATCGTCGGCGGCGGCACACAACAAGCTCGACGCCCGGCACCGGCGGCCACGCTCGTCGCCGGACGGCAGCTTCTTGATCTCGCCGCCCCGTCCGACCCGGAGATCGCTCACCGCGAACCGCTCGATCGTCGAGATACCATTCGCGCCCGTCAGCAGACCGCTCCAGAAGGCGTCGAGGTCATCGCCGATCGGCGTGACGACGCCGGCGGCGAGGATGGCGACGGGCTCAGGCCGCAGAGGGAACGCTCCAGGCATCGAAGAAATTGAACCACTGCTCGGGGTGCGCGCGGACCGCCGCCTCCAGCGCTTTGACCCACGTGGCGAGCGCTTCGATCTCGGCGCCCTCCGTCACCGTGATCGGCTCTCCGACGGCGATCGTGTAGCGCCGGTCTGGCTCGAAGACGCAGAAGCTCGGCACGACCGGCACGGCGGCCGCGCGCGCGAGGACGAACGGCCCCAGCGGGAACGGCGCCGGTGCTCCGAAGAACGACATCGCAACGTCGCCGCGATTGCCCAGGCCCCGATCGCCCTGCATGGCGACGATCTCTCCGCGCCGGAGCGCACCCATCAGGGGAAGCACGGATCTCGGATCACGGCGCGTGACGAACTTCACCGCGCCGGGCACGGCCCGCAGGAATCGCTCGACCCCGGCGTCGGCCTCGGGCGCGACGACGACGTGGGTCGGCCGCGGCAAGCGGTGCGCGAGCAGTCGGCCCGCGAATTCCCAGTTGCCGAGGTGGGCGGTGAGCACGACGATGCCGCGGCCGCCGGCGCCGGCCTCGGCCAGGTTCTCACCGCCACGAATCGCGGCCAGCAAGCGCTCGGGGAGACGACGCTGCCGATTGGCGACGACCAGGTCGGCGAAGCAGACGGCGAAGTGACGGAACACATCGCGGGCCAGCGCCGCGCGCGCGCGGGTCGCGAGGTCGGGCCGGACGCGGGCCAGATTCGCCTCGACCCGTGACCGCTCGCGCGGTAAGGCGCCGGCTGCGACGCCGCCCAGCGCCGCGGCGAGCTTCAACCGTGCCCGACGCGGCAGCGCCGACGCGATCACCGCGGCGGCGCGGTACGCCGCGACGTGATTGAACGGATGCGAGTACCAGCGAGGCGGCCGCGATGGCGCCGCCACCGGAACACATGACGCGACCGTCGTCATCAGAGCAGCCACGAGTAGTACATCCGGAAGACGCGAATGGCCCCCGGCCGCGTGTCGTAGACGTGCGTGGCGACGAACCGGCGCGCCGAGCGCTCGAAGGAGATGACCCCGGGCTCCGTCGGGTCGTTCGGGTCCCAGATGCTGAGCTCGACTGCTGTCTCCGTCCGGCGGTACGCGAACGCCACCACCGTGTGGTTGAGCTCCGGCGTCGGCCAGTTGGTCACCAGGAGCTGGACGAGCCGGCCCTGATCGAGGTCGGCCACGATCTCGCCGGCCACGGCTTCCTGGTGGCCGCGCGTGACCGGGAGCGTGACGCGCCAGTTCGTCGGGTGGACGAACGTCCAGAAGCGGCCACCGAGTCCCGTCTTCACCGCCGCTTCCTCGGCCGCCGAGAATTCGCGCAAGCTCGCGTACCCGGGAATCACGACGCGATCGTCGGGCGGCCGCGCCGGATGCCACGGCGCCTCCGCGACGACGCGACGAATGCGGTCGACGTACCGCCCCTCGTCGAGCTTCGGCTGAGCCGGGTCGAAGCGCGCGAAGAGGAAGAACTGGCGCATCGCGCGCGCCAGCACGAAGCAATAGTTCGCGTAGAGATCGGGGGTGTCGGGCTGGCGGGCCCGGATCTCGTTCCGGAACGCGAATGTGTCGCGGGCGAAGTCGAAGCCGGGCGCCGCGAGCGACGCCGGTGCCGACACCGTGGGCGGCGCGGGCGGCAGCGCGCCGGCGCACGCGGTCGTGAACACCAGAACCCCGACCAGCGAGCCGCGGACGAGAATCCCCAAGCGTAATAACCCTAAATGCGCGGTCCGGGCATCGTCAAGTTCCCCGACGTTATGGTATTCTCGCGCCGCGTGCTGTACCGCATTCTGTACGACGCGGTTCTCAGCCGTCTGCCCGAGCCGACGGCGATCGCACTGGGCCAGACCGCGTTACGTCTCCTGCCCATCGACCGTCTCCCGGGCTTTCGCCTCGATGACCC
Organism: Candidatus Rokubacteria bacterium 13_1_40CM_68_15; assembly: GCA_001917585.1. Lineage (GTDB taxonomy): Bacteria > Methylomirabilota > Methylomirabilia > Rokubacteriales > CSP1-6 > 40CM-68-15. Next base: position 22,342 of record MNEG01000061.1, read on the forward strand.
CCGGCTGGCGGTGACGCTGGGCGGCGCCCGCCTCCCCAACCCGGTGATCCTCGCGGCCATGTACTACGATCGCCGCATCCTCGAGCGCGCCATGCGGCTCGGCTTCGGTGCGGTCACGACCAAGACCATCACGCGCGACCCACGTCCCGGACATCCGCCGCCGAACCTCGTCCGCGTCCGCACGGCGGCCGGTCCCGGCCTCGTCAACTGCAACGGGTTCCAGAATCCCGGTCTGGCCGCCTTCGCACGGACGCTCCGGGGGTTGGCGCATCGCGTGCCGGTGATCGCCAGCGTGGCGGGCGAATCCGAGGACGACTACGTGGAGCTGGCGCGCGCGCTGGGACCGCTCGCCGATCTGGTGGAGCTCAACATCTCCTCGCCCAACACGCGCCTCGTCTACGCGTGGAGCACGCGGCCGAAGGATCTGCGGCGGATGCTCGAGCGCGTGCGCGCGGCGATCACCGTGCCCGTGATCGTGAAGGTGTCGCCCGATTTCTCCGACGTCAACGAGCGCGAGATCATTCCCGCCGCGCTCGAGGCCGGCGTGCGCGTCGTCAACTACGGCAACACCCGGCGCGTGGACGAGCCGCGGCTCAGCCAGCGCAGCGGCGGACTGTCCGGCCCCGAGATCTTCCCCGCGACGCTCGCCAACGTGCAACGAACCCGCAAGCGATTCGGCGCCACCCTGGATCTCGTCGCCACGGGGGGCGTCGATACGCCCGACAAGGCCCTCGCCGTGCTCGATGCGGGCGCGACGGCGGTCTCGTACTTCACGGGATTCATCACGAGGGGGCCGATTCTGGCGCGAAGGATCCTCGACGCGCTCGTCGCCCGCGCCCGCCGCTAGCAAGGATTGTTCACACGCTGTCCACATGTCCACACTTATCCACAGGCGACGAAATCGCACCGTGGGGCGCGGTCTCGCGGGGAGCGTCGGAAAAAACGACGATCTGCTCATCCACCGGTGTCGACGATGTGAAGTTTTACGCGTTTCCCGTGCCCATGCGCAGCGACGCACGCCCGGCGCGCGCTGGCGATGCGGCGAAACGAGACCTTGACACGCCGAATGCGGCGCTCGTAACGTTGGCGCGCTCTCGTAACCATTTTGCAATCGCCTGCCGCAACGCCGAGGGATCGAGGCGCTGCGGGGAACGAAATCGAGACAATGAGCCGCAAGCCGCTCGGGGCCGAGGCGGGCGGCGCATCGCGACCGCGACATGCACCACGGGCTCTGAGAGGAACGGCGCACGATGGACGCTGGTCGGAAGCCACTCGCCAAGATCGAAGGTCGGCGGCGGATGCGTCTCAGTGGGGTGACGGTCGCGTGGCGCGGGACCCCGGATCTGGACGATTGGGTCGCTTACATCGTCAACGGTACGCGGTCCAAAAAACTGATCCTGGCCGATCACGCATCGGAACGGAAGGTCAAGGGGCTCCTCTCGCGACTTCAGACCATGTCCCGGAAGGACATCGAGAAGCTCGCCAAGGGCTGAGGCGGCTCAGAGTTCCAGAGGCTCCACGTGAGCGACCGCGGCAGGATTCGTGCGCCACACGGCCGGGTCCGCGTCCACGTAGAGCTCCAGGCCGTTGCCGTCGGGATCGCTGAGGTAGATCGACTGGCTCACCTTGTGGTCCGAGACGGCCATCGTGACGCCGTGAGCTTCGAGGTGCGCTTTGGCCGCCCGTAACTGGTCGAGATCGTCGCCCACCTTGAGCGCGACGTGATAGAGACCGACCGCGGCACGCCCTGCGGCAGGCGCGTCGGCTCCGACCTCCATGATGGCGAGGTCGTGATGATTCTCGCCAGTGGCCGAGAAGAAGACCATCTGGCCACGGAGGCGCGCGACCTCTCGGAGACCGAGAACGTCCCGATAGAACGGTACCGAGCGCTCCAGGCTCCGGACCTTCAGGACCACGTGGCCGACGCGACGGATCTGGATAGGGTGGGCCATGAGGTGATGATACACGCGAAGTCGGACGCGTCGATCGATCAGATGAGGCCGCGCTCGGCAAGACTGACGTAGCGGCCGCGGCCGATGACGACGTGGTCGTGCAGGCGGAGGTCGAGCAGACGCGCGCATTCCACCAGCTGCCGCGTGAGGCGGATGTCCTCCCGACTCGGCGTGGGATCGCCGCTCGGATGGTTGTGCAGCAGGATGACCGCCGCCGCGGATTCGATAATGGCCGGCTTGAACACCTCACGGGGATGCACGAGGCTGGCCGAGAGCGTTCCCTCCGACACCACGCGATCGCGCAGGAGGCCGTTCTGCGCGTCGAGCAGGGCGACCCGAAACACCTCACGCTTCAGGTCTTCCATCAGCGGCCCGAAGGCAGCGTAGACCTCGGCCGGCGTCGCGAGCGTCGCCCGCTGACCGGGCGTGCGTGACCGCAACCGCCGCGTCAGCTCGAATGCGGCGGCCAGCCGGGCCGCCCGCGCGGGACCGACGCCGCGCTGGCGCGCCAGCTCGACGACCTCGCGTGAGGCGACCTCGCCCAGCGACCCGTACGTGGCCAGGATCTCGCGCGCGACATCGAGCGCCGTGTGCCCACGCGTGCCTGACCCGAGCTGGAGCGCGAGCAGCTCGGCATCGGCCAGCGCTTCCGGCCCGTGGGCGTAGAGCCGCTCGCGCGGGCGGTCGTACTCGGGCCAGGCGCTCACGCGTGTGAGGGTGGCGCAGGCCGCCGCGCACCGTCAATGCCGCGAGCTTGATACGCCGCCCGGGCCGGCCAAACCTCGCGTGATGGTGATCGTCCGCGGCTCGTCCCCTACCCCCTCGATGCGCACGTAAATGGTCCGTGCCGGCAGCAGCGGCCTGGCCTTCTCCGCCCACTCGATGACCGTGACGCCATCGCCGTCGATCATCTCTTCGAGCCCGAGATCCGCGAGCTCGGTCACCGTCGCCGTCCGGTAGGCGTCGACGTGATGGACGGGCAGCCGACCGCGATACTCGTTGACGAGGACGAAGGTCGGGCTCGTCGCACGGGCCGTGACGCCGAGCCCGTGGGTGAGCCCCTGGACGAAGCACGTCTTGCCGGCGCCGAGCTCGCCGGTGAGCGCAACGACATCGCTGGGACGGAGCGTCTGCGCCAGGCGTTCGCCCGCGGCCTCCGTCTCTTCGGGGCTCTGGCTGGCGATCGTCGCGGACGCCGTCACGCGCGTCGAGGCGCCACGCTCGCGAACGCGTCGGGAAGCGCGGCGATCACATCGCTCGCGATAAGGGCTTCCTCGCCGACGCGTCGGGCTGCGATGTCGCCGGCGAGCCCGTGCAGATAGACGGCCGTCTGCGCCGCCGCGCGCGGCTCGAGGCCACGCGCGAAGAATGCACCGAGGATACCGGTGAGAACGTCGCCGGTTCCGCCGCTGGCCATGCCGGGATTGCCGGTCGGGTTGACGTCGACGTGGCCGTCCGGATCGGCGATCACCGTGCCCGCGCCCTTGAGCACGAGATGGACACGGTAGGTCGTGGCAAAGGCGCGCGCCGTCTCGATGCGGTCGCGCTCCACCTCGGCCACGGAGCGCCCGAGCATCCGCGCCAGCTCACCGGGGTGCGGCGTGAGACAGCGGGGCGCCGGCGCGCCGCGGAGCGTATCGAGGTGGCCGGCGAGCGCCGTCAGCGCGTCGGCGTCGAGGACCAGCGGGAGGCGAAGATCATGTGCGAGCTCGCGCGCAAGCGCCTGGGTTTCAGCATCGAGTCCGAGGCCCGGCCCCACGGCGGCCGCGTCGCGCGCCTCGGCCAGCTCGTCGAGAACTTCGCGAGCCTTGAGCGCGACCGAGCGCGCGGCCGTTTCGGGGACCGGCTCGGTCATCGCTTCGAGCACGAGCACCGCGACGATGGGTTGCTGGCTGGCGGCCGTCGCGACGGTGACGAGACCACCACCGCTCCGCATGGCCGCGCGCGCCGCCAGCGCCGCGGCGCCCGTCTTGCCGACGGAGCCGGCGACGATGAGCAGCCGACCGTAGGTCCCCTTGTGAGCGCTGGGGCGACGTCGCGGCAAGTGCGAGGCGATGTCGGACGCTTCGAGGAGGAACGTCGTGACCCCGCGCCGGACTTCGGCCTCCGGAATACCGATGTCGACGACGACTACCCGACCCGCCCAGTCCAGGCCCGGACCCGTGACGAGTCCCCGCTTCAAGGCGGCGAACGTCGTCGTCACATCGGCGCGGACCGCCGGGCCGGACGGTGGACCTCCGTCGGCGGGAAGACCGGACGGAATATCGAGCGAGACGACGAAGCGCTGGCTCGCGTCGATGGCGGTGATGGCGGCCGCGGTCGTCCCACGCGGCGCTCCCTCCGCCCCCGTGCCGAGCAACGCGTCCACGACGGCGTCGGCGCCGCCGAGCGACTCGGCCAGAGGCCGCTCGTCTTCGATGACGATCGGGCGGAGACCGCTCCGTCGCATGGCCGCGAGCTTGCCCGCCGCGTCGCCAGTGATCTCCTCCGGACGAGCCGTGAGCCAGACGGTGACGCGAGCGCCGCGTTGCTTGAGAAGGCGGGCGACGACGAAGCCGTCACCACCATTCCCTCCCTTGCCGCACACCACCACCACACGCGCGCCGCGTCCGCCTCGGGGCAGGAGCCGGACGATTTCGCGGGTCGCGCCCCGCCCGGCGTTCTCCATGAGGGTCGCGCCGGGGATGCCGAGCGTCTCGATGGCCCGGCGATCGAGCCGGCGCATCTCCTCGGCACTCAGCACCGGCAGCACGGTCAGTGCGGCAGGGTCGCGGCCTGGGTGAGAAAGTCGGCGAGGATCGCCGTGTAGACCTCCCGACTCTCGGTGCGGGCTGTCTTCGGCAGCTCGATGTGCAGCGCCTGCGTGGGCAGGCGAAGAATGCCGACACGCTTGGCGCCGCTCGCCGCGTAGACCACGGGATCGGCCGGCTCGACCAGAACCTCGAGGCGCTGATTCCCCGGGCGAGCACGCAGATGCGCGTCGCGGATGAGCTCGAGCAGCGTCTTGAGGCGCAGGGCATCGTCGCGATCAGCGCCCACGGTCGCGACCTCGATCCGCTGTGCCGCCTCGCGACGATTGTTGCCATGAATCTCCACGTAGAAAGCGAGCGGGCCCTGGGCGACCGCCCGCACGCGCTGCTCGTACACCTCGTAGACGCGCCGAGCGCCGTCCGTGGAGACTTCCTGTGCGGCCGGGCTTCCCGGCACGCCTTCCATGGGGCGGTTCACCTGATAACGGCGGCCGGGTCCGTCGGGACGATCGGGCTCGAGGGCGAAGCCGGTGGCGACGACGAGCCCGAAGCCTGTGCGGCGCGCGAGATCGGTCGCGATGTCGCCGGTGCGCTGGTCCGACGTGCCGTGGGGCGCCGCGATGACGAAGCCCGGCTTGCCGGCCCTGGCCGCGATGTAGCCGGGGGCGGCGCCGGGCACCAGGCGGACGGGCTCGGCCGCGCATCCGTAGAGGATCACCGCGCCCGTCGTCACGCTAACGAGTTGCCGCAGTCGCATCGGGAGCGACGAGCATGGCCTGCGCCATCGCGTACTCGCCGTCGTGCGTGAGCGCGAGCAGGAGCCGGTCGCCGCCGCCGCGGGCGCGGCTGATCTCCTGCGAGCGTCCGCTCAGGACGAGCACGGGCGCCTGCCCGCGCTCGCGGCGCACCTCGAGCTCGCGCCAGTTGATACCCAGCCGCAGCCCGGTGCCGAGCGCCTTGAGGCCCGCTTCCTTGGCGGCGAAGCGCGCAGCGAAGTGCTGGGTGGGGTCGCGACGGGCCTGGCAGTAGGCGATCTCGCCATCGGTGAAGACGCGGCGAAGGAAGCGCTCCTGCCAACGCTCGATGACGCCGCGCATTCGCGGGAGATGGACGAGATCGATGCCGATGCCGCGAACACCAGGATCGCCTGCCGGACGAACCTCTTCGGCGCGCCCGGTCGGCTCGCCCGGCGGGCTCATGCCGCGCCGATCAGGTCGCGAATGATGGCGGCCAGATCGTCGGCCATCGTCCGGATGCGGTCGCCGTCGGCGCCTTCGATCATCACGCGCGCGAGCGATTCCGTGCCAGAGTAGCGGATCAGGATCCGGCCGGCACCGTCCATCTCGCTCTCGAATCCCTGCACGCGCTCCGACAGCCCGGCGAGCGTCTCGATGGGCGGCTTCGTTCGCACGGGCACGTTGACGAGCACCTGGGGGAACTTCCGCAGGCAGCTGGACAGCTCGGCCAGCGACGCGCCCGTCTCCCGCATGACCGCGAGCAGGGCCAGCGCGGACAGGATGCCGTCACCGGCGGGACTGTGATCGAGAAAAAGGAGATGCCCGGACTGCTCGCCGCCGACGTTGGCGCCGCGGCGTTGCATCTCCTCGTGCACGTAACGGTCGCCGACCTGGGTCTTGACGATCTCGATGCCGCCGGCGCGAAGTGACTCGTCCAGGCCGAGGTTGGCCATGACGGTGGTGACCACGACGTTGCCCTTGAGCCGCCCGCGGCTCTGCAGGTGACGGCCGGCGATGGCGAGCGCGTAGTCGCCGTCGCGGATCTCGCCGCGATCGTCGATCGACACCAGACGGTCACCGTCGCCGTCGAAGGCGAAGCCGACGTGAGCGCCCACCGCGCGGAGCTTCCGCTGGAGAGCCTCCGGGTGCAGCGCGCCCGAACCGGCATTGATGTTGGTGCCGGTGGGGCGGCACCCGATGCACACGACGTGCGCGCCCAGCCGTCGGAACACCCGGGGCGCCACGCGATACGTCGCCCCGTGCGCGCAGTCGATCGCGATCGTCATGCCGCCGAGGTCGACCGCGAAGCAGCGGCTCAGATAGTCGATGTAGTAGCGCTCGGCGCGATCGTAGGTCACGTGGCGGCCGATGCCGGCCCCGCTCGCCCGCGGCGCGCTGTCGGCGCCCTTGAGACGCGCTTCGATCTCGTCCTCCCAGGCGTCCGGGAACTTCGTGCCCTCGGAGGAGAAGAGCTTGATCCCGTTGTCGGCGAAGGGATTGTGCGACGCGGAGAGCACGATGCCCCCGTCGGCGTCGAGTGCGCGGGTGACGAGCGCGATCCCTGGCGTCGGCAGCACGCCCGCGGCGAAGCACTCGCCGCCCGCGCTGAGCACGCCGGCCGTCATGGCCGCTTCCAGGAGCGGCCCGGAGCGTCGCGTGTCACGGCCGATGACGAGCTTGACGCTATCGCGACCTCGCTGGGCTTGCAGCGTCGCCACCAGCTGGCGGCCGACGCGGTAGGCGAGATCGGGCGTGAGTGGCTCTTCGTTGGCCACTCCCCGGATCCCATCGGTGCCGAACAGTCGCGTCACGGCCTCCCACTCCGCTGCATTGCCGTCTCCGGTCGGATCTCCACCGTCACCTGCACACGGCCGGCGCGGATCGGATACACGTTGTCGGGGAGCACGAGGCCGACGGTCTGCGTCACGGTGGCCCGGCTGCCGGCGACGTCCACCGGCGCCGTCTCCACGCTCTCCCGTGTTTCGATTGTAGACCGAGGCCCCTTCAGCAGCACAGAAGCGGGATCGACGACGATCCGCGTGACGGCGTAGCCGCTGGCCGGCTGCCCGCGCAGGCTGGCGACGGCCCGCACGGATTTCTCCGCCGCCTTGGCCACCGCGACGCGGAGCTGGGCCGGCGTGATCCGGGTCACCCGCACCCCGGGCGGCGTCTGCACGTCGGACGGGGCCAGCGTGAGCTGGCTCTCGCCTTCGGGCAGATGCGCGACATCGACCCGGACACGCAACGCCTCACTGGTGAGACGACTGACCGCCCAGCGCCCCACCTCGACCTGCAATTCCACGCGATCGCGAGGGTCGGGCAGGAGCACGGCATCGTCGGGGAGGCCGACATACTCGACGGGGGCTGCCAGGGCGAGCTGACTCCGCTCGCCGACGGCGACGAAGAGCCAGAGACCGGCGGCCACGGCCAGCGACAGGAGCTTGAGATGCCAGTTCCGTGCGAGGAACGACGGCATCAAGCGCCGAGCTTGAGTCGGGCCGGCACCGCAGGCGCCGGCGCCGGCGCCGCCGGCACACCTTCGATCAACTCCTGAAGTCGCTGGCGCAACGTGGCCGGATCGGGAATCGTTTCCATGTGGCCGTCCACGGCGACCGCCACGCGGCCGGTCTCTTCGGAGACGACGAGGGCGATCGCGTCGCTTTCCTCGCTGATCCCGAGCGCCGCGCGGTGCCGCGTGCCCAGCTGCCGTCCCGTGTGCGGCGAGCGCGACAGCGGGAGGAAGCAGCCGGCCGCCCGGGCCCGGTCACCCTGGATGATGACGGCGCCGTCGTGGAGCGGCGACTGCGGCAAGAAGACCGTCTCGAGCAGATCCGCCGACACGATCGCATCGAGCGGCACGCCGAGCTCGACGTAGTAGCGAAGGCCGCCCGCGCGCTCGAACACGATCAGGGCGCCGATGCGGCGGCCGGACAGCGCGTGCGCCGTCTTCACGAGCTCCTCGACGATGTGGGCACGCTCGGCGGCGCGCGTGCCGCCGAAGGCGAGCCAGAGCCGGCCCTGGCCGATTCCCGTCAGCGCCCGCCGCAACTCGGGCTGGAAGAGCACGACGAGCGCGATGGCCCAGAATGACCAGAAGTTGTCGAAGATCCAGGTGACGCTCCACAGCTCGAGGGAGCGCGCCAGGAAGGAACCGCCCACCAGCAAGCCGAGCCCGACCAGCATCTGGATGCCGCGAGTGCCGCGGAACAGCACGAGGCCGCGATAGACGACGACGGCGACGAGCAGGATGTCGAGCGCGTCACGCCAGCGGAGCGCGGCGAGGATCTCCTTCATGGCCGCCTCGCGCGCGCCACGCTCTCGGCGACGGCAACGGCGTCTTTCGTGTCTGCCACGTCGTGAGTCCGGATCAGCGCGGCGCCATTGACCACGGCGAGGGCCGTGGCCGCGAGCGATCCGGCCAGACGGTCGGCCGGATTGGTGCGCCCGGTGAGGGCGCCGATGAAGGACTTTCGCGACACGCCGACGGCGAGGGGCCGGCCAAGGTCGCACAGCCTCGCGAGGCCGGCGAGGACGCGCACGTCCCATTCGTGCCACGGCACCCCCTCGTTGCGGAAGAACCCGATCCCGGGATCGAGGACGACGTGCTCGTCAGCGATGTCCGCCCGCCGCGCCCGCTCGAGCGCCGCCGACAGGCTGGCCCGCACGGCGCCAACGGGATCGGGATCGGGACGAGGCGAGGGCGCGACGTCGGGGTGGGCCATCAGGATGACGCCAGCACCGTGGCTCTGGACGATGCGTCCCATCGCCGGGTCAGCGAGCCCCGAGACATCGTTGACGATGCGGGCGCCGGCCTCGAGCGCCGTCTCGGCCACCGTGGCTCGCGCCGTGTCCGCGGAGACGGGCACCGGCAGCTTGGCGGCGAGCGCTTCCACCGCTCGCCCGAGGCGACCACGCTCCTCATCGGTGGTGATATCGGCCGCCCGGTACGGCGCGGTCGATCGTGCGCCCACGTCGATGATGCTCGCGCCCGCCTCCACCATGGTGAGCGCGGTCGCCACGAGCGCTTCGAGGTTCGCGGGAACGGAGCCGGCGTAGAAGGATTCGGGACTGACGTTGAGCGCGCCCATCACGGCCACCGGCGCTCCGCCACCGATGGGGACGCCGGCCAGGAGGGCGCGAACTTGAGCCAACACGCTCAAAGATACCATCGTCGGGAAGGCCGCGGCACACGGAACTCAGTGGCCGGCGCCGCCGATTCGGCCGGGCTCAGACCGGAGCCGGGGCCTCCTGGAACGGTCGGGCGCGCAGGATCCGCGCGATCTCCTCACCGTCGAGCGACTCGCGCTCGAGCAGCGCGCGGGCCAGCGCGTGGAGCTTCTCGATGTTCTCCTCGAGGATCTGGAGGGCGCGGGTGGCGCATTCCATGACGATGCGCTTGATCTCGGAGTCGATGAGCAGCGAGGTCGCCTCGCTGTAATCCTTCGCGCGCGCGACCTCCCGCCCCAGAAAGATGT
>MNEG01000164.1:0-16376 GCA_001917585.1 Candidatus Rokubacteria bacterium 13_1_40CM_68_15
GGCTCTGGCCTTCACGGAGGCTAACCCGCGTGGTGAGGCGGAGGTCAGCCTCTTCGATCGGCAGTCATAGTGTCTAGGCCTTCGACTCCAGGGGCAGGCCGGCGTTCGCCCAGCTACCCAGCCCGCCCTTGAGAATCCGCACGTCGCGGTACCCCAGCTTCCTCAACATCAGCGCCACCCGGGCGCTGGTCGCTTCGTCGGGTCAGGTGCAGTAGGCGACCAGGGTACGGTCGGGCGCGACGCCGAGATCGGGGCGGGCGGTCTCGAGCGATTGCGGCGTGACGTGTTGGGCGTTTGGGATCCGCACCGGGCTGCGGTCGTAGGTCGTGGCGTCCCGCACGTCGAGGATCACGGGCGGGTCCGCGCTGTCGATCATGCGCACGAGCTCACTCGGCTTGATCCGGAAGCGGTTGCGTCGCCAGCGCAGCACGAACATCGTCCCGTACGCTCCCAGGCTGACCAGCGTCACACCGGCGGCGACGATCACCCAGGGAAACGGCCGGGGTGGTGGATTCTTGACCTTCTCGTCGTTCTCGCGCGTGATGCGCACGACGTCCGGCAGCTCGGGCATGAGGCGATTGGCTTCGGCGAGCGCGCGCGCCGCACCGGAGTGACTGCCGGCGAAGAAGTCGTGGAGGCCGGCGTGCCACGCAGCGTTGAAACGACTGGGCTCGTCGCGCTTCACCTCCGTGCCCTGGAGAAAATCCTGGACCGCCTGCGCGGGAATGACGAAGTTGAAGCCCTGCACGATCGTACCCTGATCGCCACCGCTCTGCGTGACGAACGTCAGCACGCCGACGACCAGGCCACGATCGTCGATGGTCGGGCCCCCGCTGTTGCCCCAGGCGGCCGGCGCGTCGGTCTGGATCACGGGCTGGCCGGTCTTGTCCTGCCTGAACCCCGAGACCGCGCCGTTAGTGACCGAGGCCTCCACCTTGGCCGACGCGTTCAGGAGTTCGTGCGTGAGTACCACGCCCGGAAAGCCGATGATGTGCACGTGATCGCCGAGCTTGAGCGCATTGGAATCGCCGAGCATCAGCGCGGGCAGGTCGGCAGCCTCGAGTCGCAGCAGCGCGAGATCGCGCCCCGACATGTCCTCACCGGCGACAGGCGGGCTGTACTTCACGACCGTGGCCGGCATGCGGATGCCGTTGGAGAGCACGACGGAGATCGACGGCTCCAGCTTGACGTTCGTCGCCCGACAGCCGGCGCGCGTCGCCTTCTTCGCCATCTCGGCGTTGAGCGACTCCGGGGGTCGGTGAGCGGAGGAGACGACGTGAGCGTTCGTGACGAGCCAGCCGCTGGCGCTGACGAACCATCCGGTTCCGGTTTCGCGGAACGGCGCCGGCTCGACCGTCGTGCGAGCGCCGCCGCAATTCAACGTGACCTGGGCGGCGACCTCGGAGACGACGAGCGCGACAGCCGGTTTGGCGCGCAGCAGGACTTCCTGAACGCTCTGCGCTTCAGTCGCCCTCACGGGCGCGACGAGAACGGTGAAACCAAGCGCGACCACCCAACGTCTCATGACAGGATTCTAGCTCGGGCGGTCGATGAAGCCCGAGAAGCGAAAGGCTCCGGGGTTTCCCCCGGAGCCTTTCTCGTGTCCTGGTCGGAGCCTTGCGTTCCGACCTTATTTCAGCGCGGAGATCGCGGCCTCGGCCTTCGACTTGGCGGTCTTCATATCACCCGCCTTGCACGCGGCCTCGGCCTCTTGCACCAGCGAAGACGCCTTGCTCATGCTGCTGCCGGCAGGCTGCTTGGCGCCGGCAAGCGATCGCGGAGCCTGAACTTCCTGACCACGCGGGGCTTGCACTTCCTGACCACGCGGGGCCTGAACTTCCTGACCACGCGGAGCTTGCACTTCCTGACCACGCGGAGCCTGAACTTCCTGACCGCGAGGAGCTTGCACTTCCTGACCACGCGGAGCTTGCTGAACCTGACCACGCGGGGCCTGAACTTCCTGACCACGCGGAGCCTGAACTTCCTGACCACGCGGGGCTTGCACTTCCTGACCACGCGGAGCTTGCACCTCCTGACCGCGCGGGGCCTGAACTTCCTGACCACGCGGAGCCTGAACTTCCTGACCACGCGGGGCCTGAACTTCCTGGCCGCGCGGGGCCTGAACTTCCTGGCCGCGCGGAGCCTGGACTTCCTGACCGCGAGGAGCCTGGACTTCCTGACCGCGAGGAGCTTGCACTTCTTGGCCGCGCGGAGCCTGAACCTCTTGACGCGCGCCGGCCAGCGAACGCGGAGCCTGAACCTCCTGACCACGCGGCGCCTGCTGAGCCTGACCACGCGGAGCCTGGACTTCCTGACCGCGCGGAGCTTGCACTTCCTGACCACGCGGGGCCTGAACCTCCTGACGCGCACCGGCCAGGGACCGCGGCGCCTGGATGTCTTGACCCTTTGCCACGGTCTTCTGAGCCAGCATCTCCTTCGCCTTCGTCACCTCAGGCGGGCACGCGGACTGCGCATCGGCCATGGGTGTGAAAGCGGCGAAGAACGCCACGCTCACGATTGTCGCCGTCGCCATCACTCTCTTCATCGCGTCTTCCTTCCCTCGTGTGAGTGTTGTTGCACCGAGACCGCCGCGATCCCCATCGAGACCGTTCGATCCCACCTCCCTGCCGTTCGTCACGCCCAGGTCGTGCGCTCCGGGCGTCCCTCTCGGGTAGGGGAGAGAGCAAGGGGAGTGCCACGGCTGGGAAAGCGGCGAAGCCTCAGGAAAGTCATAGACTTGCCGTTCCCTGCGACCACGAGGACTCGGCGTTGTGCCCGAGCCCTCGAAGGAGCCCGGTCCGGCATTCTGCCCGCCGGCTGTGATACCTTGAGGCGCCCATGGCCGCCTCGACGCGCATCGCGGTCGCGTTGCTCGTCACGCTTCTGACGTTGGTCGCAAGCGCGTGTACCACGAAGCGAAGGACGTCCGTCCCGCCCCCGACCGCGGCCCCGATCCGTCACGTTCTGTCCAACGGTGTCCGCGTCATCATCGAGGAGCACCGGGCGAGCGACGTCGTCGCGGCTCAGCTGTGGGTAAAGGCAGGGGGACGCGACGAGGCGGCGAACGAGCTCGGCCTCGCCCACTACCTCGAGCACATGCTCTTCAAGGGCACGCCGACCCGGCCGGGGCGACTCATCGATCGTGAGGTGGAGGGCACCGGTGGTCGGATGAATGCCGGCACGTCGCTCGACTTCACGTACTACCACATGGTCTTGCCGGCCGGCCGGGCGGCGGCGGGCGTGGAGATTCTCGCCGACATCGGAGTCAACGCGAGCCTGGACGAGGCGCTGCTCGAGGCGGAAAAGCGCGTCGTGCTCGAGGAGATCCGTCTGGGCGAGGACAGCCCGATGCGGTTTCTTTTCCGCAAGACGTACGAGAGCGTGTTCGACGGTCACCCGTACGGCCGTCCGGTCATCGGCACGCCCGACCTCATCCGCGCGCTGACGCGCGAGCAGCTCGTTCGCTTCTACCGGCGTCTCTACAGCCCAGAGAATTTCACCCTGGTCGTGGTGGGCGCCGTGAATCCGGACGAGATCCGCGAGGTCGCGACGCGGGCCTTCGGCCGCCTTCCTCGCGGCGGTACGGCCCGCTTGCCGGCGCCGCCCGCCACAAGTCTCAAACCGCGTGCCGTGGCGCTGCCGCGGCCCGGGACGCAGGCCTATCTGACGATGGCCTGGATGGCGCCCAAGCTCGATCACGCCGACACTCCGGCGCTGGACCTCGTGGTGGCGATCCTCGGTCAGAGGCGCGCGTCGAGGCTGACCGAGGCGCTGCGTGAACGCCTCGGACTCGTCAACTCCATCTCGGCGGGATATACGGCGATGCAGGCGGCGGGCGTCTTGACGGTGACCGCACAACTCGAGACCGACAATCTCGCACGCGTCGAGCGCGAGATCCTGGCCGAGATCCAGCGCGTACGTGACGGAGGTGTCACGGAGGCGGAGCGCGAGCGCGCCGTCACGGCAGCCGAGGCCGGTCGCGAATTCCAGATGGAGACGGCGGAGGGGCGCGCATTCACGCTTGGTCGCGCCGAGACCGTGTGGCGCTTGGAAGACGAGCTGTTCTATCTCGATCGCCTGCGGTCGGCGACCATCGAGCAGATGCACACGGCCGCCCGCCGCTACTTCGATCCCGAGCGCTACGTCAAGATCACGCTGGTCCCGAGCCGGGCACGATGAGATTCAGGTTGGGCGTCGTCGGCCTCCTCGTTCTCGCGCTCACGGCGGCCGCGTCCGCGCAGCCGGGCACCGTCAGCCGCCACACGCTCGCCCACGGGCTGCGCGTGCTCGTGCGCGAGGATCCGTCGGTGGGCATCGTCGCCGTGTCGCTCCAGGCGCGTGCCGGATCGCGCTTCGAGACGGCGGAGACCGCCGGGATCACGAACTTCCTCCAGCGCACGGTGATCCGGGGCACCGCGCACTTCACGGGGACCCGTCTGGCCGACGCGGCCGAGCGCCTGGGCGGCAGCATCGACGCTTCAGGTGACGTCGACTTCGCGGAAATTAGCGGCAGGGCGCTCGCGCGAAATTGGGAGGCGCTGCTGGGCCTGGTGGCCGAGGTCGCGCTGTCGCCGACCTTGCCCGCGGCCGAGGTCGAGCGCGAGCGGCGTCTGATTCTCAGCCAGATCCAGACACGTGGCGACAATCCATTTCCGCTCGCGTTCGACACGCTGCTGACCGATCTCTACGGGCCGCACCCCTATGCGCTGCCGAACCTCGGACGTCGCGCCAGCGTCGAGCGGCTCACCCGCGAGGAGCTCCTGGCGCACTATCACACGCTCTATCGGACGGATCGGCTGGTTCTCGCCGTGAGCGGGCGCATCGAGCGGGATCGCGTCCTGCGCGTGGCCGAGCGGCTCTTCGGCAAGCTGCCTGTCGGTGGAACGCCGACGAACGATCCGACGGTGGCTCCCATTGCCACGGCGCAACGCCGCGTGATGGAGCGGCCCGCCCAGCAGGCCCAGGTCCTCGTCGGTTACCTGGGACCGGGAGTGGGCGACGCGGACTATGCGGCGGTGAAGGTGATGAGCGCGCTTCTCGGCGGCGGCATGTCCGGCCGCTTTTTCACGGAGCTGCGCGACGTGCAAGGGCTCGCGTACTCGCTGGGCGTGATGAATCCCGCGCGCATCGGGCCGGCTCCGATCGTCGCCTACCTGGGAACGGTGCGTGACAGCGCGACGGCGGCGGAAGCCGGCGTCATCCAGCAGCTGGAGCGCATCCGCACGGAAGGCGCCACCGACGACGAGGTGGCGCGCGCCCGGGCGTATCAGCTCGGCCTGCTCGCCATGGATCGCCGGACGAACGCGCGACACGCGTGGTACCTGGCGTTCTACGAGCAGGCTGGTGTGGGCTGGGACTTTCCAGACCGCTACGCGCGCGCCCTGGCCGCCGTCACCGCGGCGGACGTGACCGCGGCCGCCCGACGCTACCTCGTGCGGCCGACCAGCGTGATCCTCTTGCCGCGCGAATGATCCCGCTCAAGGACGACATCCCGAGCTCGAGCCTCCCCGTCGTCACCATCGGAGTCATCGTCCTCAACGTCCTCGTGTTCCTCTACCAGCTCTCGCTCGGCGGCAGCGGGGAGCCGGGCGCGACGCAGGCCGCCGAGCAGTTCGTCTTCGAGTTCGGCGCAATCCCGTGCCGCCTGACCGGGGCCTGCAGCATTCCGGACACGTTTCCTCACCCGGCCGTCACCGTGCTCACGTCGATGTTTCTTCACGGCGGGCTGTTCCACATCGCCGGCAACATGCTCTATCTGTGGATCTTCGGCGACAACGTCGAGGACGCCCTCGGCCACGGCCGCTTCCTCCTCTTTTACGTGCTGTCCGGAGTCGTCGCGGCGGTTGGTCAGGCGTTGGTGAACCCCTCTTCGGGCATTCCGATGATCGGCGCCAGCGGGGCCATCTCCGGCGTGCTCGGCGCCTATCTGTTGCAGTTTCCTTACGCGCGGATCCTGACGCTCATCATGGTCGGGTTCTTCATCCGCTTCGTCTACATCCCCGCCGTCTTCGTTCTCGGATTCTGGATCGTCGTCCAGGCCCTCAATGGTCTGCTGACCTTCAGCGTCGCGGCCGGTCGGGAGATGGGTGGCGTGGCGTGGTTTGCCCATATCGGGGGCTTTCTAGGGGGCATGGGCCTACTCTTTGTTCTGCGCCCCCACCGCCCAAGTCGCCTATAATTAAGGTCTATGGCGACCCGCATCAGGATCGATCGCATGATAGTCGAGCGCGGACTGGTGGAAAGCCGCGAGAAGGCCGCGAAGCTCATCATGGCCGGCGACGTGTTCGTGGACGGCGAGCGAGTCGACAAGGCCGGCGCGCTCATCTCTCCCGAAGCCGAAGTGGAGTTGCGCGGGCGGTCGCCCTACGTGAGTCGCGGCGGCGAGAAGCTGACCCACGCGCTCGATCATTTCAACATCAACGTCGTCGGCAAGATCTGCATCGATGTCGGGGCGTCGACCGGTGGCTTCACCGATTGCCTCCTGCAGCGCGGCGCCTCGCGCGTGTACGCGGTGGACGTCGGCACCGGGCAACTCGACGCGCGCCTTCGGCGCGATCCGCGGGTCGTCGTCATGGAGCAGACGAACGCGCGCACGCTCGACCCGCGCATCTTCGGTGACCAGCCGACCCTGGCCGTCGTCGACGTCTCGTTCATCTCCCTGGAAAAGGTCCTTCCTGCCATCTTCAATGTCCTCGCGCCGCGCGGCGAGGCGGTGGCGCTCATCAAGCCCCAGTTCGAAGTGGGCAAGAATCTCGTCGGCAAAGGGGGCGTCGTGCGCGAGCCCACGCTCCATCGACAGGTCGTGGCCCGGCTGGCCCGTTATGCAGTGCTGCGTGGTTGGCACATCTTCGGGGTTTCGGCGTCGCCCCTCCGCGGCCCCAAGGGCAACCGCGAATTCTTCCTGCACGTGTCCTCCCACGGCAAGACCGCCGCCAACGTCGAGACCCTGATCTCGCGGGCCGTGGAGGCCTTGGCCTAGCGAGGCGTCTCGTAATGAATCGAGTCGGGATCGTCGCCAAGCCCGATGCCGGCGAGGCGCGCGATGTCGTCGAGCGGCTGATCGTCTGGCTGGAAGAGCACGGGCGCTCCGCCGTGCTCGACAAAGAGACGGCCGGCCTGGTGCCTCATGCGCCCGTCACCGTTGTCGGGCGCGCCGATCTCCCCGGGCAGGTCGACCTCATCATCGTCCTGGGCGGGGACGGCACGCTGCTGTCGGTGTCCCGCTCGGTCGGTGATCTCGGCACCCCGCTGCTCGGCGTGAACCTCGGGGGCCTCGGCTTCCTCACGGCGACGACGCTCGACGAGATGCTGCCCGCGGTGGAGGCCTTCCTCGACGGCCGGATGGTGATCGACGAGCGGATGATGCTGGCCGCCCGCGTGCGCCGCGACGGGGCCGTGGTCGCCGATTTCCTCGCCCTCAATGACGTGGTCATCATGAAGTCCGCGATGAGCCGTATCATCGACTTCACGGTGGCCGTGGACGGCCAGGCCGCGACGGCGTACCGGGCCGACGGGCTGATCATCTCGACGCCGACCGGGTCCACCGCCTACTCGTTGTCGGCGGGCGGTCCCATCCTCTTCCCGACGATGGACGCCGTGGTCATCACGCCGATCTGCTCGCACACGCTGACCAACCGGCCGATCGTGCTGCCCGGAACGCAGCGCATGGAGGTCACGCTGCGGGCGAACCAGGAGGTGATGCTCACCGTGGACGGGCAGGTCGGGTTCGGACTTCGCGAAGACGACGTGGTCGAGACGCAGCGGGCGGCGGCGCGCATCCGTCTCGTGAGGTTCCCCCACAAGCACTTCTTCTCCGTCCTGCGCACGAAGCTCAAATGGGGGGAACGCTAGCCCGCTCGGTGTCTCCGTCGAGATACCGCTTGAGGCTGACGCCGTCGTTGACCTAGCATTCCTCGCGATGCTTCGCGAGATCCGCATCAAGAACTTCGCGGTCATCGAGACGGTCACGGTGCCGTTCGCGCCCGGTCTCAACGTGCTGACGGGGGAGACGGGTGCCGGCAAGTCGATCGTGATCGACGCGATCCTGCTCGTCGGCGGGGGCCGGGCCCAGACCGACGTCATCCGGAGCGACGCCGAGGCGGCGACCATCGAGGCGGTGTTCGACCTGCCCCGTGGCGGCGGCGGCCGGGCGGTGCTGGACGCGGCCGGGATCACAGCCGACGACGGCGCCATCGTCATTCGCCGCGAGCTCGCCCGCTCGGGGCGCCATCGCGCCTTCGTCAACGACTCGCCGGTCACGGTGGGGCTGCTGGAACGGCTCGGCGAGCAGCTCGTCGACATCCACGGTCAGCACGAACACCAGCGTCTCCTTCAGCCGCTGCCACAGCTCGAGCTGCTCGACCGCTTCGCCGGCGCCGAGGACGCCGTCGCGCGTCTGGCCGCACTGCACGCCGAGTACCGCGCGGCCGACGAGGAGCTCGAGCGGCTGCGTGGGGCCGATCGCGACCGCGCTCAGCGCGAAGACCTTCTCCGCTTCCAGGTCTCCGAGCTGGACGCCGCCCGACTTCGCGTCGGCGAGGAGGAAGAGCTCCGCGCCGAGCGCCGGCGGTGTCAGCATGCCGAACGCTTCACCAGCGGCCTGGCCGAGGTGGCCCAGCTGCTTCTCGAGGATCACGACGCTGCCACCAGCCGGGTGGCGCGGGCCGCGCGCGTCCTCGGCGACCTGAGTCGGCTCGACGGTGCGTTCGCCGACGCGGCGACGCCGCTGGACGCGGCGGCGGCTCACATCGAAGAGGCGTTGCTGGCCGTGCGCAAGCTGCGCGAGGGGATCGACGCCGAGCCCGACCGCCTGGAAGCAATCGACGAGCGGCTGGACGCCATCACGCGGCTCAAGCGCAAGTACGGCGACAGCGAAGCGGCCATGCTCGCGTTCCGCGACGCAGCGGCCGGCGAGCTCGAGCGACTGCAACGTCACGAGGAGATCGTTGAGGCCGAGGAGCGTCGGACGGAAGAGCTCTCGGCCCGGCTCAGGGCAGCCGCCGTGGCGGTCAGCTCGACCCGGCGTGAAGCCGCCGGCCGGCTGGGGCCGAGGATCCAGCGGGAGCTGCGCGAGCTCGGCATGGAGCGGGTCCGCTTCGAGATCGCGGTCGACGCCACGACATCCGAGCAGATCTCACCCCGCGGCCTCGATCGGGTCGAGTTCCGGTTCTCCGCGAACCCCGGTGAGGAGGCGAGGCCGCTCGCCCGCATCGCGTCCGGTGGGGAGCTGTCGCGCACGATGCTGGCCGTCGAGGTGGTCCTCGCGACGTACGAGCGCGTGCCCACGATGGTCTTCGACGAGGTGGACGCCGGCGTGGGCGGCCGCGTCGCCGGGACGGTGGCCGACAAGCTCGCGGCGACGGGCCGCGGCCGCCAGGTCCTCTGCGTCACCCACCTGGCCCCGATCGCCGCCCGGGCCAGCCATCACGTCCTGGTGGCCAAGACCGTGCGCGGCGGCCGGACCCGGGCCGGCGTGAGCGTGCTGTCCGGCGCCGACCGGGTGGAAGAAATCGCCCGGATGCTGGGGAGCGAGCGGCTCACCGACACGGCGCGGCGCCACGCCCGGGAGCTGCTCGCCGGCAAGTAGCCGGACGCAAAACGCCGGACTGTATAATGGTCGACGGATGCTGAACGCCCTCCTTCGCAAGGTCTTCGGGACCAAACACGAGCGCGACGTCAAGCGGCTTCAACCCAACGTGGTCGCCATCAACGCGCTCGAGCCGCAGCTCAAGACACTCGACGACGGCGCCCTCCGGGCCAAGACCGACGAGCTCCGCAAGCGCGTGGCGGACGGCGCCGACGTCGAGGACGTGCTGGTCGAGGCATTCGCCGTGTGTCGGGAGGCGGCCCGCCGCTCGCTCGGGATGCGTCACTTCGACGTCCAGCTGATCGGCGGAATGGTCCTGCACGAGGGAAAGATCGCCGAGATGGCGACGGGTGAGGGGAAAACGCTGGTGGCGACGCTGCCCGCCTACCTCAACGCGCTGACCGGGCGCGGCGTTCACATCGTCACCGTGAACGATTACCTGGCCAAGCGCGACGCCCAGTGGATGGGGCCCGTGTACCACTCGCTCGGGCTCAGCGTGGGCGTCATCCAGCACGAGGCGTCGTTCCTCTACGATCCCAGGTTCATCACGCCCGACATCCGGATGACCGCGCTGCGACCGTGTTCCCGGCCGGAGGCGTACCGGGCCGACATCACGTACGGCACCAACAACGAGTTCGGGTTCGATTACCTGCGCGACAACATGCGTTTCTACCGCGAAGAGCTGGTCCAGCGCGATCTGCACTACGCCATCGTCGACGAGGTCGACTCGATTCTCGTCGACGAGGCGCGGACGCCGCTGATCATCTCGGGCCCGGCCGAGGAGTCGACCGAGCTCTATTACAAGATCGACCGCATCATTCCCCGGCTCAAGCGGGCAGCCACCATCGTCGAGGGCAAGCTGTCCGAGGTGGAAGCGCAGAAGGAAGGCGACTACATCGTCGACGAAAAATCGAAGGCCGTCGCGCTCACCGAGGCGGGCATCGCCTCCTGCGAGCGGCTCCTCGCCGTCGACAACCTCTACGATCCGAACAACATCGACGTCCTCCATCACATCCAGCAGGCGTTGCGCGCCCACGCGCTCTACAGGCGGGACGTCGATTACGTGGTCAAGGACGGCCAGGTCATCATCGTCGACGAGTTCACCGGCCGCATGATGCCGGGCCGACGGTGGTCAGATGGTCTGCACCAGGCGGTCGAGGCCAAGGAAGGCGTGCGCATCGAGCGGGAGAACCAGACGCTCGCTACCATCACCTTCCAGAACTACTTCCGGATGTACGACAAGCTGGCCGGCATGACGGGCACGGCCGAGACCGAGGCCGAAGAGTTCGCCAAGATCTACAAGCTCGATGTCGTCGTCATCCCGACGAACCGGCCGCTCACGCGCGTGAACAATCCCGACGTCGTGTACAAGACCGAGCGCGAGAAGTTCAACGCGGTCGTCGACGACATCATCGAGCGCCACGGGCGCGGTCAGCCCGTGCTCGTCGGTACCATCTCGATCGAAAAGTCCGAGCGATTGTCGTCGCTCCTCAAGAAGCGCGGCATCCGCCACGAGGTGCTCAACGCCAAGTACCACGAGCGCGAGGCCGAGATCGTGGCCCAGGCCGGCCGTCAGAGCGCCGTGACCATCGCCACCAACATGGCGGGGCGCGGGACGGACATCCTTCTCGGCGGTAATCCGGATTTCCTGTCCAAGGAGCTCTTGAGAAAGAAGGGCCTGGATCCGGCCACGGCCCCGGCCGACGCGCGCCAGGCGGCGCTGGTCGAGGCCCGGCGCATCACCGATCCCGAACACGAGAAGGTCGTCGGCACCGGCGGGCTCCACATCGTGGGAACGGAGCGCCACGAGTCCCGGCGCATCGACAACCAGCTGCGTGGCCGCTCCGGCCGTCAGGGCGATCCCGGCTCGTCGCGCTTTTACCTCTCGCTGGAGGACGACCTCCTCCGCATCTTCGGCTCGCAGCGCATCCAGCGCATCATGGATCGGCTCGGCATGGAGGAAGGCGAGCCGATCGAGCACAAGCTCGTCACGCGCGCCATCGCCACCGCCCAGAAGCGCGTCGAGAATCACAACTTCGAGATCCGCAAGCACCTCCTCGAGTACGACGATGTCATGAACAAGCAGCGCGAGATCGTTTACGGCATGCGGCGCCAGATCCTCGACGGTGCCAACCAGGCCGACACGATCGCCGAGTGGATCGAGGACCTGGTGCCGGCCACGCTCGACAGCTTCGCCGCCTCTGATGTTCACCCCGAGGAGTGGGATCTGGCCGGGCTGAACGAGGCGCTCTTCCAGCAGTTCGACGTGCGTATCCCTCCGGCTGCCTACCAGGAGGTCGCCTCACGGGACGGCCTGAACGCGCTCGTCCTCGACGCCGTCAAGACCCGGTATGCCGACCGCGAGCGCGAGCTGGGCGACGAGCTGATGCGGGCGCTCGAGCGCCACGAGATGCTGATCGTCATCGACACGCAGTGGAAGGATCATCTCCTGTCGATCGACCATCTCAAGGAAGGCATCGGCCTTCGTGGCTATGGCCAGCGCGATCCGCTGACCGAATACAAGAAGGAGGCGTTCGACCTCTTTCAGGACATGGCCGAGCGCGTGAAGGCCGCGGTCGTCGAGCGGCTCTTCAAGGTGCAGGTCGTCCGCGAAACGCCCATGCCGATGCCGACGATGACCGCCCTCGCCGATACGCGCGAGAGCCGGGGTGAGATGCCGGCGGTAGGCGGCGAGGCGGCACGGCCCGCGCCAATGACGGCCGCGCCCCGACCAGCGCCGCGCACCGCCACCGGCGACAAGGTGGGCCGTAACGACCCCTGCCCGTGTGGGTCCGGAAAGAAGTACAAGAAGTGCTGCTACCTGAAAGGCACCTGACCCGGCTCGACATCTAGGGTTCCGCAGCGCCTGCGCCCCTAGGCGTGGTGCTTTTTCATTGGTCGCCGGAAGCCCCCCATGCTAGAAGAAATCCATGCGCCTGGATTCCATAACCCTGCACGGGTTCAAGTCGTTTGGTGAACGAAGCGAGCTGAAGGTCCTTCCCGGGATCACGTGCATCGTGGGTCCCAATGGCTGCGGCAAGAGCAACATCTCCGACGCCGTTCGCTGGGCGCTCGGCGAGCAGAGCGCCAAGTCGCTCCGCGGCCAGCGCATGGACGACGTGATCTTCTACGGCTCGGCGTCGCGCAAGCCCGTCGGCCTGGCCGAGGTCGAGCTCAAGTTTTCCAACGACGGCGTCCTGGCCGTGCCGTGGAGCGAGATCGGTGTCGCGCGCCGACTCTACCGCACGGGCGAAAGCGAGTACCTCCTCAACAAGCAGCCGACCCGGCTGCGCGACATTCTCGACCTCTTCGCCGGGACGGGCGCCAACCCACGGGCCTATTCGGTGATGGACCAGGACAAGCTCAACCATGTCCTGACCGCAAAGCCTCACGAGCGTCGCGTCTTCATCGAGGAGGCGGCCGGCATCGCGCGCTACAAGCAGCAGCGCAACGAGACGCAGGGAAAGCTCGATGGTGCCCGTGGGAACCTCGTCCGCGTGAAGGACGTGATGGACGAGGTCAAGCGTCAGCTCGGCTCGCTCGAGCGACAGGCCAAGCGCGCCCAGCAGTACAAGGCGCTCGAACAGGAGCGCCGCGACGGTGCCCTCGCACTCGCCGCTGCCGATTTCGCGGGCCTCGTGGCCGAGGCCGAGCGTCTCGACATCGACCTGGCGCAGCATCACGAGCGCGAAGGGGTTCTGCGCACGACGGTGAGCCGGCTGGCCGGCCGTCAGGCCACGCAGCGCCAGGCGATCCAGGAGAGCGATCACCGACTGTCCGATCTACGTCAGGGCGTTCAGAAGGTGCAGGCCGACCTCGAGCGACTGCTCGAGCGCCGCGAGCAGATGGGCGTGCAGCTCCGCGAGGCCGCCGAGGAGGTCGTGCGGCTCGACGAGGAGATCCGTGCCACCGGCGAGCGCCTCGACACGCTCGCCGCCGAGCGAGAGACGACGCGGGGCGCCCTGGCCGAGGCCGAACGCCTCGTCGTGGAGCGCACGCAGGCCGCCGACCAGCTGGCGAACCTCGTCGAGCGCCGGCGCAGCGGATTGGCCGAAGAGCGCGAGCGGCTCGAGGGATTGCACCTCGAGCAGATTCGCATCGCCGCCGAGCGCACGGACCTGATGCGCTCGGCCGGTGAGCTCCGGGAGCGGGAGAGCCAGCTGGCGCGCCGCGCCGAGCGACTGGCCACCGAGCTGCGCGAGGCGGAGGCCGAGGCGGAGCGGATCGTGGCGGCTCGCGGCCAGCTCGAGACCGCGCGTGATCGCGCACTGGCCGAGCTCGCTTCCCTGATGAGCCAGCGGGAGGAGCTGGGCGTTCAGCTGGCCGCGCGCGAGCGCGGTCTTGCCGACGCCGAGACGCGGCTGGCCGACGCGCGGTTGACGCTCGCGGCACGCACCTCCGGAGTCGAGGGGCTGCGCGAGCTCGAGCGCGTTCGAGAGGGATACGACACCGGGGTCCGCGCGATCTTCGAGGCTGACGGTGAAGAGGGTCGTCCCAGCGTGGAAGGTGTGGTCGGAACGGTCGCCGATCTCCTCGACGTTCCTCCCGAGCTCGAGCGCGCCGTGGAAGCCGTGCTGGGCGAGCGGCTGGCGTGGGTCGTGGTCGAGTGCTTCGATCACGCGCGCGCGGCCGTCGCGTACCTGCAGGAGCACGGCGCGGGCGCGGCGACGTTCCTGCCCCTCGACCACCTGCCGCCGGCCGAGCCTTTGCCCGACGACGACGGTGCGCGCTGGGTCGCTCGTCACGTCTCCGCCTCGAGCGCGACCCTCGTCCATTTCCTGCTGGGCCAGGTTGCCGTCGTCGACCATCTGGATCAGGCCGAGAGGCTCTGGCGCCGGAACGGCGTCGTCGCGACGTACGTCACGCCGAACGGTGAGGTGCTGGCGCCGACGGGGCGACTGCGCGGAGGTGCGGGCGGCGGTGATGCCGAACGCTCGCTGCTGGCCCGCAAGCGCCAGCTGCGAGAGCTGGAGGAGGAGGTCCGCCACCTGGGTGAGACGGTCGAGACCTCCCAGACGACGGTCGGCCAGCTGGAGTCGGAGATCGCTGCGCTGCGCGAGCGTATCGTCACGTGCGAGCAGATACTCGGCCAGCGCCAGGCCGAGCGCGTCGCCGGCGAAAAGGATCTGGAGCAGGCGATCCGGGAGCACGAACGTGTGCACCGGCACGCCGAGACGGTCCGCTTCGAGGCAGGCCAGGTGACCCAGGAGTCCGACGAAACGCGCGGGATGCTGGCGCGCCTCGAGCAGCGCGTCGCGGCCGCGCGCGAGGCCGAGACAGCGCACGAGAGTACGATTCGTGGTATCCGCGACGCTCTCGAGGGCGCTCAGGCGGAGGAGACCTCGCTGGTGACCGAGCTCACCGCGTGCCGAGTCGAGGTCGGCTCCATCGGGGAGCGCGTGGAGGCCCTGGGCCGCGAGCTCGTGCGCGTCGACCAGATGGAGACCGATCTCTCCGAGCGACTCGAGCAGGGTAAGGCCCGCCAGCGGCAGCTCGGCGAGCGGCGGGTGTGGCTGGAGGAGGAGCGCCAGCGTACGGACTCGTCGGCACGCGACGTGGCCGCGGATCGCGACCGCGCGGAAGCGGCGGCGCGCCAGGCGGCCGAATCGCACGAGACGCTGCTGGACGAGCTGCGCGGGATCGAGCACGAGCTGCGCGAGGCCGAGGGCGATCTTCATCGCCTGGTGAGCTCGATACACGAGCTCGAGCTGAAGGCGACCGAGCGCCGTGTCCGACGCGAGGAGCTGGCGCTCGACGCCCAGCGAACGTACGGCGTGGACGCGGCGGCGCTCCTCGGCCATCACGATCCCAACCGCGACTTCACTGCGCTCGGCCAGCGGCTGCGCGAGCTGGAGGAGAAACTGGCCGCGATCGGACCCGTCAACCTCGTCGCCGACGAGGAGTATCGCGAGCTCGACGAGCGGCTCACGTTCCTGCGCCCAGGAACGCTTCGTCCAGGCCTTCGAGCAGATCAATCGCGACTTCGCGAAGATCTTCGAGCGCCTGTTCGAAGGGGGGCGCGCGGAGCTGCGGCTCGTGGAGGCGGAAGACGGGGGTGATCCTCTGGACACGGGCGTCGATCTCATGGCCCAGCCCCGAGGCAAGCGGCTGCAGTCCGTGACGTTGCTCTCCGGCGGTGAGCGCGCCTTGACCGGACTGGCCCTCCTGTTCGCCATCTTCTACTTCCGCCCCAGCCCGTTCTGCGTACTCGACGAGGTCGACGCCCCCCTCGACGATGCCAACATCCATCGCTTCTTGCGGGTCCTCCGCGAATTGACCAGCCAGACCCAGTTCCTCGTCATCACGCACAACCGGCGCACGATGGAAGCCGCAGACGTTCTGTACGGCGTGACCATGGAGGAGCCCGGTCTTTCCAAGCTCGTGTCGGTCAACCTCAATCCTGATGGATGAGGCGCCACATCTGATAGGCTAGACCCACTGAGATGTCAGGTACGGCGTCGCTTGGCGCGTATCTCCGCGATTTGCGGGCTCGCCGCGGGCTCTCGCTGGATGAGCTCGCTCGCCTGACTCGTGTCGCGTCGCGTTATCTCGAGGCACTCGAGGCGGACGCCTTTTCTGCGCTTCCCGCACCGGTCTTCACCAGGGGGTACATCCGCGCCTACTGCCAGGCACTTCATGAGCCGGTCGAAGAGGCACTGGCCCTCTACCACGGCCAGTCGGGACGGACATCCCCCGCGGCAGCCCCGGTGCGACCGGCGACCGCACCACCGTCGGCTGAGAGCGAGGCGCGTAGCCGTTCGACGGTCCTCGTCAGCTTCATCCTGCTCGT
>MNEG01000164.1:16384-36654 GCA_001917585.1 Candidatus Rokubacteria bacterium 13_1_40CM_68_15
CGAGAGGCGAACGGTCGATACGAATGCGTCTCCGTCGCTCAGTCCGCCGTCGGTACCGGCCGTGCCAGTGACCAGCGCCGCCAGTGAGCCGCCGTCCCCGCCGCCGGCGAACGAAGTCGTCGCCGCGCCTGCTCCCGTCGTCGCCCCCCGTGCGGTCCCTCCGCCGCCGGTCGCGACCGCCCACACGGCACCGCCCAGTCCGCCGCCGTCTGCCTCGGCTCCGCCAGCGGCGCCGCCTGCGAGTCCGGACCTGAGTGGCGTCGTGGCCAGCGTGACGTCTCCGTACCGTCTGGTCGCCCGGGTGTCCGAGCCGACGTGGCTTCGTGTACGGACCGATGACGGCCGCCTCACCGAAGAGACGGTGCCGGCCGGTCAGGTGCGCGAGTGGGTATCGAATGGCCCGTTTGTCCTCACCATCGGCAACGCCGGGGGCGTGAGCTTCGAGCTGAATGGCCGGGTGTTGCCGCCCCTGGGGCCCAGCGGCGCGGTGATTTCCCGGCTCGTCCTTCCGCCGCAGCAGTGAAGTTCCTGTCGTCTCTCGGTGAGCGCCTCGGCGCAGGCCTGAGGCGCTCGCGAGAATTCCTCAGCTCCGAGCTTCAGGCCGTCTTCGAGCCCGATCGTCCCATCGACGAAGCGCTCTACTCGGAGCTCGAGGAGACGCTGATCGCGGCCGACCTCGGCGCCCCACTCGCGGCCGATTTCGTCAACCGTGCGCGCGAGGAGGTCATGTTCGGCACCGTGAGCCGCGCCGAGCAACTGCGGCCGCTCTTCCGCCGCTTCCTCACCGAGATCCTGGCGCCGGCCGTGCAGCCTCTCGACCTCGAGCATCGTCCGGCCGTCGTCCTCATGCTGGGCGTGAACGGCTCGGGCAAGACGACGACGTGCGCGAAGTTGGCCGCGCAGCTGCGCGGCGACGGCAAGCAGGTGCTGCTGGCGGCCGCCGACACGTTTCGCGCCGCTGCCATCGAGCAGCTCGAGACGTGGGGGGGACGGATCGGCGTGGACGTCATCCGCCAGGCGGCCGGCTCGGACCCCGGGGCGGTCGTGTTCGATGCGCTGAAGGCCGCGACCGCGCGCAACGTCGACACGCTCATCATCGACACGGCCGGTCGTCTGCACACGAAGTCGAACCTCATGGCCGAGCTCGCCAAGCTCAAGAAGGTCATCGAGCGCCAGCTGCCGGGCGCGCCGCACGAGAGCCTCATGGTGCTCGACGCTCCGACGGGCCAGAACGGTGTCGCCCAGGCGCGGATGTTCCACGAGACGATCGGTGTCAGCGGCGTCATCCTCACCAAGCTGGACGGCACCGCCAAGGGCGGCATCGTCGTCCGGATCGTGCGTGAGCTCAAGCTTCCCATCAAGCTCGTCGGCGTGGGCGAGAAGGTGGACGACCTGGGCTCCTTCGATGCCGAGCGCTTCGTGGATGCGCTGGTGCCCCCGGCATGACCGCGGAGGCCGACGAACGCTTCATGCGGCGTGCGCTCGGGCTCGCCGAGCGCGCGCGCGGTCTCACGTCCCCGAATCCACTGGTCGGCGCCGTCGTCGTCGCAGGCGGCTCGATCGTTGGTGAGGGATTCCACGAGGCGGCCGGATGCCCGCACGCGGAGATCGTCGCACTGGCGGCTGCCGGCAACCACGCTCGTGGCGCTACGCTCTACGTGACCCTGGAGCCGTGCGTGCATCACGGTCGCACGCCGCCGTGCGCACCGGCTGTTGTCGCGGCGGGCGTTCGCCGCGTCGTCATCGCCACCCGCGATCCCGATCCACGCGTGGACGGCCACGGTTTCGAGACGCTCCGCGCGGCTGGCGTCGACGTCGCCGTCGGCGTGCTCGGCGATGAGGCGGTTCGCCAGAACCGCGTGTTTCTCACGTCGACGCGGCGCGGCCGGCCTCACGTCACGCTCAAGGCGGCGATGACCCTGGATGGCCGCATCGCCGACGTCCACGGGGCCTCGCAATGGATCACGGGGGAGGCGGCCCGTCGCGAGGCCCATCGCCTTCGCAGCGAGGCTGATGCGATCATCGTCGGCGTGGAGACCGCGCTACGCGACGACCCTGCGCTCACCGTCCGGCTCGAACGCCCGTGGCCGCGCGAACCCTATCGCGTCGTGCTCGATACGTCCGGGCGGACACCGCCGGCCGCGCGATTGATCTCCGCCGGTACCGCATCCCGCGCGGTGGTGGTCGTGGGAAGGCGCGCGCCGGATGAGCGCACCAGGGCGCTGGAAGCGACCGGAGCGACCGTCATCCGCGTGAGCGAGTCGAACGCCCGTGTCGACGTCGGACAGGCGCTGGCCGGTCTGTTCGCGCGCGACGTCAGGGCCGTCCTGGTCGAGGGGGGGAGCGAGGTCCACGCCGCCTTCCTCGAAGCGGGTCTGGTCGACCGCGTTGCGGTCTTCGTCGCCCCGCGCCTGCTGGGGGGCCGCGCCGCGCCGGGTGTGGTCGGCGGCGTCGGCCGCGCTCTGAAAGACTCCATACGGCTGCGCGACCTCACCGCCCGGTCGCTCGGCGACGACCTCCTGATCGAGGCCGACGTCGCCCGCGGCGAATAATGTTCACCGGCATCGTCGAAGAGGTCGGCGAAGTCCTCGCGGTCACCAGCGAAGGCGCCACTCGGCGCCTCACGGTGCGCGCCGCGGTTGCCCTCGACGGCAGCGACGTCGGCGCCAGCGTCGCCGTGAACGGCGCCTGCCTCACCGTCGTGGCTCGCGATGCGAGCACGCTCGCCTTCGACGTCGGGCCAGAGACGATCGAGCGCACGACTCTCGGACGCCTCCGTCCCGGCGCCCCGGTGAACCTCGAGCGGCCACTCCGATTGGGCACGCCTCTGGGCGGGCACCTCGTTCTGGGCCACGTCGATGGGGTGGCCACCGTGAACGACCTATCCCGTGTAGAATCAACGGCGCGGGTGCGGATTGCGCTGCCCGACCCCGAGTTCGCCCCGCTGATCGTCCCGAAGGGCTCGGTGGCCGTGGACGGTGTCAGTCTCACGGTGGCTGTGCTGGAGGCGGCCGCGTTCGAGGTGATGCTGATTCCGCACACGCTGGCCGCCACCACCCTGGGACGGCTTCGCGTGGGGCAGCAGGTCAACATCGAGGCCGACGTGATCGGCAAGTACGTGGTTCGCTCGCTGGCGTTGCGAGGAGCGTCATGACCGGGTTCGCGAGCATCGAAGAGGCCATCGAGGAGATCCGGCACGGCCGGATGCTTCTCGTCACCGATGACGAGGACCGCGAGAACGAGGGCGATCTCCTCATGGCCGCCGACAAGGTGACGCCGGAAGCCGTCAACTTCATGGCCAAGCACGGGCGCGGCCTCATCTGCGTGCCGATGACCGGCGAGCGACTCGACGAGTTGAAGATCTCCATGATGGTTTCGGACAACACCGCGCCCCTCGGCACCGCGTTCACCGTCACGGTGGACGCCCGGCGTGGCGTGACGACGGGCACCTCGGCGTACGACCGCGCCGTCACCATCCGCACGATGGTGGACGCGGACAGCGGTCCCGAAGACCTCACGCGCCCCGGCCACATCCTGCCGCTGCGTGCGATGCCGGGGGGCGTCCTGCGGCGTGCCGGTCACACCGAGGCCGCCGTCGATCTGGCGCGGATGGCCGGCTGCTTCCCCGCCGGCGTGATCTGCGAGGTGCTCGACGAGGACGGCGGCATGGCCCGAATGCCGCATCTCGCCGACCTGGCGCGGCAGCACGGCCTCAAGATGATCACGATCAAGGACCTGATCGCGTACCGGACCCGGAAGGAAAAGCTCGTGCGCCGCATCGCGCAGACCCGACTCCCGACCGAGTTCGGAACGCTCTCCGCCATCGCCTACGAGACGACGGTGGAGAGCCGGACGCCGTTGGCGCTCGTCGTGGGCGACGTCGCCGGCGACGAGCCGGTGCTGGTCCGGATGCACTCCGAGTGTCTGTTCGGTGACGTGTTCCACTGCCGTCGCTGCGATTGCGGCTCGCAGCTCCGCCGGGCCCTCGAGATCATCCAGGAGGCGGGCCGCGGCGTCCTCGTCTACCTGCGGCAAGAAGGGCGCGGCATCGGGCTCATCAACAAGATGCGGGCCTACGAGCTGCAAGACCAGGGCAAGGACACCGTCGAAGCGAACGAAGCGCTCGGCTTCAAAGCCGACCAGCGCGACTACGGTATCGGTGCCCAGGTGCTCGTCGATCTCGGCGTGAAGAATCTGCGCCTGCTCACGAACAACCCGAAGAAGCGGGTGGGCCTCGAAGCCTACGGCCTGCAGATCGTCGAGCGCGTTCCCGTCGAGACGCCGGCCAACCCGGATAACCACCGGTACCTGAGCACGAAGCGCGACAAGCTCGGGCACCTCTTCTCCACGCTGCCCTGAGATGGCAGGGCGCGCTCCCCGCCGTAGCACGCCGGTGCGAGCGGGTCGTCGTGGTGAGAGCACGCGGTTCGCGGTCGTGGCCGCGCGCTTCAACGAGCGCATCACCAAGCGGCTCGTCGACGGCGCCGTGCACGCCTTCGCCGCCGCCGGCGTCCGGTCCAGCGACATCGAAGTCCACTGGGTGCCCGGCTCCTTCGAGCTTCCTCAAGCCGCCGGCCATCTCGCGCGGAGCGGGCGGTACCGGGCGATCGCTTGCGTCGGCGTGGTGATCCGCGGCCAGACGCCCCACTTCGAGCACGTCGCTCGTGAGGCCGCGACCGGGATCCGCGAGGTGGCCCTGGCCACCGGCGTGCCCGTCACGTTCGGCGTGATCACGGCGCTCAGCGAAGAGCAGGCGTGGGAGCGCGCGGGCGGAGACGTCGGCAACCGCGGAGAGGAGGCGGCCGAGGCCGCCGTCGAGATGGGCGAGTTCGTCGCCAGGGTGCATCGTGGGTAAGCGGCGCAAAGCGCGCGAGGTCGCCCTCCAGTTCCTCTACCAGCTCGACGTCTACGGCGAGGACGACCCCACGCCCCACGCGGACGAGTTCTGGAGCCGTCATCCGGTCGAGGCCGATACGCGCAGCTTCGCGGACGTGCTCGTCCGCGGCACCAAGGAGAACCAACCGAAGGCCGATCGGATCATCGCGCAGTACGCCGAGCACTGGGATCTCGATCGGATGGCGGTGTCCGACCGCAACATCCTGCGCCTGGCCGTCTACGAGATGCTGTGGCGCGATGACGCGCCCCCCAAAGTCGTGATCAACGAGGCGATCGAGATCGCGAAGAAGTTCGGCACGCAGGAGTCGAGCCGCTTCATCAACGGGATCCTCGATCGCGTCCACAAAGAGCTGCGCGCAGCGTCCTGACCCCCCGGCCGTGCGGTACGCCGTCCTCTCGGATGTCCATGGAAACCTGGAAGCGCTTCGCGCCGTCCTCGCCGACGCCGCCGACCGCAGCGACGCCGTCTTCTGCCTGGGGGACGTCGTCGGTTACGGCGCCGATCCCGCCGCCTGTGTCGATCTCGTCGGCGAGCGCTGTCAGGAGGTCGTCGGCGGCAACCACGAGCATGCCGTGGCGGGCCGACTCGAGCTCGACTGGTTCAATCCCTACGCGCGGGCGGCCGCCGAGTGGACGCGCGAGCGGCTCGACGCCGACGCGCGTGCCTGGCTGGGCGCGTTGCCGCTGGTTCGAGAAGTCGAGGACGCAACGCTGGTCCACGCGTCGCCAGCCGGTCCCGACGAGTGGGATTACCTGGTATCGGCCGAGGACGGCTTCGCGGCCTTCAGTGCGTTCGGTACGCGCGTCTGCTTCGTCGGTCACTCCCACATTCCGCGGGTCTGGTCGTCGGGGTCGTGGGGCCGGGACTGGGAGCCGCATCCGCAGGAAATCGCCGTCGAGGCTGGTTGTCGCTACATCGTGAACGTCGGCAGCGTCGGCCAGCCCCGTGACCGGGATCCCCGCGCCGCCTACGCGCTGTGGGACACCGAACGCCGGAGGATCGCCGTCCGTCGCATCCTCTACGATGTCGGCGCTGCGCGCGCGAAGATCGTCGCCGCCGGCCTGCCGCGCTTCCTCGCCGACCGCCTCGGCGACGGGCGCTGAGGAGCCGGATCTGCGCGATCGCGTCCGCCTGATCCTGACCCGCCTCGTTCTGTGCGTAGCCGGTGGCTTTGCGCTCGGGCTGGCCTATCCGGCCATCGACTGGGCGGGCGCGGCGTGGATCGCGCTTGCGCCAGTCTTTTACGTCGCGGTGACGTCGACACCGCGCGCGGCCTTCGGCTGGGGCTGGCTGGCCGGCTTCGCGTTCTTCCTGCCGCTGCTGCGCTGGATGAACTATACGTTCCGCACGTACAGCGAGATCCCCTGGCCACTCACCTGGGCGCCGACCATGGCACTCGCCGGGTATTGCGCTCTCTACATCGGTCTGGTCGCCACCGCCATGGCCTGGATCGCTCGCCGTCGCGGCGCGGGTTGGGCATTCCTGGCGGCGCCGGTCCTGTGGGTCGCCGGCGAGTGGATCCGCGGCACGGTGCTGGGTGGGTTTCCGTGGGGCGAGCTCGGCTACTCGCAGTACCGCCAGCTCACCGTGATCCAGGTCGCTGAGCTCGGAGGGGCCCACGCCGTCTCCTTCGTCGTCTGCGCCGTCAACGCCGCGATCGCGGCCACCGTGGTCGTCGAGTATCGGCGCGCGCTCCTGGGTCTGGCTGTCGCGGGCGCCCTCCTCGCGTCGACCCTGGGGTTTGGCCGCATGCGCCTGGCCGAGGCCGAGCCGGCCCCGACGGTCACGATCGCGGGAATGCAACCGTCCATCGAGCAGCCACTGAAGTGGGACCGTAGTCATACCGAAGCAACACTGCGAATCTACGGCGATCTGACCCGGAAGGCGGCCGCTCGGAAACCCGACCTGATCGTGTGGCCGGAGACCGCCTCGCCGACGCTCCTCCGGCAGGATCCCTATCTGCTCCAGGCCCTACGCGATCTGAGTGCGCAGTCGGGTGTGCCGCTCCTGGTCGGCACGGTGGACGTGGCCGAAACCGGCCGGCCACGTAACACCGCGTTCCTGCTGACTGAACAGGGCATCATCGGCAGGTATGATAAGATCCACTTGGTTCCATTCGGAGAGTTCGTGCCGCTGTCGGGAGTGATCGGGTTCGTGAAGGGCTGGGCCGAGTTCATCTCCGAGCTCGAGCCCGGTGCTCGCGCCGTCGTGTTTCCGGGTCCGCCAGCCCCGTTCGGTGTCGTGATTTGTTACGAAGGCATCTTCCCCGAGTTGTTTCGCCAGTTCGTGCGGAGTGGTGCGCGTGTGATGGTGAACATGACGAATGACGCCTGGTTCGGACGCACCGAGGGGCCGCTTCAGCATCTCGCCATGTACCCGTTCCGTGCCGTCGAGCACCGCACCGCGGTCGTGCGTGTCGCCAACACCGGCGTGAGCGCCTTCATCACACCGTCAGGCCGCATCGCGACGTCGCTGGGCCTGTTCGAGCGCGGTGACCTCGTCGGCCGCGCGGCGCTACGCTCACGGGTGACGCTCTACACGCGGGCGGGGGAGTGGCTGGCCTACACGGCGCTGGTGCTGTCGGGGGGCGCCGTCCTCGCGGCGTCCATGAGAAAGGCAGCGTGATGGTCGGCGAATACAAGCGCGACGTCGGCGAGCTCACCAGGCGGGTGGAAGAGCTCCGGAGGCACCTTTGACATCCCGGCCAAGGAAGCGCGCCTGGCCACGCTCGACGCTGAGATGGGCGCCCCGACCTTCTGGGAGGACAACCGTCACGCCCAGGAGCTGATCCGCGAGCGTACCGATCTCTCCCGCCTCATCGCGCGGACGAAGGAGCTGGCCGGCCAGGCCGAGGATCTCGGTGTGATGCTCGAGTTGGCTGCCGAGCACGAAGATCACGGCCTCGACAAGGACATCGTCGAAGGCGTCACACGGCTGCGCGCGGCGGTGGACGAGTTCGAGCTCAAGCTGATGCTGTCCGGGCCGCATGACGGGAAGGCGGCGATCCTGTCGATCCATCCCGGCGCCGGTGGGACCGAGTCTCAGGATTGGGCACAGATGCTCATGCGGATGTACTTGCGCTGGTGTGAGCGCAACGGCTTCCAGGCCGAGGTCGTCGACCTGCTGCCCGGAGAAGAAGCCGGGATCAAATCGGTGACGATCGAGGTCACTGGCGAGTACGCCTACGGCTATCTGCGTGGCGAGACCGGCGTCCACCGCCTCATCCGCATCTCGCCCTTCGACGCCTCCAAGCGGCGCCAGACGTCGTTCGCGTCGGTGGCGGTGGCGCCGGAAGTGGACGACGTCGAGGTGACGGTGCGGGAGGACGAGCTCCGCGTGGACGTGTTTCGCTCGTCGGGACCGGGCGGCCAGGGCGTCAACACGGCGGACTCCGCCGTCCGTATCACGCACCTGCCGACCAACATCGTCGTGCAGTGCCAGAACGAGCGCTCGCAGCTCCGCAATCGCGACACCGCGATGCGCATTCTCAAGGCGCGACTCTTCGAGATCGCCCACAGGAAGCAGCGGGAGGAGCTGTCCGAGCTCACCGGGGAGAAGAAGGAGATCGCCTTCGGTAGCCAGATCCGTACCTACACCTTCCATCCCTACCAGCTGGTGAAGGACCATCGGACCGGCGTCGAGGTCGGGAACGTGGAAGGCGTCATGGATGGCGACATCGACGACTTCGTTCGCGCCTCGCTCATGGCCAACAAGGGGACGCCCGCGTGAGCCTGCTGGACGAAGGCAACGACCTGGTACGCCAGCGGCTGGCCAAGCTCGAGAGTCTGCGCGCGCGCGGGATCGACCCTTTCGGCGGGCGCTATCCGGTCAGCCACTGGGCCGGCCAGTTGCACGAGCGTCTCGAGAAGGCGACCGAGGACGAGCTGAAGGCGACGGGCTTGGTGAGCCTGGCCGGTCGTCTCGTCGCCGTCCGTCATCACGGCAAGACGTGCTTCGCGAACCTGCAGGACCAGACGGGACGGATCCAGCTCTATGCGCGGGCCGATCAGCTCGGGGACTTCACCACCTTCACCGAGCTCGACGTCGGCGACTTCATCGGAGTCACCGGCGAGGTGTTCCGCACCCGCACCGGCGAGCTGACCGTCGCCGTGAAGTCGTTCGCCTTTCTGGCCAAGGCGCTTCGTCCGTTGCCCGAGAAGTGGCATGGGCTCAAGGACGTCGAGACACGCTACCGCCAGCGCTACGTGGATCTCGTCGTCAATCCCGACGCGAGGGCGATTTTCCTGCTCCGCTCCCGCGTGATCCAGGCGCTGCGGAAGTTTCTCGACGCGCGCGGCTTCCTCGAGGTGGAGACGCCGATGATGCAGCCAATCCCCGGTGGCGCCATCGCCCGGCCGTTCAAGACGCACCACAACGCGCTCGACATGGACCTCTACTTGCGGATCGCTCCCGAGCTCTACCTCAAGCGCCTGCTCGTCGGCGGCCTCGATCGCGTCTACGAGATCAACCGCAACTTCCGTAACGAGGGCGTCTCGACCCAGCACAATCCCGAGTTCACGATGCTGGAGTTCTACCAGGCCTATGCCGACTACACCGACCTGATGGAGCTGACCGAGGAGCTGTTCACGCACCTGGCCGAGTCGGTCCTCGGCCGGCTGACCCTCACGTGGGGTGAGCACGAAATCCACCTGCGACGGCGGTGGACGCGGCTGCCGTTCTTCCAGGGACTTTCCGAGGCCCTGGGCGTGGCCGTCACGCCCGAGACCGAGGCGGCCGTCATCGCCCGGGCCGCGGCCGCCCACGCCATGACGCTCGACGCCGACGCACCGCCGTGGAAGCTCTGGAAGGATGTCTTCGAAGAGCGGGTTGAGCCCACGCTGGTCCAGCCGACGTTCGTCACCAACTTCCCGGTCGCGCTGTCGCCGCTGGCCAAGAAGAGTCGGGACAATCCCGCGCTGGTGGACCGTTTCGAGCTCTTCATCGGACGCCGCGAGCTGGCCAACGCCTACAGCGAGCTCAACGATCCGATCGATCAGCTCGGCCGCTTCCGTGAGCAAGCCGCGCTGCAGGCCCGGGGTGATGACGAGGCGCACTGGCTCGACACCGACTACGTTCGAGCGCTCGAGTACGGGATGCCGCCGGCGGCGGGCGAGGGGATCGGCATCGACCGGCTGGTGATGTTGTTCGCCGATCAGCCGTCCATTCGGGAGGTCATCCTGTTTCCGCACCTGAGACCCGAGGCCGGCGCGTGAGCCGGGGCCTGCCCTTCGAGCTGTTCCTCGGGCTGCGCTACCTGCGCGCGACCGGCCAGCGGACGAACCTGTCCCTGTTCGTGTGGATCGGTGTGGGCGGGGTCTTCCTGGGGGTGGCCGCGCTCATCCTCGTCCTGGCCGTGATGACGGGCTTCCAGGACGGTATCCGCGACAAGATCATCTCCGCCAACCCGCATCTGTTGATCTTCACCGGCGGCGGCGGTCTGGCCGATGCCGATACCGTGGCCGGGCGCGTGAGGTCCGTCCCCGGGGTGAAGTCGGCGACACCGTTCGTGTTGCAGCAGGCTCTCTTCACGACCGAGAGCGGCGGCTCGCACGGCGGACTCGTGCGCGGTGTCGATCTCGCCACGCCGGCCGTGGTGGCCGATCTCAGGGCGCAAGTGCGCTCGGGCAGTCTCGAGCCCTTGACCGGCGGCCAGCCGGCCGTGCTCCTCGGCGTCGAGCTCGCCCGGACGCTCGGTGTGGTCGTCGGGGACTCGGTGACGGCCATATCACCCAAGGGAGCGATGACGGCCGTCGGGATGGTCCCGAAGATGAGGCGGTTCATCGTCGCGGGCACCATCGAGATCGGCATGTACGAGTACGACTCCTCGATGGCCTATCTGAGCCTGCCGGCCGCCAGGGAATTCGCGGGTCTGCCGGCCGGCGTGACCGGCATCGAGGTCAAGCTCGTCGACCCGTTCGCTGCCAAGCGAGTTGGCGCACAGATCGCCGGCACGTTGGGCTTCCCGTTCTGGGTGCGCGACTGGATGGACCTCAATCGCAACCTCTTCGCCGCGCTCCAGCTCGAGAAGCTCGCGCTGTTCGTCATCGTGACCATCATCGTGCTGGTGGCCGCCTTCGCCATCATCGGCCACCTGGTGCTCCTGGTCGCCGAAAAGCGCAAGGAGATCGGAATCCTCAAGGCGATCGGCGCGGCCAGCGGCTCCATCACCGCCGTGTTCTTCAGCGTCGGCATGACGATCGGGGTGGTCGGCACGCTGGCCGGCTCGGTGGTGGGCTTGACGCTCATCTGGATCCAGAACACGTACAAGGTGATCCGCCTGGCCGGCGACGTCTACCAGATCGACTACCTGCCCATGAAGCTGACGCCGTCGGACTTCCTGCTCGTCGTGGGCTCCACGCTCGTGCTCTCGTTCCTGGCCACGATCCTTCCGGCCCGCCGCGCGGGCGCGCTGATCCCCGTGGACGTTCTTCGCTATGAATGAGCTTCTCGTCGGCGAGGATGTCGAGAAGGAATTCCGCACGGGCCCCGAAGTGGTGCGAGTCCTGCGCGGCGCCAGCGTCGCGGTCGGAAGCGGCGAGGTGGTGGCGCTGGTGGGCGCCTCCGGTGTCGGCAAGTCGACGCTGCTGCATCTGCTCGGTGCCCTCGACCGGCCCACTGCCGGGCGTGTGCTCTTCGAGGGCGACGACGTCTTCGGTCGAGGCGAAGCGGGGCTCGTCCGCTACCGTCGCCATCAGATCGGCTTCGTCTTCCAGTTCTACAATCTGCTCGGCGAGATGACGGCCCTCGAGAACACGATGATCCCGGCGCTGCTCGCGCGCCGTCCCGTCCGCGAGGCACGCGACCTCGCGGCGGAGGCGCTAGCCGAGGTCGGTCTCAGCGACCGCCTGCGTCACCGGCCCGGCGAGTTGTCCGGCGGCGAGCAGCAACGCGTGGCGATCGCCCGCGCGCTGATGAATCGCCCCCGCGCCATCCTGGCTGACGAGCCGACCGGCAATCTCGATCCCAAGACGAGTGAAGTCATCTTCGATCTGTTCATGCGCTTGCAGGCCGAGCGTAGCCTTGCGTTCCTGATCGCGACCCACAATCCCGAGCTTGCCCGGCGCGCGGACCGCGCCTACCGGCTCGTCGAGGGGCGTGCTCGGGAGGTCAGACCGGGGGAGTGAGGGTCGGATGCCCCACCTTTCTGGCTTGAGTTTCGCAGGGTTAGTCCGGTGGTTGAGAAAAACGTAGCAACCGTGGGTGGCGCAGGCTATACTGAACTCGACTAACTAGCCGCCGAGGAAAGCGAAATCGGCGCTTGACGCTCACCGAAAGGGGTGGGGGGACACCAGTGTTTGAACGGTTCACGGAGCGAGCGCGGCGGGTCATCATTTTGGCGCGCGAGGAGGCGGGGCGGTTTCGTCACGACTTCGTAGGGACGGAGCACGTTCTGCTCGGTCTCATCCGCGACGGCGAAGGGATCGCGACGGCCGTATTGCAGCGCCTCGGGCTCCGCCTGGAGACCGTGAAGGCAGAGGTCGAACGAGCGCTGGCCGGCTTCCCCAAGACGCTCACGTTCGGTGAGGTGCCGTTCACGCCCCAGGCCAAGCGTGTCCTCGAGCTTTCGATCGAGGAGGCGCGGCAACTCGGTCACAACTATATCGGCACCGAGCATCTGCTCCTCGGCCTCATGAAGGAAGGCCAGTCGATCGCCGCCAAGATCCTCGAATCGCTCGGCGCCCGGCTGGACGAGGTGAGGCAGGAGACCCTGGCGCTGCTCGGCGATCAGTACTACCCACGGCCCAAGAAGCGCTCTCAGACGCCCGTCCTCGACGAGTTCGCGCGAGACCTCACCCAGCTCGCTCGTGAGTCCAAGCTCGACCCCGTCATCGGGCGCGAGCAAGAGATCGAGCGCGTCATCCAGATTCTGGCCCGACGGACGAAGAACAACCCCGTCCTCATCGGCGAGCCCGGCGTGGGCAAGACGGCCATCGTGGAAGGCTTGGCCCAGAAGATCATCAGCCACGACGTCCCCGACGTGCTCCTCAACAAGCGGCTGCTTCAGCTCGACCTGGGCGCTCTCGTGGCCGGCACGAAGTATCGCGGCCAGTTCGAGGAGCGGTTGAAGGCGGTGATGAAGGAGATCCGGCAGTCGGAGAACGTCATCCTGTTCCTCGACGAGCTCCACACGCTCATCGGGGCGGGCGCGGCCGAAGGCGCCATCGATGCCTCCAACATGCTGAAGCCGGCGCTGTCGCGCGGTGAGATCCAGACCATCGGCGCCACGACGCTCGACGAGTACCGCAAGTACATCGAGAAGGACGGCGCGCTCGAGCGGCGGTTCCAGCCGGTCATCGTGAAGGCGCCGAGCGTTCCCGAAGCTATCGAGATCATCCGCGGTCTCCGCCACAAGTACGAGGCGCACCACCGGGTCAAGATCACCGACATCGCCATCACGGCCGCGGTGAACCTGGCGGACCGGTACATCACCGACCGGCAGCTTCCCGACAAGGCCATCGACGTCATCGACGAAGCCTCGTCGCGCACGCGCCTGATGGCCCTGACCCCGCCGCCCGAGGTCAAGGAGATCGAGAAGGAGCTGGAGCGCGTCATCCGGGAGAAGGACATGTACCTGGAGGCCCAGGAGTTCGAGAAGGCCGCCGCGCTCCGCGAGAAGGAAAAACTCCTCCGCCACCGTGAGGAAGAGCTCAAGCGGGAGTGGGAGCGGAACAAGGGCAAGGGCGTGCAGCAGGTCGAGGAAGAGGACATCGAGTTCATCGTGTCCCGCTGGACCGGCATCCCGCTTTCCAAGCTCGAAGAGAAGGAATCGGCAAAGCTCGCCCGCATGGAAGAGGCGCTGCACGGTCGCATCATCGGCCAGCACGACGCCGTGGCCGCCGTCTCCCGGGCCATCCGCCGCTCGCGGGCCGGCCTCAAGGACGCCAAGCGCCCGGTCGGCTCGTTCATCTTCCTCGGCCCGACCGGTGTGGGGAAAACCGAACTCGCCCGCGCGCTGGCCGAGTACCTGTTCGGCGACGAGAACGCACTCATCCGCGTGGACATGTCGGAGTACATGGAGAAGTTCTCGGTGTCTCGCCTGCTCGGCGCGCCGCCCGGCTACGTGGGCTACGAAGAGGGCGGCTTCCTCACCGAGAAAGTGCGGAGGCGTCCTTACTCGGTCGTGCTCTTCGACGA
The DNA here is from genome assembly GCA_001917585.1 of Candidatus Rokubacteria bacterium 13_1_40CM_68_15. Taxonomy (GTDB): domain Bacteria; phylum Methylomirabilota; class Methylomirabilia; order Rokubacteriales; family CSP1-6; genus 40CM-68-15. The sequence goes on from MNEG01000164.1 coordinate 30,417, forward strand.
GATCGAGAAGGCGCACCCCGACGTCTTCAACATGCTGCTCCAGGTGCTCGACGACGGGCGGCTGAGCGACTCGCTCGGGCACGTGGTGGACTTCAAGAACACGATCCTCATCATGACGTCCAACCTGGGCACGAGTCTCATCGGCAAGCGGGTGTCCCCGGGCTTCCTGCAGGAATCGGACGAGGCGTCCTACGAGAAGATGAAGGACCGGGTGATCGAGGAGCTCAAGCGCGCCTTCCGCCCGGAGTTCCTGAACCGGATCGACGAGACGGTGGTCTTCCACTCGCTCTCGGCCGCGCACATCAAGGAAATCATCCGGCTCATGATCAGCCGGATCAACAAGCAGTTGTCCGAGAAGGGCATCTCGCTCATGCTCACCGAGCCCGCTGAGCAGGCGCTGGTGGAGAAGGGCTACGACCCGACCTACGGCGCCCGTCAGCTTCGGCGAACGATCCAGAAGCACATCGAGGACCCGCTGGCAGAGGCGATCGTGCGCGGCCAGATCTCGGAGAGCGCTCGCATCGAGGTGGACATCGACGGGGGCAACTTCGTCTTCCGTGAGGCGCGGCCCGTGGACGCCCCCCTCGAGCTTGCAGAGCATTAGGGCACTGATCGCGCGAGCCTGAGAGTCCGGTGAGCGCTGGGGGGCGCGTGCGTTTCTCTGTTCTGTGTGCGTGCGCGACCCTACTCGTGGCTGCGACGGCGGCCGCCCAGTCCCCCCGCCCCATCATCATCAAGGACATCACCGTCGAGGGCAATCGCCGTGTCCAGGAGGCGGTCATCCTGGGCCGCGTCCAGACGAAACCAGGCAGCTTCTTCAATCCATCGCAGCTTTCGGAGGACGTGCGCGCCATCTTCAACCTCGGCTTCTTCGACGACGTGCAATTGAAGGTGGAGGATTTCGAGGGCGGCGTGAAGGTGACCTTTGCGGTGGTGGAGCGCCCGTTCGTCCGGGACATCGACTTCACCGGCAACAAGAAGATCGCCACCAGCGATCTCCAGGACAAGATCGACCTCAAGCTCGGCAGTGTGTACAACCCGGTGGCGGTGCAGAAGGCGAAGGAAGCGCTGCAGGACCACTACGAGTCCGAGGGGTATTTCGAAGTTCAGATCACCCCCGAGGTCGAGAAGTTTTCCGATGGCGACGTCAAGGTCGTCTTCAGCATCAACGAGGGCCGCCGCATCACCATCGACAAGATCATCATCCGGGGCGCCAAGGGGCTCACCGAGAAGCGGGTCAAGGAGGCGCTGGCCACCCAGGAGCGCGAGTACTGGATCCTGCGCGGCAAGCTCCAGCGCCAGCGGATCGACGAGGACATCGAGCGCATCCTGGCGTTGTACAACGACAACGGCTACGTTCAGGCCCGCGTCGAGGGCCACGAGGTTCAGGTCGACCGCGACAAGGCGCGGGTGACCCTGATCTTCACGGTGGTGGAGGGCCCGCAGTACCGCCTGGAGAACCTCACCATCACCGGCGTGACCCTGTTTCCGGAGTCCGAGGTGCTCCGCGTGGTGAAGCTCAAGAAGGGCGACGTGTTCTCACGCTCGAAGCTGCGCGACACCCTGCGCGAGATCACCGACCTCTACAGCACCATCGGGCACGCGTCGGCCGACGTGAATCCGCGGACCGAACAGGTGGAGTCGACGGCCAGGGTGAACGTCGTGCTCGACATCAACGAAGGCCCCGAGACCTACGTGGAGCGCATCAACATCACCGGCAACGTTCGCTCACAGGACAAGATCCTCCGCCGCGAGATCCCGATGCACGAGGGCGAGCTCTTCACGCTCCAGAAGCTGCAGCGGGCCAAGCAGCGGCTGAACAACCTCGGGTTCTTCGAGACCGTCAACGTCAGCACCTCACCCGGCGCGGACAAGTCCAAGGTGATCGTCAACGTCGAGGTCAAGGAGCGGCCGACCGGCATCTTTTCTCTCGGCGGCGGCTTCTCCTCGGTGGACAGCTTCCTCGGCACGATCGACCTCGCCCAGCGCAACTTCCTGGGCCGTGGATGGGAGGCCTCGATCCGTTTGCGTCTCGGCGCCAACACGCAGCAGGGGGTCGTCAGCTTCACCGAGCCCTGGCTCTTCGACCGCCCGCTGGCCGCTGGCTTCGACCTGTTCAGCACGTCGCGTCACTTCACGGAGTACGACTACGACCAGCTGGGTGGCGGTCTGCGCCTCAGCCACCCCTTTCTCGAGTACTGGCGCTGGCACACCCAGTACCGCATCAGCCGTGACACGATCAGCCACCTGAAAGAGGACGATGCGTCGCTGACCGCGGCCCTTCGCGACCAGACCGGCGCCCACCTCACCTCGCTCGTCTCGGGAGCCGTGACGCGCGACAGCCGTGACAACGTCCAGCTCCCGACTCGCGGTGGCCTGCTGAGCATGGCGGTCGATGTGGCCGGGCTGGGCGGCGACCTCCACTACGTGAAGTCGGTCGCCAACGCCACGTACTTCAAACCGCTGTGGCTGGGCCACATCCTGTCCGGGCGGGTCGAAGGCGCCTACGGCTTCAGCCTGGACAACAAGGAGTTTCCGCTGTTCGAGCGGTTCTACCTCGGCGGTCCCAACAGCATTCGCAGCTTCAAGTTCCGGAAGCTCTCGCCGAAAGACGAGAACGGCTTCCCGACCGGTGGCACCAGCGAGGTCCTCGGCAACGCTGAGTACATCGTCCCGATGCCGCTCAACATCCGGCTGGCCGGCTTCTTCGACATCGGCAACGTCTACGGGTTCTCGCAGAAGTTCGACCTCACCGACACGCGGGAAGCGATCGGCGCCGGCATCCGATGGTTCTCGCCGTTCGGGCCGATCCGCATCGATTACGGGATCAACGCCGACCGCCGGAAGGGCGAGGATTTCGGCGCGCTCAACTTCTCAGTCGGTTCGCCGTTCTAGGAGGGGGTATGAAGGGAATCTTCGCTGCGCTTCTCGTCGTGGCGGGCGCCGCGCTGGTAGGAAGCTCGATTGCGCACGCCCAGGCGCCGGCCGCGCCACCGGTCGCGCCGCAGGCCGCACCGCCGGCCGCCCCGCCGTCCGCACCGCTCTCCGGCGTGCGCATGGCCTACATCGACGTGCAGCGGGTCCTGACGCGCTCGGCGGCGGGCGTGGCCGCCCGGGAGGCTCTCGAGAAGGACCGGGCCTCCATGCAGAAGGAGATGGACGGCAAGCGCCAGGAGCTCGAGAAGATCCGCGACGAGCTGGAAAAGCGAGGGCCGCTCATGACGGGCGATGCCCGACGCGAGAAGGAGGAGCAGCTCGAGCGCAAGCGCCGCGACGCCACCCGCCTCGCCGACGACTTCCAGCGTGAGCTGGCCCGAAAGGAGCAGCTGCTGGGCTCCAAGGTCCTCCAGGACCTGGTGGGACTGATCGAGCGCTACGGCAAGCAGAAGGGCTATCAGATGATCGTGGAGAAGCGCGGTGCTGGCGTGATCTACGGTGCCACCGAGCTCGACATCACCGACGACATCATCCGGGCCTACGACCAGGAAGCGGCCGTGACGAAAGGCAAGAAGTAACGGCAATGGGCGGTGCCGGGTTCACGCTCGGCCAGCTCGCGGCGATACTGAAGGGCACGGTGGACGGCGATGCGGCGCGGGTAGTGACCGGCGTCGCGTCGCTGGAGGCAGCCGGTCCTCAGCACGTTGCGTTCGTCGCTGACGGCCGCTACCGGCAGGCCGCGCTGGCCTCCCGCGCCGGCGCCTTTCTCGCCGCCGACGATGTCCACGATCTTCCCGCGCCGGTCATCCGCTGCCGCGAGCCACGCCTGACGCTCATCGAGCTCCTCCACCTCTTTCACCCTCCGGCGTCGGTCGTGCCCGGAGTGGACGCCTCGGCGCGCGTCGCCGCGGACGCCCGCGTCCATCCCACGGCGACCGTGGGCGCGCTGGCCGTCGTCGGAGCGGGGGCGGTAATCGGCGCCCACGCGCACCTCCATCCGCTCGTCTACGTGGGGCCCGGCGCCGAGATCGGCGAGGAGTCGGTCCTCCATCCGCACGTCGTCGTCCGCGAAGGCGTGCGCGTCGGCCGCCGCGTGATCGTTCACGCCGGCGCGGTCCTGGGAGCGGACGGGTTCGGTTACACGTGGGACGGCTCGGCGCATCGTAAGATCCCGCAGGTGGGCAGCGTGGTGATCGAGGACGATGTCGAGCTCGGGGCCAACACCACCATCGATCGCGGCACGCTGGGACCGACGATCGTGCGGCGCGGCGTGAAGATTGACAACCTCGTCATGGTGGCCCACAACGTGGAGATCGGCGAGGATACCGTGATCGCAGCGCAGACCGGCATCTCGGGGTCGTGCCGGATCGGACGGGGCGTCGTTCTGGGCGGACAGGTGGGAATCGGCGATCACGTCACCGTCGGCGACGGCGCGATGCTGAGCTCGCAGTCGGGCGTGGTCTCCGACGTCCCCGCGGGCGTGAAGCTCGCGGGCACCTACGGCCGCCCGTTGATGGAGTTCCAGCGGATCTGGGTCACCGAGGCCCAGCTCCCGGACATGCTGCGACGGCTGCGTGCGCTGGAGCGGCGGCTGGAGGAGCTGACGAAGGGTGAGTGAGCTGATCCACCACATGGCCCTGGTCGATCCGAAGGCCCAGCTCGGGCCCGGCGTCAAGATCGGCCCGTTCTGCGTCGTGGGCGCCGAGGCGAAGCTGGCAGCGGATGTCGAGCTCGGGCCACACGTCGTCATCGAGGGCCGCGTCGAGCTCGGCCCGGGCGTGCGCGTCGGCCCGGGCGCCATCATCGGCACTGATCCGCAAGACACCAAGTTCAAGCGATCCACCGTCTCTGGTGTGCGCGTCGGAGCGGGGACGGTGATCCGCGAGTACGTCACCATCCACCGCGCGACGAAGGCCGAAGGCTTTACCGAGATCGGGGCCGGCTGCCTTCTCATGTCGACCTGCCACGTCGGCCACGACACGCGCGTCGGCGAGGGCGCCATCATCGTCACCGAGGTGGCGGTGGGCGGGCACTCGGAGATCGGGGAGTACGCGACGGTCGGCGGCGTCAGCGGCCTGATCCAGTTTTCTCGAGTGGGCGCCTACGCCTTCATCGGCGGCTGTGCCAAGATCGGCCGCGACGTTCCGCCCTACATCATGGCCGACGGTAATCCGTGCGTCGCCTACGGGATCAATGTGGTCGGATTGCGCCGGGCCGGCATGCCACCCGCCGAGCGCCGCGTGCTGCAGGAGGCCTATCGCCTGCTGTACCGCAGTGGCCTGGCTCCCGGCCGCGCGCTCGAGCGCATACGCACCGAGCTGCCGGCGACGTCCGCGCTCACGCGTCTCATCGAGTTCATCGCCGCCCCGTCGCGCCGCGGAATCATTCCGCCCAAGGGCGGCTGGCGCGGCTCGGCGACCGAGAGCGCCGAAGATCTCGAAAGCGGGGTCGTGTGATGCCGCCCAGCGATCGCCGCGTCCGCGCGGGTGTCGTCGGCGTCGGCCACATGGGCCAGTACCACGCGCGCGTCTACGCCGAGCTGTGGGACGTCGATCTGGTCGGCATCGCGGACATCAACGGCGACCGCGCACGCGAGGTCGCCGCCCACTACGACACCGTGGCGTTCGCCGACCACCGCGATCTCATCGGCCGCGTCGACGTCGCCAGCATCGCCGTACCGACCGAGCAGCACTTCCACGTGGCCCGCGACCTGCTGGAGGGCGGGGTCAACGTGCTCATCGAGAAGCCGATCACGCCCACGCTGGAGGAGGCGCGCGAGCTGTTCGCGCTGGCCCGGCGGACGGGCTGCCTGCTCCACGTCGGTCACGTCGAGCGGTTCAACGGCGCCGTCCAGGAGCTTCGCAAGATCGTCGAGTGCCCGCTCCTCATCGAATCGCGGCGGCTGGGGCCCTTCGTGTCGCGCGTGCAGAAGGACACCGTGGTCATGGACCTCATGATCCACGATCTCGACATCGTGCTCGCCCTCGTCGACGCGCGGCCGCGCCGTCTCACGGCCTTCGGGGCTGCCGTCCACTCCGACGTCGCCGACGTCGCCAACGTCCAGATCTGGTTCGACTCGGGCACGATCGCGACCATCACGGCCAGCCGGGCCACCGAGGAAAAGATCCGCACGCTCGCCATCACGCAGCCCGATGCCTACATCGTGCTCGACTATCTCGTGCAGGACATCCAGATCCACCGGCGGGCCGCCCAGGAGTCGCAGCCGAACCGGGAGTCGATCCGCTACCGCCAGGCCTCCTTCGTCGAGCACCTGTTCGTCCACAAGGACAATCCGCTGAAG
>MNEG01000017.1 GCA_001917585.1 Candidatus Rokubacteria bacterium 13_1_40CM_68_15
ACTCGGCCCAGTCGAGCGCGGACATGAGGCTCATGCCCATGATCACGTTTCGGACGGTGACGTTCATCGCGGCCTGCCGCTGATGCTCGATCCGGACGATGTCATCGGGTGTCGTGCCCTGCACCGTCAGGCGTCGGTCGAGCCACAGAAGCGCCGGGGTGACGACGGGATCCTGATCGCGCAGGCGCTGGACGAGCTGCACGGCGAACGCCGTCACCAGCGGGGCATTCTCGAGCCGCTGAAGGACCGCCGCCGCCGGCGCCGCCGGGTGGCCGTTGAGTCCGAGGAGGTCGTCGGCCAGTAGATCGGCCTCCTGGCGCGCCGCTCGCCCGCGGACGATCCCCTCGGCCAATCGCCGAAGATTCTCGACGAGCACCACCCTGAGGGTGATGGCGACCGCCCACAGCTCCCCGATGGTCAGGGGCTGGACGCGCTGGTAGGCGAGGACGAAGCGACGGAGTGCCTCCGGATCGAACCGGCTATCCGTATGCGCGACGAACGCCCAGGCCAGTCCGTAGACGCGCGGATAACCCGCGAGATGCCCGTCAGCCAGCTTGGGGAGCTCGCGGTAGAACCCGGGCGGCAGGTCATCGCGGATCTCGCGCAGCTGCTCGTCCACGAGATGGAAGTTGTCGACCAGCCATTCCGCCGCCGGCGTGATCGCCCGCTCCTCGCGAATGGCCTTCGCGATCACCCGATGCGCCTCGCGCAGGACACGACCGTTCTCGAGAACGCGCGGCAACAATCGACGGCCCTGACCCGACTCGCTCATGACGCGCTGGGCGGCCGCCAGGCTCTCGGCGTGCTGTTCGAGGCGCTCGATGCCGAAGAGCTCGGCCCGGATCGGCTCTTCCAGAAGGGGCGGCATTCAGCGCGCCCCGCTCAAGCTGATGACCTTCAGGCCTTCGACGAGCGCGTTGCTTCCGGCTTCCGTGGTGGGTAGGCTCGTGATCGTCTCCCCCGCGCGGCTTGGAGGGCGTGAGCTGCCGCGGCGAGAGGCGCCCGGCCCCTCGATGCGCTGGTACGCGAGTTCACCGAGCTCGCCGATGAGCTCACACGCGTCCTACTCGTTCAGCGCCCGGATCGCCACGACACGGTCACGGGCCGCGGTGGGCCGTTGCCGCACCGCCCTGGTCCTTTCGGAGCTTCGCTTCACGGCGACGGCGCGCGAGACGTCGGAGTCGCCGAATCGCGTGATCGGTCTTCGAGTGCGAGCCCATCAGAACGCCCTCCATACGTGGCCTTCACTGGGAACGGGTGAGCAAGTACAGGTAGAACGCGGCGGCCGTCAGACGCGCGGCCTCGGTGGACTGGCCCGTCTCGCCTCCTGCCGTGGCATTCTCCCTCGCCTCGCCGGGCTCGATACCCGCGCTCGCCGGCGCAGCCGGCGTCGTCAGCGCCGGAGCGGGATGAGCGCAGCCCAAGGCGACCGCGGCAATGGTCGCCCACATTATCACCCACTTGACCATTGAGTCGCTGCGGCCGCGCTCCCACTTCCGGGCGGTCGGCTGCGCGTGGCGATTCGGCTGCCGTCGCCCGGCCGGCGTTCGATCGGCGTGGCTCCGCCGGTGGTGGACCGCCGTGGCCTCACTCGCGACGCTGGCGAGCAGCGCACGGTCGCCGCCCCGCTTCAGGCCGTGTTCGATGAGGGCCCGGAAGACGATCTGCAGGCTGACGGGCAGCTTGAGCGCGATCATCGCCTCACCGGCAAACACCCGGGCGCGATCCACGATCTTCTGGGGAAGGACGAGGAGAACTCGGCTCTGCTCGATTTTCATATATACTCTCTCGCTTGTTATATAATTCATATCGTGATATATGTCAATACGCTCGATCAAGGAGACGCCCGATGAATGCCGTGATGTTCTCGACGTGGGTGGCGGTGGGCCTTCTCACCGGGTGGCTCGCCGGCATCGTGATGAAGGACGCGAGCCACGGGCTGGTCCGGGACCTCGCCCTCGGCGTGATCGGGAGCAGCGCGGCGACCGCCGCGCTGACGGCCCTGGACGGCGCGTCGGACGTTGGACCGTTCGCGACGGCGTTCGTCGCGTTCGCCGGCGCTGCGCTCGTGATCATCGCCCAGCGCAAGTTCTGGCACGCGCATGGCTGAGAGCTCACGTGAGCGAGATCGACACCGACCGACAATGGGCCACCCCGGCTCAGTGAGGATTCCCATGAAACAGCACGCCATCGTCCGTCTTCGTCGCCTGGCCACCCGCACGCGCGAGATCATCGCCAAGCTCACCGGGGTCACTCGCCGCGCCGGGGGACCCCATGCCGGCCGGAAGGACGGCGCGTGATGGATGAACGAATGCCTCCGGCGCGGATGACCGGTGAGTACCGTTGCGGGCACGACGAGGCGCAGCAGGTCAACTCGTCCAGGTCATACGACCCATCCGTCGTTCATCGCGACGCGATGGCGGCTAGCCCCGCCTACGCCCGAATGTTCGTCTCTCGAGTCTATACGCGTCCGGGGATGGGCTGGGCGTGGACCATCTGCGCTGCGTGCGCCGACACGACGAAAGAAGACGCGGTGGCCGCGTGAGGACGCTGAGGGAATCGACGACGATGCCGACGTTCGTCCAGCTCTGCGCGTCGCAGAATGATCTCTTTGCCCTGGACGAGGGCGGCGAGGTCTACCAGTACAACTTCAACACGAAGACGTGGCTGAAGCTGGCGGCCAGGCCACGCCCGGCCGCCACCAGGTCCTAGCCACCGCATAATTCCTCTCGTCTCGCCGGCACAAGGCCCAGGGAGACGCCGGCACTACGGACGCTTGAAACTCGAAGGCGCCGAGCTCTCGAAGCGCACGCGCCGCCCGTCGGGATGGTCGAAGCCGAGGCGGGTCGCGTGCAGGCACACGCGCCGCAAGGGGTCGTGCCGGCTCCCGTACTCGCGATCACCCACGATGGGATGGCCGAGCGCGGCGAGCTGGGCGCGGATCTGTCCGCGGCGGCCGCTGTGCAGCTGGATCTCGAGGAGCGTCGTGTCGCGGTAGCGTTCGAGCACGCGGTAATGGCTGATCGCCTCCTTGCCGCGGCGTCGGTCACGAGTCGGCCGGACGCGGAGGCTTCGATCCTCGACCAGGCGTGAGCTCAGCGTGCCCGCCGGGGCATGGACGATGCCTTCGACGCGGGCGACGTAGACGCGCTCGGGCGTCCGCGCCTGGAACTGCTGCAGAAGCATGTGCTTGACGGCGAAGGAGCGCGCGAAGACGAGCAGGCCGGAGGTCTCACGGTCGAGGCGGTGCACCACGAAAACGCGGCCGCCGCCCCTGGCCTCCAGCCAGTCCCGCAGCAAGCGATAGACAGTGCGCTCACGCTCGCTCTCGGTCGCGATCGTGAGCAGCCCCACCGGCTTGTCGACGACGAGGATGGCGCGGTCCTCGTGCACGAGTCGGAGCGTGGCCGGGAAGGCGGGCGGCGGGGGCGCGGCCAGCCCCACGCGGTCCTCCGATCCGACGGCGGTGTCGCCGCGGCGGACGATGACGTCGTTCACGGTGACGCGCCCGGCCTCGAGCCACTGCTTGAGCCGCCGGCCGGACGTGTGCGGGTAGAGGTCGTGGAGACGGTTACGGAGCGTGGACAGGCGCGTCGATCAGCGGCGGGGAACGACCGGCGGGCCGAGGATGGTCAGCCGCTCGATCGTCTGACACAGCTGCTCGGTGCCGACCGGCTTCACGAGGTAGTCGTGAAAGCCGAGCGCCAGCATGTCGGCGCGCCGGTAATCGTCGTCGTAGGCGGTGACCGCGACGGCGGGAATGTCACCGCCCCGCTCGGGCTTGATGTGCCGCAGTCGCTCGATCAGCCACGCCCCATCCCGCCGCGGCATGGCCAGGTCCACCACCATGACGTCGGGTCGAACGTGCCGGGTGATCTTGAGCGCGATTTCAGCGGACACGGCCACCGTGACGAGCGCACCCATGTAGGTGATCACCGACTGGAAGATCTCCCGCGCGTCCGAATTGTCGTCGACGACCAGCACGTGGATGCCACTGAGGCGCTTGTTGTCACTCACGGCGTGATGATGACAACGATTGCCACGTTGGGCAAGGGGTGGAAAAATTTTCCCCAGATTGCCCCCCGACGCCCGGCGGGCAGCCTGCCCCGCTCGAACCGGACGGTGCGACAATGTCGCCCCGGTGGAGACGGGCAGGCGCACCCGATCGCAGGTCATCGCCGACGACGTCCGCGATCTCGAACGACTCGGCTACGCCCAGCAGCTCTTTCGCGAGATGGGCGGCTTCTCGAACTTCGCCATCTCGTTCTCGATCATCTCGGTCCTGACCGGCGCGGTGCTGCTCTTCGGCTACGGCCTCAAGCTGGCCGGGCCGGTGATCAACTCGGTCGGCTGGCCGGTGGTGAGCCTCTTCACCCTGTGCGTGGCGGCCTCGATGGCCGAGCTGGCCTCCGCGTATCCGACGGCGGGCGGCCTCTACTTCTGGGCGTTCCGGCTCGGTGGCCGGACGTGGGCGTGGATCACGGCGTGGCTCAACATGGTCGGGCAGGTCACGATCACCGCCGGAATCAACGTCGCCGCCGCCACCTACCTCGTCGGCGCCGTCACGCGCATGGCCGGGGCGTCGCCGGACGTCGCGATCCCGCTCTTCGGCTCGGCCACGAGCTGGTACTTCCAGCTCACGGTCATGGTCGTCCTCATGATCCCGCAGGTCCTCATCAACGTCTTCGGCATCCGCCTGACCGCGCGGCTCAACGACTTCAGCGTCTGGTGGCACATCGCGGGCTGCGCCGTGATCGTCGCACTGCTGGTGGTCTTCGGCGCTCACCACAACAGCCTCGGCTTCCTGTTCAGCCGGGTGACCACCGTGACGCCCCTGGCCGCCGCGTCGGCGAACCTCGGCGGCAGGACGGCGCCGGCGCTCGTCATCGCCGACGTCACGCTGCCGTCGCCCCTCTTCGCGTTGGTGCCGGGACTGTCGGCCCTCTACGCGGCGGCGCCGCTGCTCCTCGTCTTCGTCCTCGGCCTGCTCCAGGCCCAGTGGACATACACCGGCTACGACGCGTCCGCCCACGTCGCCGAGGAAACGGTGATGGCGCGGCTCAACACGGCGTGGGGCGTGTTCCTCTCGGTCGCCGTGTCGGCGGTGGTCGGCTACGTGCTCCTGCTCGTCCTGACCTGGACCATTCCGCGCGGTGACGTCGCGGCGGCCGCCAACGATCCCTACCCCGTGCTGCACATCGCGTATGGAAATCTGGCTCGCGGCCTTGGCCACGTGGTAGCGGTGATCATCGGCGGCGCGATGTGGCTCTGCGGCCTCGCCTCGATCACGTCCATGGCGCGCATGTGGTACGCCTTCGCGCGCGACGACGGCATGCCCGGCGCCCGGCTCCTGAAGCGGGTCCACCCCCGGCTGCGCACACCCGTGTGGGCGATCGTGGTCACCAGTGCGCTGGCCGTGGCCATCACCGTGTACGCGGCGGCGTACACGGTCGTAACATCGATCAGCACGGTGACGCTCTACCTCGCCTACGTCATCCCCATCTTCCTCAACTGGCGCAACCGCCGTCGTGGGCGCGGCGAATTCGCGACGCGGGCCACCGCCCCGTGGAGCCTCGGACGCCTTGGCCCGGCCGTGAACGCGGTCGCCATCGTGTGGGTGGTCGTCATCACAATCGTGTTCGTCTTGCCGCCGAACGAGCTGGTGCTGTGGACGATGCTGTTGCTCGTGCTCGCCCTGGCCGCGTACTGGCGCATCTCGGCCGGGCGCCGCTTCGTCGGCCCGGCCGGGCGCGCCTGATCAGAGAAGAGCGGACAGCATCAAGCCGATGGCGCTGGGGACGAGGAGGACCAGCAGCGTGTTCCAGCGCAGCACGGTGGCGGCGACGATGGCCAGGACGAAGACGATCCACGAGCCCGGGGTCGTCAGCGACCCGCGCGCCATCTCGATGCTCGCCGCGAAGATGAGCCCGACCGAGGCGCCGATGAGTCCGCGCGTGAAGCCGCTGACGGCGCGGGCGCTGCGCAGCAGGCCGTAGCCGTACTGCAGGGGCAGCATCAGATAGCCGGGAACGACCACGGCGAGCGCGCAGAGCGCGGCGCCGGGGAGGCCGAAGAGCATGTAGCCGATGGACGCCACGTAGCTGTTGGCGGGCCCCGGCGTGATCCGCGCCACCGTGAAGGCATAGAGCAGCTCGTCGGTGGTGAGCACGCCGCGCCCGCTGACCAGGCTCTCGCGCAGGAGCGGGATCATCACGGGCCCGTTGCCGAACGTCATCGCATTGAAGAGCAGGACGAGGCCGACGAGCTGCCCGAGCGTCATGCGCTCGTCGGGGGACCGAGCAGGAGCGCGCCGCCGAGGCCGCTGGCGAGCAGGATGATCGCCGGATTGACGTGGAAGAGAAGCGAGGCGATCAGCGCCGCCACGGCCAGCACCATCTCGGGACGCCGATCGATCGCCGAGCGGGCGAGATTCACCGCGGCGGCCACCACCAGCGACAGGGCGGCCGGCAGCAGCGTCACCGACAGGAGCGCGAACCCCCGCGTGTCCTGAAGCTGACGATAGGCGGCCGTCAGCCCCACCGTCGAGACGAACGCCGGCAGCGTCAGGCCGAGCAGCGCCGCGACCGTCCCCCCAAAGCCGCCGAGCCGATGGCCGATGCCCACCGCCACGGCCGTCATCGTTCCGGTCGGAACGATGCGCCCCAGCGCGTACGTCGTCAGGAATTCTTCGCGGGTCACGATGTGGCGGCGGGTCACCACCTCCCTCTCGAGCACGGCGAGGATGCCGAGCCCTCCGCCGAACGCCAGACCGGCGCGGAAGAAGATCCAGAAGATTCGGCCGAGACTCACCCCCGGGGCCAGCGAGCTGGCCGTTCTCGCGCCGGGTTGTGCTCGCCGATGCTCGGAGGCGCGCGGTGGATCCGCGGACGCTTGCCGTCGAAGGACAGCGGCAGCGCCACCAGCGAGAACTCGTCCCCGGGTACCGGCTGGATCATGTCGAGCGCCGCGGTCTGGGCGTGGGCCACCGCGTCGGGAAGGCTGTTGATCACCGCGCAGGGAACACCATCCGCCTCCAGGCGATCGATCCACTCGCCCTTGGTGCGAGTGACGAAGATCGCCTCGATCGCGGCGAGCAGCTCCGCCTTGTGCTCGACGCGCGCCGCGTTGGTCGTGTAGCGCTCATCCTTCACCCACTCGGGACGGCCGAGGGCGGCGGCGAGCTTGGCGAAGAGCCGGTCGTTGCCGGCGGCGACGATGATCGGGCCGGTCTTGGTCTCGAAGCTCTGGAAGGGCACGACCCGCTGGCTGCCCGTGCGATGACGCTCGGGCACGACGCCAGAGCTGCGGAAGCTCGCGTAGTGGCCCTTGAGCCAGGCCAGGCCCGTCTCGAACAGTGAGGCGTCGACCACGCACCCCTGGCCGGTTCGTGCGCGCTGGGCGATCGCGGCGAGCGTCCCCATCGCGGCCCACATGCCGGTGCCGTAGTCGAGGATCGACGTGCCGATGCGCGTCGGGGGGCCGCCTTCGTCACCGTTCATCATCATGAGACCGGAGAAGGCCTGGACCATGGGCTCGTATCCGGGCTTGAGCTTGAGCGGACCGGTGGCGCCGAACGCCCACACCGAGCAGTACACGAGCCGCGGGTACCGCTCGCGCAAGGCCGGTGCGCCGAGGCCCAGCTCGTCGAGCGCGCCCGGACGCAGATTCTGGATGAGGACGTCGGCCTCGCCGATCAATTCGATGAGCCAGGCGACCGCGGCCCTGTCCTTGAGGTCCACGGTGATCGACCGCTTGTTGGCGTTGACGGCGAGGAATCCGGGCGACACGCCCTTCCAGAACGGCGGCCCCCAGCGCCGCGCGTCGTCGCCTTCGGGCCGCTCGACCTTGATCACGTCGGCGCCGAGGTGGGCGAGGATCTCGCCCGCCACCGGCCCGGCCAGGTTCTGGCCGATCTCGACCACGCGGATCCCGTCGAGCGTCATCGGAAGAGCGCTCGCGCGATGACCATGCGGTGGACCTCGGAGGGGCCCTCACCGATGCGGCGCACGCGCGCTTCGCGATACCAGCGCTCCAGCGGAAACTCCTTCGACACGCCGTAGCCGCCATGGATCTGGACGGCGGCGTCGACCACCCGGCCGAGCACCTCGCTCGAGTAGAGCTTGGCGATCGACGCCTCCACGCGGGCATCTTCGCCGCGGTCGGCCTTCCACGCGCCCTCCCAGATGAGCCAGCGGCACGCCCGCAGCTCGACCTCGGCATCGGCCAGCATCCATTGAATGGCCTGGCGCTGGCTGAGCGGCACGCCGAACGTCGAGCGCTGCTTGGCGTGGGCGATCGCCATCCGATGCGCGGCGACGGCCACGCCGAGGTTGCACGCGGAGTACGGGAAGCGGTTCTTCACGAGCAGGTCGAACGCGAGGTCGAGCCCCTGCCCCTCGGTGCCGATCAGCGCGTCGCCCGGTAGCTCGCAGTCCTCGAAGACGACGTCGTTGGGGATCGATGCCGTGCGGATCGTGCGGATGTTCTTGGCCGTGAACCCCGGCGTGCCCGGTTCCAGGATGAAACAGGAAATGCCGGCACGACCTTTCTCTCTGCTGGTACGTGCCCACACGATGCCCCATTTGGAGTTGTGCGCGTTCGAGATGAAGACCTTGCGGCCGTTCAGCACCCACTTGTCGCCGCGCCGCTCGGCGCGCGTCTGGATGGCGCCCGCGGGATCGGAGCCGCCGGAGGGTTCGGTGATCGCGAAGAACGTCCGCCAGCCCTCGCGCACG
>MNEG01000103.1 GCA_001917585.1 Candidatus Rokubacteria bacterium 13_1_40CM_68_15
TGCCGACGATCCAGGGCACCGTCGTGCTCGCGGACGCGGGCAACGGCCGGCCGCTGGCGGTGATGGACTCCGGCAGCGTGACGGCGCTTCGCACGGGCGCGGCCACCGCCGTCGCCGCCAAGTTCCTCGCCCGTCCGGACGCCCACGCTGCAACGATCGTGGGTTGCGGTGTCCAGGGGGAGATTCAGCTGACGGCGCTGGCCGCCGTGCTGCCCATCGAGCGGGTGTGGCTCGTCGATGTCGATGGGGACCGGGCCAAGGCGCTCGCCGAGCGGGCGGAAGCGACACACGGCTTCCATGCAGAGGTCGGGCGTGACGTGCGCGCCGCTCTGCTCGAAAGCGATGTCTGCGTGACCTGTACGCCGGCGCGCCGCACGTTGGTGTCGCGTGACGACGTGCGGGCCGGCACGTTCATCGCCGCCGTCGGCGCCGACAGCCAGGGGAAGCGGGAGCTGGAGCCCGCTCTCGTGGCGGCTTCCACGCTGGTGGTCGACGTGCTCGAGCAGTGCGCGGAGATCGGGGAGCTGCAACACGCCCTCGCCGCTGGTCTCATGACGCGCCGGCAGGTGCATGCCGAGCTGGCGGACGTCGTGTCCGGTCGTCGGTCGGGCCGCACGCGGTCCGACGAGGTCACCATCTTCGACAGCACGGGCACGGCGCTCGAGGACGTGGCTGCTGCCGTCGTGGTGTACGAGAAGGCGCGTGCCACCGGGCGCGGCACGCAGATCGAGCTGAATGACTGACTCACTCGCACAACGGAGGCGACCATGTCCCGCGTGACGCAGACCGACTTCACCGGACGCTTGCAGGACGTCGCGGCCGCGCTCCTCAAGCTTGGCGCAACGGCCTACGGCGGCCCCGCCATCATGGGTGTCATGCAGGCCGAGTTGCAGGAAAAGCGCCGCTGGGTCTCCAAGGAGCGCTTCCTCGAGGGGCTCTCGGTGGCGAACATGCTGCCGGGCGCGACGGCGACGCAGCTCGGCATCTTCCTCGGCTACGCGCGCGGCGGCTGGTGGGGCGGGCTGGTCGCGGGACTCTGTTTCGTGCTGCCGGCATTCGTCGTGATGCTCGCGCTGACCATCGCGTATGCCAGTGTGAGCGTGACGCCGCTTGCCCGCTCCGCTCTCTACGGCCTGGGGCCGGTCGTGCTCGGGCTCTTCGCCGTCGCGGTGTATCGCCTCGGCCGGTCCGTGGCGGGCACGGTCCCGGAAGCCGTCATTGGTGTGCTTGCCGCCGCGGCGTTTGCCGGGACTCCGGTCGGGATCGTCGCCATTCTCCTGCTCTCCGGTGGCGCCGGCGTGCTGCTCTTTCACCCGAAGAAGCCGCGTGCGTCGGTGCTCGTCCTCGCCTCGATGGCCTTCCTCGGAGTCCTGTCTCTGGTCTGGTGGATGACACGCTCCGGCCCGCACGCTCCCGTCGCAGGTCATGTCCCCGATCCGAACAGCCTGCTGGAGGTCGGGAGCTACTTTTTCAAGGTCGGGGCCTTCACGATCGGTGGTGGCCTGACGATGATCGCGTTCATCCAGGAGCAAGTGGTCGGGCAGTTCGGCTGGCTCACGCCGCGTGAGTTCATCGATGGGTTGGCGCTCGGCCAGTTCACGCCGGGGCCGATCCTCATGATCGCGGCGTACGTCGGCTACAAGGTCGCGGGAATCGCCGGCGCCGCCGTCGCCGCCACCGCGGCGTTTCTCCCGTCCTTCATCATCATGCTCGCCATTCTCCCCGTGCTCGACCGGATCAGGACGCTGGCGTGGATGAGGGCGGCGATGAAGGGTATGGGGCCGGCGGTGATCGGCGTGCTGGCCGTCTCGTTGCTCCGGCTGGCACCGTATGCGCTACCCGATCCGTTCGCGATGGTCATCATGGCGGCGACCATCGTCGTGCTGCTCAATTCCCGGATCGGTGCCTTCAAGCTCATGGTCGCGGGCGCGATCCTCGGCGTGCTGAGGAGCCGTCTGCCGGCCGTCGCCGGATTCAAGGCGATGGGGCGTCTCATCATTTCGAGTCGCGTGACGTGATGGCGCTCCAGCGGATCGGATACGTCGATCTCCCCCCACACGCCAACGCCGGAGGGTTCGATCACGCCGCCGTCCACTCGGGCACGGGACGGGTGTACGTCGCGCATACCGCCAACGACGCCGTCGATGTCATCGATGGCGAGAACCGTCGCTATGTGGCGTCGATTCATGATCTCGGCGCGGTGGCGGGGGCCCTCGTGTCCGAGGACCATGATCTCGTCTTCACGTCGAATCGCGGAGAGAACACTGTGGGGATCTTCGCCCCGGCGGATTCCCCGGCCGTGACCAAGGTGGGCGTGGGCGTTCGTCCCAATGGCCTGGCCTATGCGCCGGAGGTGAACCTGCTGCTTGCCGCCAACGTCGGCGATCCCGGTGTCCCGGGGTCGTTCACCGTTTCGCTGGTCGACGTTCGGTCGCGCAAGCTCGTCAGCGAAGTTCCGGTGCTCGGTCGGACGCGATGGCCCGTGTACGACTCGGTGTCCCAAGCGTTCTACGTCAACATCGCCGATCCTCCCCAGATCGCCGTCGTTGACGGCCGGCGCCACCGTATCGCCCGTACGATCACCATTCCGGCGGCAGGACCACACGGACTCGACATCGACGGCGAGGGCCGGCGGCTCTTCTGTGCCTGCGACGGCAAGGCCCTCATCGAGCTCGACGTGGACTCAGGCGACGTGCTGCGCATCGCCGAGCTCGGCGGAGTGCCCGACGTCATCTTCTTCAACCGACGGCGGAGGCGACTCTACGTGGCCATCGGCGACCCCGGGCTCATCGAAGTCTTCGACACCGATGAGTGGCGGAAGTGCGAGACGATCCCCACCGAGCGAGGTGCGCACACGATCGGATTCGACGCGGCCCGCGATGTCGTCTACGCCTTCCTGCCCGAGACACACCGCGCCGCCGTTTTCCTCGATCGCGCGGCATGACGATGGCGCATGACCACGGCGATTCCCGGCACCCTCATCGGCATGGGCACGGACATGGCCACGC
Organism: Candidatus Rokubacteria bacterium 13_1_40CM_68_15; assembly: GCA_001917585.1. GTDB lineage: Bacteria > Methylomirabilota > Methylomirabilia > Rokubacteriales > CSP1-6 > 40CM-68-15. Next base: position 3,009 of record MNEG01000103.1, read on the forward strand.
CCACGGGGTGATCGATCCGTCGATTGTGTCCACCGAGCGGGGCCTGTGGGCGCTCAGGTGGTCGTTCGTCGTCTTGCTCGCGACCGCCCTCCTGCAGGGGATCGTCGTCGCGTTCTCGGGAAGTGTCGGCTTGCTGGCCGATGCCCTTCACAATGCCGCCGACGCCGCCACGGCCATTCCCCTGGCGATCGCCTTCCTGCTCGCAAGGCGCCGGCCGACACGCCGGTTCACCTATGGCCTGGGACGGGTCGAAGATCTGGCCGGCCTGGTGATCATCGTCACGATCACGGCGAGCGCCGGAGCTGCCTGTTACCAGGCTGTGGGGCGCCTGCTGCATCCGCAGCCGATCGCGTTTTTGTCGGCGGTGATGGCGGCGTCCTTGATCGGCTTCATCGGAAACGAGGCCGTGGCGATCTTCCGTATCCGGGTGGGGCGTCAAATCGGGAGCGCGGCCCTCGTCGCCGACGGCCATCACGCGCGCATCGACGGCTGGACCAGCCTGGCCGTGCTCGTCGGCGCGGTCGGGGTATGGGCGGGCTATCCGATCGCCGACCCGCTCGTCGGCGTTCTCATCTCGGCGGCCATCTTCGTCCTCGTCTGGCAATCAGCGCGCTCCATTCTGCTCAGAGTCCTCGATGGCGTCGAGAGCGAGACACTCGAACAGATCGTCCACGCCGCCGAGCACATTGCGCGTGTCGAGGAAGTGACCGACGTGCGGGCACGGTGGGTCGGTCACCGGCTCCACGCGGAGGTCAGCGTGTCCGTGCCGGGAGGCCTCACGGTTCTCGACGGGCACGAGGTCGCCCGAGAGGTGCGCCACCAGCTCCTTCATCACCTTCCCCATCTCGGCGGGGTGACGGTCCACGTCGATCCGTACGGACAGGGCGGGGAACGACATCATTCGATCGGCGAGCACCGGCACGGCGACTACCCGCTGCATTCCCACGATTGAATCGGTTGTGTTGAGCGGGCAACCTTGTTAGCGTCGTGGCCCGACGTCGTCAGATTCGACCATCGAAGGGACAGCGATGACCGACATCATCCGCGAGACGGGGTTGAAGTACCGCAACTGGGGGAAGTGGGGGACGGACGACGAGCTGGGAACGCTCAACTACATCACGCCCGAGGCCATCGTGAAGGCGGCCGGACTAGTGAAGCGCGGGAAGGTCTTCTCGCTCGCGATCCCGTTCGACAAGGACGGCCCCCAGATCAACCAGCCGCGGCGCTTCAATCCCATCCACCGGATGATCCTGACCGGCCCGGACTTCACGACGGGCGCCTTCAAGCGCCCGGGTAACGTCGGGTTCGCCGACGACATGATCATCATGGCGCTGCAGTGCGGGACGCAGTGGGATGCGCTCGCGCACTGCTTCAAGGACGGCCAGCTCTACAACGGCTACGACGCCAACCTCGTCAGCAGCGAAGGCGCCAAGAAGAACGGCATCCACAAGATGGCCCGCGGCGTTGTCGCCCGCGGCGTCCTGCTCGACATCCCCCGCGTCAAGGGTGTGGAGTGGCTCCAGCCCGGGTATGCGATCACGTCCGAAGATCTCGACGCGGCCGTCCGGGCCCATGGCGTGACGGTCGGAACGGGCGATGCGCTGCTCGTTCGCACCGGCCAGATGGCGATGTGCAAGAAACAGGGCGGCTGGGGAGATTACGCCGGCGGTGACGCGCCAGGGCTTTCGTTTTCGAGCGTCGGCTGGTTGCACGAGCGTCAGCTGGCCGCCATTGCCACCGATACGTGGGGCATGGAGGTGCGCCCCAACGAGATTCCCGACAGTTACCAGCCCGTGCACCAGATCCTCATTCCCAACATGGGCATGCTGGTCGGCGAGATCTTCGCGCTCGACGAGCTCAGCGAGGACTGCGCGCGCGACCGCGGCTACGAGTTCCTCTTCGTGGCGCCGCCGCTGCCGTTCACCGGCGCCGTCGGCTCACCGGTCAACCCGCTCGCGATCAAGTAAGCGGGCCGACCTCGGCCTCGAGCAGCCGCCACGCCGTCGTCCCCAGCTCGGCCTTCCAGCGCCGATAGAACCGATCGCCCAGCCGGCGGCGGAAGCTCTCGACGTCGGCCGTGTTGAAGACGAGTCCGCGCTGGGCGAGCCGGGACGGGAGCTCGCGATTGAGACGCTGGGTGTACTCGCGCTGGCGCGCGACGTGGATGGCGACGTTTCGCTCGATGATCGCCTGAACGTCCGTCGGTAGGCCGGTCCAGAACCGGCGGTTGGCCAGGAGGTTGAAGCCCGACCACATGTGGCTGGTGATGGCCACGTAGCGCGTGACTTCCCAGAGACGATTCACCTCGGTCACGACGAGTGGATTTTCCTGACCCTGCACGCGGCGGTTCTTCAGCGCGTCGTAGAGCTCCGCGATGGTGACGACGACCGGGGCCGCGCCGAGCGACTCGAAGAGGTCGGCGAAGATCCGGCCCCCCGGGATCCGCAGTCTCATGCCGACGAGATCATCCACGGTCTTGATCGGGCGGTCGAGCGTGGAGATGTGACGGAAGCCGTTCTCCATCAGGCCCTGAGCGAAGCTGTGGATGCCCTTGGCCGCCAGCTCTCTCTGGAGATGGGCGCCGAGCTCTCCGTCCATCGCACGATAGACCTGCTCGGAGCTCGTGAAGGCGAAGGGCAGGCCCTGGATCTCCATCACGGGCGCGATCTGGCCGAGGATCCCGCCCATCTGCGTGAAGAACTCGATCTCGCCCTCGACAAGCATCTTGAGCACTGCGGGATCGGAGCCAGCGACGTTGGCGTTCTGCGCGTACACGCGGCAGTCGAAGCGCCCGGCCGTCTGCTCGCGCACTGCCTGCCAGAGATCGACCAGGAACGGGTGCTGATGGCTCTCCTCCGGCTGGTTGTGAAATTGTCGAGCCTGCCAGATCGAGGCCATGCTGACTCTACACGCCGACGCTGCCCGGGATGATTCCGTCCCAGGCCGCCGTCCGCGTCGCGTAGGGCGGCTCGGCCGTCGGCCCGTCGCCGGCCACCGTCGTGCGCCGCATGATACGCCGGTGCCGAGCCGCATCCCACGGCCGACCCCGGTGCAGGACGCAGCGGTTGTCCCACATCACCAGATCCCACTGCCGCCAGCGATGCTGATACACGGAATCCGGCCGCGTGGTATGGGCGATGAGGTCGTCGAGCAGGCGGCGTGACTCCGCGTGGTCCATGCCCTCGACGTACCAGGCGTGCGACCCGATATAGATCGACGAGCGGCCGTTCACGGGGTTGGCACGGATCAAGGCCTGGCGCACCGGCGGCAACCCCTTTTCTTGAGCGGGGTCGAAGAGTCCCTGCGCGATGGTGCTTCGCGAGTAGAGGATGCTGTGGACGACGACGCGGTCGTGCAGACGGCGACGTGCCTCGTCGGGCAGCGTGGCGTACGCGTGCCGCATGCTGGCGAACTCGGTCTCGCCACCCACCGGGGGCACCTCGCGGGCCGAGAGCGCCGAGGAGTGCGCCGGCACGGGCTTGAAAGAGCTGTCGCTGTGCCAGAGCTGATTGCCGGACTGATACATCATCCGCCGATTCGTCCAGTCCATGAGCCGGTCGTCGTGATCGGGATCGACGTTGGAGAGGTCCACCAGGTTCGGATGCAGGCGATCTTCCCGCCCGGTCGCGTTGATCGTGGTCTCGAGCGGACCGAAGCGCCGACTGAAGGCCATCTGCTGCTCGTCGGTGAGGTGCTGATCGGGGAAGACGAGCACGGAGTACTCCTGGAACCCGTCGAAGACCGCCCGGAAGGTGGCCTCGTCGAGCGGCATGGTCAGGTCGACACCCTCGACGCGCGCGCCGAGGCAGGCATGGACCGGAATAACGTTCATGCGAGACCCGCGCAGACGATCCGCGGTTTCCGTATCATGCAGGGAGCGTATCGACGGCCAATCGTGCTGTCAAACGAGCGGAGGCTCTCCGGTGAGATTCGGCATCTTCTACGAGCATCAGCTGCCGCGTCCGTGGTCGGCGCGCAGCGAGTACCAGGTCCTTCAGAACTCACTGGCCCAGATCGAGCTGGCCGACCGCCTGGGCTACGACTATGCGTGGGTGGTCGAGCACCACTTCCTCGAGGAATACTCGCACTCGTCGGCGCCCGAGGTCTTCCTGGGCGCGGCCAGCCAGCGGACGCAGCGTATCCGGCTCGGCCACGGCATCATCCAGCTGCCCACCAACCACCCGATCCGGGTGGCCGAGCGCGTCGCCACGCTCGATCTTCTCTCGGGCGGCCGCGTCGAGCTGGGGCTGGGTGAGGGCCAGGGGCCGGTCGAGCTCCATCCCTTCGGCGCGCGCGTGCGCGAGAAGCGTGACGTCTGGGAGGAGTCGGTCAGAGCGCTCGTCCCGGCGTTCACGCGCGAGACGTGGGAATGGCACGGTAAGTATTTTGATTTCCCGGCCCGGAACGTCATTCCCAAGCCGTACCAGAAGCCGCATCCGCCCCTGTGGGTCGCGTGCTCCAACATCACTACCATTGGCAATGCCGGGCAGTGGGGAATGGGCGCGCTCGGTTTCCAGTTCGTGTCGCCGGAGGCGGCGCGTGCGTGGGTGACCCGGTACTACACGAACCTCACCCGACATCAGGCGAAGCTCGCCGACTATCCGGTCAATCCCAACATCGCCATGGTCAGCGGCTTCATGTGCGCCGACACCGACGCCGAGGCCGAGGAGAAGGCGGCGGGCTGGACGTTCTTCGTCTTCTGCCTGAGCCACTACGGCCGGCACGGGATTCCCAACCCCGGCCAGGGAAACATGTGGGAGCTGTACCAGGAGTGGCGGCACACCGAGAAGGCTCAGGAGACGCTCCGTAGCGGGCTGATCGGCTCGCCGGAGACGATCCGTCGCCGCCTGCGCGAGTTCGAAGCGGCCCACGTGGACCAGGTCATCCTGCTCAACCAGGCGGGCCGCACCACCCACGAGGACATCTGCCAGAGTCTCGAGCTCTTCGCTCGCGAGGTGATGCCGGAATTCCGTGGCCGCGATGCCGAGCAGCAGCGCTGGAAGGCCGACGTGCTCGGTGATCGCGTGGAGCTGGTCGATGTCGAGACGGAAGGCCACACGCGCTATGCGCACCAGAACGAGGACATCGTCCGCCTCACGCCGGACGAGCTGAAACGGAAGATGGCCGAGAAAGAGGCCACGAGGGGAGTGGAGAATGCGTCGAGGCGCGCTCTGGGCGATCGCGATCGTGTTACTGGGCACGGTGACGGCCAGTGACGGTCAACCGCGCTCGCTGACGAAGATCCGCGTGGCGACCTGCGCCCGGACGGTGACGACGGGCGTGGGCGCGGCGTTCGCGGTCGCCGCCAAGATGGGATGGTTCGAAGCGGAGGGGCTCGACGCCGAGATCGTGCAGCTGGCCAGCTCGACCGATTGCGTGAACGGCGTGGCCATCCGGCAGGTCGACTTTGCGCTCCCGAGCATCGAGCCACTGGCGATCCTCAAGCCGCAAGGCATGAAGGCGAGGGCGTTCGACGAGATCAACCAGTTCAACGTCAACGAGGTGATTGCCGAGGCCAGGGCGTACCGCGCGAAATAGGGGCCATATCGGGGCCCCGTCTCCTCAGTAGTGTTGGCGCCCCACGTTGGAATTCTTTTTTCCTGGCCCGAAGAGCGTTTCACGGTTGGGCGGCCTGTCTTCCGAGCGCTTCTCGATGGCGTCCAGTGACTGCTGCAGGTCGGCAACCAGCTTGGCGGAGTCGACGTCGTGGACCCGGGCGATCTCTTCCCACGTCTTGCCACTGCGGGACTCTGCGGCGATCTGCTCGAAGGTGCGCCCGGTGACCTTCGCCAGGCGGTGGGCGATCAGCAAATCTCCCCAGCCGAACTCGGTCTGCGCCCGCTGCGCTCGCAAGGTCTCCACCGAGATGGCGAGCTTGCGCGAGATATGACCGACCACGACGCGGGTGCCGTCCGGCTCCATCGAAGCGCGCTCGATCGCCGCGGCGCGCTCGCTCAGGGCGTCGGCGCTCCAGGCGACTCCGGTCCAGAGCAGGACGGCCAGCGCGACCGGTATTCCCAGCGCTCGCCTCATGGCCGCGGCAGAACCTTCACCCACGGCTCGGGGCACGTCTGAACCATCGGGTAATACGTTCGGGCGCTCGGACAGTAGTACCAGTATGACTCGGGCGCCGGTGCAGCCGGCGCGGACGGTGGGACGGGCGGCGCAGACTGCTGGATGTACACGGGCGGTTCCTGCACGATGACGGGCGGCGGATAGACGTAGTAAGGCGGAGGTGGGTAGTACCAGTACGGGTACGGGCCCCATCCCCACCAGAACGCCGGGCCCACACCAATGACGACGCGGCTCCGTACGCCGGAGTGTCCGCGGGCGCCCCGGGCGTCGGCGGCCAGCACGATGCTCAGCACGAGGGCGCTCGAGACGAGAAAGACCACGGCGACCTTTTTCATGCCGTGGCAAGAGCATCCGCCCAAACCCGAGTCCACGTCAAGTTGCCGACGGCCTGTGGCGGCACGAGGGTCCTGCCGATTACCCGGGGAGATGGACTTCGGTCTGGCCGGACGAATCGTGGTCATGATGGGAGCGGGCGTCGTCGCGCTTGCCGCGCTCAATGCCGGCCTCATGCTCCGCCAGCGCTGGCTGACGCTCTTCGGTGTGGCCGGCATGCTGGTGTTCCTCGCGATGCTGATCAGACGCATCGTGGAGACGATCCTCTGAGCCCGGTCACCCGATGACGCGGCCGCCCATGACCCGGATGGTGTCCCCGGTAACGTAGGCGGAGGCGTCGGAGGCGAGGAAGACGCAGGCGTCGGCGATCTCCTCGGGCCGGCCCAGCCGGCCCAGCGGAATCGCCTTGAGCTGCTCGGGTGCGCCCGGCGGCGCCTGGCGGAACTCGGGGTACCACTCGGCGTAGCGCCGCTCGGTGTCGATGAAGCCCGGCATGACCATGTTGGCCCGGATCCCGAACGGTCCCAGCTCGGCGGCCAGCGCGCGGATCAGGCCCAGGAGCCCGGTCTTGGCCGCGGTGACCGCCGCCGTGTTGGGCCGGCCCGTCAACGCGGATTGCCCGCCGATGGCGATGATGCTGCCACGCCGCCGCTCCTTCATCGACGGCACCACCGCTCGGGTGAGATAGAAGGCGGAGTGGAGGTTCACGCCGATCACGCGGTGCCACTCCTCGAGCGCCGTGTCGGCGAGCGCCCGGTGCGGCCGGATGGCCGCGTTACAGACCAGGATGTCGATGCCGCCCAGCTCGGCCTGTCCCTGACGCACCATCGATTCGACGGCGCCGGCATCCGCGATGTCAGCCAGCACGGGAACGACGCGCACGCCGGCGTTGCGGCACTCGGCGACGACGGCCTCCAGCTCATCGCGGTTGATCCGGGTGTTCACCACCAGGTCGGCGCCCTCGGCGGCGAAGGCCAGCGCGATGGCGCGGCCGATGTTGCGGCTGGCTCCTGTGACGAGCGCGGTCTTGCCCTGGAGCCTCATGCGGGCAGGTGCTCGCGATACCACGCCAGAGTGGCCGCCATGACCTCGCTGAACGCGGGTTCCGTGTAGACTTCGTAGTGTCCGTAGCCCTCGAGCACGACCAGCCGCTTGGGCTCTCCGGCCCGCGCGTAGAGCGCGGCCGATTCTTCGGGCGGCACGAGGCGATCGTCGTCGGTCGTGATGAAGAGAGCCGCGCGCGGCGCGATCCTGTCCACGACCCACTCCGGGTTGAACTCGACGGTGTCGTCGACGTACTCGAGTGGGATCCGACTCACCGCGGCCGGGTGGCTTCGCCGAGCCGCCGCCGCCAGCTCGGCCGACTGACGATCGGGCAGCAGGATCTCTTCGCGATTCACCAGCTCCGACTCGCCCTCCAGCGTCCGCTTGACCCGGTCGCGACGGGACCGCGCGAGGAGGTCGTGCCACTCGTCGGGGCGGCGCACACTCCGCATCCACCGGGCGCCGTTGCCGATGCCGACCACACTGACGACGCACCGAACCCGGCGGTCGACGGCGGCCACCCAGACCACGGTCGCGCCCCCGTAACTCGTCCAGTAGAGACCCAGCCGCTCGGGGTCGACCTCGGGAAGCGTGCCGAGGAAGGTCATGGCGGCCTGCACGTCGGCAACTCGGCCATACGGCGCGAGTCGGCTGCGCGGGCCAGAGCGCTGTCCCCCCAGCCCTTGTAATCGAAGGTCATCGCCACGTAGCCGGCTTCCGTGAGGGTCCGGGCGTTGTCCGGCAAGTAGAGGTCCTTGATGCCGGTGTAGCCATGGCACAGCACCACGCTGGCCCGCTGCTGCCCGGGTGCGAGGTCGGGCGGCGACACCCTTCACTGTAGAAGGTGACCGGCTTGGTGATCATTGCGGGATCGTACACCAGACCCTCGCTTGACTCTGCCGCCCACCGGGATATAGTCCCGACTCACCGCCAGCGAACGTGAGGGCGAGGAGGATTCCCATGAAAGACGGCCTCCGATTCGTCGACTCCGACATGCACATCATGGAACCGCCCGATCTCTTCGAGCGGTACCTCGATCCGAAGTTCAAGCACCGGATCAGCGTGCCGGTGGGCTCGGACGGGCGGCCCAGTCGTGGCCCGGCGGCCGGCTTGATCATCGTCGACGGGGTGTCCGTCTCGGACTCCGATCTGCAACAGTACCGGAAGCGCGTACGTCCGATCCAGAGCCAGACCAGTCAGCCGCTCTCGGGATCGCGGCTCTTCGACACGGGCCGGCTCGACTTCGCCGTGGAGCGCAAGTACAACGCCGAAGCCCAGGTCATGGGCATGGAGATGGAAGGCGTCGACATCGCGGTGCTCTACCCGACCACCGGCCTCGCCCTCCTCGGCCGCAACGACATGGATCCGCAGCTCTCGCTGGCGCTCTGCCAGGCCTACAACAACTGGATCCACGAGTTCTGCCAGCACAGCCCCGACCGCTTGAAGTTCGTGGCCATGCTGCCCGTTCACGACGTGCACCTGGCGTGCAAGGAGCTGGTGCGGTGCGTGCGTGAGCTGGGTGCCGTCGGGTCGTTCATCCGGCCGAATCTGCTGAACGGCCGGTACTGGCACTCGAACTACTGGGACCCGCTCTACACCGTGCACGAAGACCTGAACGTGACCTGGGGATTCCACGAGGGCGTGAGCGCGGTGTACTCGCGCATGATCGAACTGTACGGCGAGAATCGATTCTACCGTCACGTGGCGAGCCACTGGATCGAGATGCAGCAGGCGCTGATCGCGATGATCATCGGTGGCGTGTTCGAGTTCCATCCGAAGCTGCGGGTGGGGTTCCTCGAAGCTCAGAACTCCTGGGTGCCCGGGATCCTGTCGCGGATCGAATGGGACTATCCGCAGTACCGTGATTCCCACGCCCCCTATCTCGCGCTCACCCCGCGCGAGTATTTCCAGCGCAATTGCTGGGCCGCGGTCGAGGGCAGCGAGCCGGAGATCGAGGCGACGGCCGGCCTCATCGGCGGCAACCGCATGTGCATCTCGACCGACTACCCGCACTTCGACTCGAACTTCCCCCACGTCGCGGAGAATCTGCTCAAGAATGTCCCGCGGAAGATCGCCGAGCAGATCTTGGTGGGCGGCGCGCACCTCTACGGGTTCACGGAGGCCGACTTCAAGAAGGCCGACGCGGCCAGGGCGGCGGCGTGAGCCGTCAGGGCATCAGAAGGAGGTAGAGCAGTCCTTCGATCCAGTCCTTGAGCAGCAGGGCGGAGAGGAGGATGAGTCCGGCGCCGACACTGAGCTGCATTCGCCGCGGCGCGCCGCCGGCGATGAGCAGGGCGTTGACGATGGCCAGCGCGGTCAGGAGCGGCGTCGTGACGTTGAGGCCCACGCGACACCTCCGAACCCTGCCAGTTCTCTCGGTACTGTCGTGTCTGCAAACTTCTGGCCGAGCTGCCGTGTCGGCGCGCGCGTCAGTCGTCACAAGGGCTTGACGTCGTCGTGGCCGCGCGGGATCGAGCTCCTCGAAGCAGACCCCTCCCGACTGTGATCTTTTCCGACAGAATCGGAGGGTAGGGCAGGCGGTCAGGAGTCGCTGGTCACCGGGGCGGGCTGCTCGACGTCGAGGGTCGTGACGCGACGCAGCTCCCGGCGGTACTTCCCGTCGTCGAAGGGGCGACCTCGATGCATCGTCGCGCGATTGTCCCAGATCACGAGGTCGCCGACCTGCCAGGCATGACGGTAGACGAACTCGCGCTGGGTCGCGTGCTCCGTCAGATCGCGCAGGAGGAGCCGTCCCTCGGGGACCGGCCAGTCGATGATCCTGGAGGCATGCGCCGCCAGGTAGAGCGAGCGGCGCTGCGAGCGCGGGATCGTGCGGACGAGCGGATGGATCGCCCCCTTCAGCGCCTCCTGCTCGTCGCTGGAGAACTCGAAGCCGAGTGTTTGACGTGAGTGGGCGATCGAGTGGTGCGCGCGCAGGCCCTCGAGCCGCGCCTTGATCTCGGGCGGCAGCGCGTCGTACGCGGCGCGCATGTCCGCGAATTCCGTGTCTGCGGAGACGGGTGGGACGACCTTGGCCGAGAGCATCGAGTATCGGCCCGGGGGATCCTGGAACGACGCGTCGGTGTACCACAGACGATTGCCCAGGCTGTACATGCGCCGGCGATCGTCGTGTTTGATGATGTCGCCGTTCTCGTCGATGTTCGAGATGTCGCTGAGCGCTTCGTTCCCCAGCCGGCTCTTGTAGAGAACGCTGCTCCCCGTTTTCGAGTGCAGCCGGCCGTCCAGTCGCTGGGCAAACGCCAGCTGTTCATCGTCGGCGAAGGGCTGGTCGCGGAACACGAGCACCGCGTATTCGTCCATCCCGGCCCGGATCTGGGCGAGGGCATCCCGATCGTGAACCTGACGGAGATCGACCGGGCTCACCTCGGCCACGAAGTGCGGGTGGAGCTTCCGGAACGTCAGGGCCACGACGCTCAGCGTAGGGCCGGGTGAAGCCGCGGTCAAGGAGCCGATCGCCCTGGGCTTGTGAAGCCGCACGCGAGTCATGTAGAGTCGCGCCCACGGAACCGTAATGTCACCAGGTCCGCTCACCGGCGTGCATCACGCACCACGCGAGACGCCGCCCGCCGTCCGGATCACCCTCCAAGACACACCTGAATGAGTCTCGCGACCGTGGATCTCGTGGTACGGGGCGGGACGATCGTCTCGTCCACCGGAGCCATGAGCGCCGGCATCGCCGTCGATGGCGGCGTGATCGTGGCCATCGCACGCGACGACGCGCTTCCCGAGGCTCGCGAGACGATCGACGCCGCCGGGAAGTACGTGCTCCCCGGAGTCATCGATCCCCACGTCCACTTCCGCTCCCCCGGCTACGAATACAAGGAAGACTGGACGAGTGGCACGGCAGCCGCCGCGTGCGGCGGCGTCACCATGGTCCTCGAGATGCCGAACAGCGATCCTCCGACCTCGACGGTGGACGGGCTGCAGGTCAAGCAGGCGATCGCCGCCCGCGACGCGTACGTCGACTACGCCCTGTACGGCCTGCTGGGTCAGCAGAATCTCGACGAGCTGCCCGGACTCGCCCGCCACGGCGTCATCGGACTCAAGTGCTTCATGGGCAACAACCCCATCGGTCACATCGACGACGGCGCCATGCTCGAAGGGCTCGAGATCGCCGCGTCGCTCGGGCTGCGTGTCGCCGTGCACGCCGAGAATGCCGCGATCATCGAGCGGAGGAGTGGCCGTCTCCGGGCGGCCGGCCGCCGAGATCCGCTGGCCCACCTCGAGTCCCGCCCGGCCGTCTGTGCCGTCGACGCCGTCGAGCGTGCGATCGCCTTCGCGGAGGCCGCCGGCGCCCAGCTCCACATCGCGCACGAGGGGTGCAAGGACGCGCTGCCCATCATCCGTGACGCCAAGAGCCGGGGTGTCGCGCTGACGGCGGAGACGTGCCCGCACTATCTCTTGCTCACCGCCGAGGACATGCACCGCGTCGGTCACGTTCTTCGCGTCAATCCGCCCGTTCGCGGCCCGGGACACGCCGAGCCGTTGTGGAACGGGCTCGTCGACGGCATCATCGACATGCTCGCCACGGATCACGCCCCTCACGCCATCCCCGAGAAGACGGCTGATGACATCTGGGATTGCGTGTCCGGATTCGGAGGCCTCGAGACGGCGGTCCCGTTGCTGCTCACCGAGGTGAACCGGGGCCGGATCACCCTCGAGCAGTACGTGAGGTGGTCGTCCCTCGCCCCTGCCAGGACGTGGGGCCTCTACCCGAGGAAAGGCGTGCTCGATGTCGGATCCGACGCCGATATCGTGATCGTCGATCTCGAGCGGGACGGAACGATCCGGGCCGATCGCTTCCAGTCGAAGAGCAAGATCACGCCGTTCGAGGGATTCCGGACGAAGGGCCAGCCGGTGTGCACGATCGTGCGGGGCCGCGTCGTGATGCGCGACGGCACGCTCGAAGGCCGGCCAGGCTGGGGCCGGTTGGTGACACCGCACCGCGCGCGGCCACGGCCGTGAGCGGCCCGCTCACCGTTTCGTCGCGCGCCGAGGCCTGCGCGGCCCTCGTGCGCCGGGTCGAGGACACCGTCGGCATCCTCCTGTTCGGCGCGATGCTGGTGGTGGTCCTGACCCAGGTGCTCGTCCGCTTCCTGCTCTACCAGTGGCTGCAGATCGCCTGGGCGGACGAGATCGGCCGCGCGCTCCTCGTGTGGTCGAGCTTCTGGGGCGCCGTGCTGGTGACACGGGAAAGCCGTCACATCACCGTCGACCTGGTCTACGATGCCGTGCCGGCGCCGGCACAGCTGGCGCTTCGTATCCTGGGCGATGTGGTGCTGGCCGGATTCCTCCTGCTCGTGCTGTCGATGGGCCTGCCGATCTTCCTCGACAGCCTGCGGCGCCCCAGCCCGGCCACGGGCCTGCCGTTCTTCATCTTCGACGGCGCCCTGTGGATCAGCAGCGGCCTCATGATCGTCCACGTCGCGGTGAACGCCGCGCGTCGATGGCGGACGCGCGCCACGCCGACGGCCGCCTCGGCCTCGACCGATCCGCTGTGAGCAAGGCGGTGCTGATCGCCATCCTCTTCTGCGGCACCTTCGGCCTGGCCGCGCTCCGTGTTCCCATCGCGTTCGCGATGGGGCTCGCCTCCGCCGTCGTGCTCTATCTCATGGAGGTCCCGCTCTCGGTCGTGTACGTGAAGATGACGGCGACCGTGGACTCGTGGCCGTTTCTCGCCATCCCGTTCTTTCTCCTCGCTGGCAACCTGATGACGGTGGGCGGCATCACGACGCGGTTGGTCGATCTGGCCGACGTCCTGGTGGGATGGATCGCGGGCGGCCTGAGCCAGGTGGTCGTCGTGGTGGAGATGATCCTCTCGGGCATGACGGGCTCCGAGATCGGCGACGCTGCGGCCCTCGGCTCCGTCCTGGTGCCGGCCATGAAGCGGAGCGGCTACGCCGCGAACTATGCGGCCACGATCGTGGCCGCGGCCGCCACCATGGGCCCGATCATCCCGCCCAGCATCGCCTTCGTGATCTACGCGGCCATCAACGACCTCAGCATCGGGCGGCTGTTCCTCGCCGGGATCGTCCCAGGCGTGGTGATGGGCCTGCTGCTCATGGTCATGCAATACGTCATGGCGCGGAAGCACCACTGGCCCCGCCAGCCGTGGCCAACGCGTCAGCGCGCCGTGCGCAGCTTCATCGTCGCCTTCCCCGCCCTGTTCATGCCCGTCCTCATCATCGGTGGAATCCTCGGCGGCGTCTTCACCGCGACGGAGGCGGGCGCCCTCGCCGTTCCCTACGCGCTGCTGCTGGCCGTGGGCGTGTACCGGGAGCTCGGGTGGCGCGATCTTCCCGGCGTGCTCGCGGCGACGCTGAAGGACACCGCCGCGATCTTCGTCATCATCGCGGTGGCCGGGATCTTCGGCTACGTGATCACGGTGCTCGGGGTCGGCGTGACGCTCATCGACTTCGTGACCGGCCTCACGAAGAGTCCGTGGGTCGTCCTCCTGCTCCTGAACATCCTGTTCCTCATCATCGGGCTGTTCGTCGACGTCACCGCGACGATGCTCGTCTTCGCACCACTGTTTGCCAAGGTCGTGGCCGCCTACAACATCGATCCGGTCCACTTCGCCGTCGTCTTCGTGCTGAACGTGTCGATCGGAATGATGACGCCCCCCTACGGTCTGACGATGTACCTGATGCTGAGGATCGCCGACATCACGATGATCGACTTCATTCGCGCCATGTGGCCGTTCCTGACCGCGCTCCTGGTCGCCTTGTTGTTGATCACGTATATTCCGGCCATCACGCTGTGGCTGCCGAATCTGGTGCTCGGTGCTCGCTGAGCGGCGGCCGCCGATGAACACCCGTGGAGTCGAACGGGAACCTGGAGGAGAGGGAGGAGCAGGAAAGGGGCAGTGGTGGGCGTCGGGTTGGCGGTGGCGCTGGTGGGCCTGTCGATCCCCGACGCGCTGGCCCAGTCGGGAAAGACGATCAAGATCAGGTTCGGCAACTCCCAGGGGCTCGGCGAGACCACCGCCGACACCATGGCCGACTTCAAGAAGGAGGTCGAGGCCAAGAGCAATGGGCAGATCCAGGTCGAGCTGTATCCGGCCGGCCAGCTGGGCAAGATCGAAGAGGTCGTGGAGATGCTGCGGTCGGGCGCGGTCCAGATGCACGTCAATTCACCCCAGTACCTGGCGAAGTGGCTCCCGGAAATCCAGGTCACGAGTCTTCCTTATCTCTTCGACGGCCCGGAAGCCGCGGACCGGGCGCTCGACGGCCCGTTCGGGACGGATCTGAAGGCCAAGGTTCAGGAGAAGACGGACTTCGTCGTCATGGGCTACGAGGAGTACGGCCTCAAGCACGTGTTCAACCGGAAGCGTCCGATCCGGACCATCGACGATCTGCGGGGCCTCAAGCTGCGCGTCATCGCCTCGCCCGTCACCCTGAAAACCTTTCAGTCGCTGGGCGCCAGCCCGATCGGCATGGCGTTCTCGGAGATCTACAGCGCGATGCAGACGGGTGTCATCGACGGCGGGGAGCTGCCGTTCACGAGCATCTTCGGGGTCAAGCTGTACGAAGTGACCAAGTTCATCTCGACCACCGGACACTTCTTCGAGCTCGCGCTCGTGGTCGGCAGCAAGAGCTGGCTCAACGGCCTGACGCCGGAGCAGCGCAAGATCGTGATGGACGCCGCCCAGAACATGGCGACGACGGCCCGCACCACGAGCCGCGCGTCGCAGGCCACCGCGCGGGCGTTCATGGCCAACAAAGGAGTGGAGATCAACGACGTCGCGCCGGCCGAGCTCGCCAAGATGCGCGCGGCCGTCGCCCCGGTGTACGACTGGGCCCGGCAGCAATGGGGTGACGCCTATGTCTCCCAGGTGCTCAAGGCGGCCGGCCGCTGACATGGCGCGTTTCCGCGTCGGTGTCGACATCGGCGGGACGTTCACGGACATCGTGTTCCTCGATGACGACGGGGCCGTCCACACCAAGAAGGTGTCGTCGAGCGTCGACGACTACGCTCGCGCCATCGTCGAGGGCGTCAGGGAGCTCTTCCGAGAAACCGGCGTGAGCGGGAACGACGTGAGCGAGGTGCTCCACGGCACCACGGTCGCCTCGAACGCGATTCTCGAGCTGCGAGGCGCGCGAACCGGGCTCATCACCACCAAGGGGTTTCGTGATGTCCTGGAGATCCGCCGTCTCCGCATGCCGCGCCTGTACGACATCGCCTGGCAGAAGCCGGCGCCCCTCGTCGAGCGGCGCCTGCGCATGGAAGTCGCCGAGCGGATCACCGCGCGTGGCGAGGTGGAGATTCCCCTCGACCCCGTCGAGGTCGAGCGCGTCCTGGAGCGGCTCCTCGCCGAGGGGATCGAGGCGCTGGCCGTCTGCCTCCTCAACTCCTACGCGAATCCCGTTCACGAGCAACGGATCAAGGCGATCGTGGACCGGCGCGTGCCCGGGATGCCGTTCTGCATCAGCACCGACGTGCTGCCCGAGATCCGTGAGTACGAGCGTTCGTCGACGACCGTCATCAACGCCTACGTGATGCCCGTCGTGCAGCGATATCTCCGCACGCTGCGCGGCGGCCTGGGTGAGATCGGCGTGACGACGCCTCTGCTCATCATCCAGTCGAACGGGGGCTTGATGACCGCCGAGGCCGCCTCGCGCACGCCGATGCACATCATCGAGTCCGGTCCGGCCGCTGGCGTCATCGGGGCCCAGGCCCTCGCGCGGCGAACGGGCATGGCGAAGATCATCACGTTCGACATGGGCGGGACCACGGCCAAGGCCTCGATCGTCGAGGACGGCGAAGTCAATCGCGCCACCGAGTATTCGGTGGGCGGCGGGATCATGCACGGCTCCCGGCTGCTCAGTGGAAGCGGCTATCAGCTCCGCGTTCCGGCCATCGACCTGGCCGAGGTCGGTGCGGGCGGCGGCTCCATCGTTTGGATCGATACGGGCGGCTCGGTGCAGGTCGGCCCGCGCAGCGCGGGCGCCTACCCCGGTCCGCTCTGCTACGACCTCGGCGGCACCGAGCCGACCATCACCGACGCCAACGTGATCCTCGGCTACTTGAACCCGAGCCACCTGGTGGGCGGGGCGCTCAAGCTCAACGCGGCCCGCTCCCAGGAAGTCTTCCAGGCGCGCATCGCGCGGCCGCTAGGTCTCGGGCTCGCCGATGCCGCCTACGGCGCGCATCTGATCGCCGCGTCCAACATGATCCGCGCCATCAAGGCGGTCTCCAGCGAACGGGGCCGCGACCCGCGCGAGTACGCGCTGTTCGCCTTCGGTGGCAACGGCCCGCTCTTCGCCGCCGGCATGGCGCGCCAGCTCGACATGACACGGATCGTCGTCCCGCCCGCGCCCGGCCTGTTCTCCTCCTTCGGACTCCTGTATGGCGAGGTCGAACACCACTACGTGAAGACGTACCGTCGCGCCACCCGGACTCTCGAGCTCGGTGAGCTGAACGGGATCGTGGCGACGATGGAAGCCGAGGCGCTCGCCCAGCTCGCGTCGGAAGGCTTCACTGGGCCCTCCGCCCGGCTCCGGCGGTCGGCCGATCTCTGCTATCAGGGCCAGTCGTTCGAGTTGACCGTGCCGCTGGCCGTGGGGCAGCTCGACCCGCCCGCCATCAGCGAGCTCGAGCACGCATTCGGTCGCGAGCACGAGCGCGTGTACGGCCACCGCGCCGGGCCCGACGAGCCCGTGCAGCTCGTCAGTCTCCGCCTGGTGGCCCAGGGCATCCCCGACCGACCGCGAGTGCCGGACCGCGTCGTCGTCGATCGCCACCAGCCGGCGGCCGCCGGGGAGTCCGCCCGGCGCGAGGTCTACTTCGGGCCCGAGCACGGATGGCGGCAGACCCCGATCCTGCGTCGTGCCGACCTCGAGGACGTCGTGGCGGGTCCGGCGATCGTCGAGGAGTACGATGCGACCTGCCTGATCCCTCCGACCGCCGCCGGGCGCCTGGACACCTACGGCAACATCGTGATCGAGCTACAGTGAGGACATGAACACCACGGGTCGCGATCCCATCGGCTTCGAGCTCTTCAAGAACACGTTGTTCTCGATCGCCGACGAGATGGCGCTGACGATCTACCGCACGGCGTATTCCGGCGTCCTGAAGGACGGGATGGACTATTCGACCGCGTTCTGCGACGGCGACGGCCGCACGGTCGCGCAGGGGCTCACCATGCCGGGGCACCTCGGCTCGTTCCCCGACGCGCTCGGCGCGACGCTCAAGCGCTTCGGCCATCGCATGAAGCCCGGCGACATCTACTGTCTCAACGATCCGTTCGAGGGCGGGATGCACCTGCCCGACGTGTTCATCCTGAAGCCGATCTTTCATCGAGACGAGCGGATTGCCTTCGCGGGCACCGTGTGCCACCAGACCGACATGGGTGGCCGCGTCGCCGGCTCCAATGCCTCGGACTCCACGGAGACGTACCAGGAAGGCCTGCGGATCCCGCCCGTGAAGATGTACGACGGGGGCGAACCGAACGAAACGCTCTTTCGGCTGATCGAGAAGAATGTGCGGGTGCCCGTCCGGGTGTTCGGCGACATGCGGGCTCAGCTCTCGGCCTGCCATATCGCGGAGGCGGCGTTCTTGCGCCTGGTCGAGACGCGCGGCGCCGAGACGGTCAAAGGTCACATGCACGAGCTGATGGACTACACCGAGCGGATGACTCGCGCCGCGCTGCGCGAGCTGCCGGACGGAGAGTGGAGCTTCGAGGACTGGATCGACGACGACGGCATCGACTATGGCAAGCCCATCCGGCTCTTCGTGACGCTCAGGAAGTCCGGCGACACGCTCGTGGCCGACTGGACCGGGTCGTCACCGCAGGTGAAGGGCGCGATCAACAACACGCTCTCGTACACCAAGGCGGCGACGTATACCGGCATCAAGTCGGTACTGCCCGCGGAGATCCCGAACAACGACGGCTTCCATCGCGCCGTGCAGGTCATCGCCCCGCCCGGCACGATCGCCAATTGCGTGCTGCCGGCGGCCACCGCCGCCCGCGGCCTCACCGGCTTCCGCATGGTCGACTGCGTCTTTGGCGCGCTCGCGATGATGCTGCCCGATCGCGTCTTTGCCGCCTCCGATGGCGGGAACACGGGCATCTCCATCGGCGGCTACCACGCCGATCGGCGACCGTTCATCTACGTCGATTTCATCTGCTCGGCCTGGGGCGGCCGGCCGTGGGCGGACGGCCTCGATGGCAACGCCAGCATGTTTGCGAACCTCTCCTCCCACCCTGCGGAGATCATCGAGGTCGAGCATCCGCTCGAGATCCTCGCCCTGGAGTTCGTTCCGGATACGGGCGGCGCCGGGAAATTTCGCGGCGGCATGGGCTTCCGGCGCGATTACCGCTTCGTCGAGGAGGAGGCCGTGCTGCAGGTCCGCTCCGACCGACGGGCCTTCCAGCCCTTCGGGCTCTACGGTGGAAGCCCCGGGAAGCCCTCGGTCAACATCATCAACCCTCACGCGGAGCATCGCGTCGTGCCGGCCAAGGTCACGATGACGATCACGCGCGGTGACGTCTACCGCCACGAGTTGCCGGGCGGCGGTGGCTGGGGCGATCCGCTCCAGCGTGATCCCGCGTCCGTTCTGCGAGATGTCGTCAACGAGCTCGTCAGCGTGCGATCGGCCCACGACGACTATGGTGTCGTCGTCGACACGGCACGTGGTGAGATCGACGAAGCGGCCACCGGGCGCCGGCGCGCCGAGCTTCGCGCGCAGCGCGCCGCCGGGTGGCCACCGGTCGTCAACCGGACGCAGCCGAGCGGACGCTGACCATGGCCAACGGCCGGAGCGGCCTCGTCGTCGGCACCGGTGATTACGTCTACGATGTCATCAGTCCATGGGGCGTCCTGCCGGCGGGGATGACGCTGGGCATCGTGAGTCACGTCGCCGTCGACTCACGGGACCGCGTCTACTTCTACCAGCGGAAGAACCCGCCCGTCCTCGTGTTCGACGCCGACGGCAACTTCCTCACCGGCTGGGGCGACGGCCGCCTGCGCGATGCGCACGGCATCTACATCGGGCCGGACGACCACATCTTCGTCTGTAACCGTGACGAGCACGAGGTGGTGAAGCTCACGCCGGACGGGAAGGTGGTGCTCACGCTGGGCCAGCGCGGGCGTCCGGCGCTGCGTGCCCCGTTCAATCACCCGGCCGACGTCGCGGTCGCGCGAAACGGCGACATCTACGTCGCCGACGGGTACGGCAACTCCTCGGTGCATCGGTTCTCGGCGGAGGGAAAGTACCTTCAAACGTGGGGTGGACCCGGGCTCGGCCGCGCCCAGTTCACGACGCCGCACGGGATCTGGGTCGACACGCGCGACCGGATCTTCGTTGCCGACCGGGAGAACAACCGTGTGCAGCTCTTCAGTCCCGAGGGCGACTTCTACGGGGAGTGGGGCGATCTCCACAAGCCGATGGACATCTACATCGATCCGGGAGGCACGGTCTACGTCACCGACCAGATCCCCCGGATCACGATGTTCTCACCCGACGGCCAGATGCTCGCGCGCGGTCGTCCCGTCGACGCCGGCGCCCACGGTGTCTGGGGCGACTCACGAGGCAATCTCTACCTGGCGGAGATGCGGTTGACGCAGGTGACGAAGCTCGTGCGCCGAGCGCCCGGGCGGTAGGGCAGAGAGGCAAGGAGGAACCCTCATGGCGAAGGTCACCGGCAACACCCTCGTCGCCCGGGCGCTGAAGGCGGAGAGGCGATCTTCTATCTCGCCGGCGGACCGATGTTCGATGTGATGTGGGAGGCCATGCGC
This sequence comes from Candidatus Rokubacteria bacterium 13_1_40CM_68_15, assembly GCA_001917585.1. Taxonomy (GTDB): domain Bacteria; phylum Methylomirabilota; class Methylomirabilia; order Rokubacteriales; family CSP1-6; genus 40CM-68-15. The sequence continues at coordinate 23,222 of MNEG01000103.1, forward strand.
CTCGGTATCCGAGCCATCCACACCCGGCACGAGCAGGGCGCGGCCATGATGGCGCACGGATATGCGCGCGCGTGTGGCAAGCCGGGCCTCGTCAATACCTCGTCCGGGCCCGGCACGATCAATGCCGCCACCGGCATGATCAACGCCCTGCTCGACGCCGCCCCCGTGATCCTGCTCGCCGGGGCCAGCCCCCTCCGCACCCGCGATCTGGAGGACTTTCAGGAGGTCGACCAGGTCGGCGCGATGCGTCCGCTCACCAAGTGGGCCGTGCAGGTCCACGAGGCGCGGCGAATTCCGGAGTACGTCGGCGCCGCCTATCGTAAAGCCCTCGGCAACCGCCCGGGCCCGGTGCATCTCGACTTTCCCGGCGACGTGCTCTACGGCGAGATCGACGAGGACACGGTCGTGCCGGCCGGGAGCCCGCGGGCGGCCCGGCCGTCCGGCGATCTCGATGCCATCCGCGAGGCGACCCGACTCCTGAGAGCGGCCGAACGGCCGCTCGTCCTCACCGGCAGTGGCGTCCTCTGGTCGGGTGCAAGCGAAGCGCTCCGCGCCTTCGTCGACCGTACGCACATTCCGTTCTTCACCACGCCTCAGGGACGCGGCGTCATTCCCGACGACCATCCGCTCGCCTTCCTCAATGCCCGCTCCACGGCGTTCCGCGAGGCCGACGTGCTCCTCGTGATCGGCACCCGCTTCAACGTGCTCCTGGGATTCGGCCGTGCCCCGCGCTTCGCGCCCGACGTCAAGGTGATCATGGTCAACACCGACGCCGAGGAGGTCGGCAAGGGGCGTCCCGTCGATCTGGGCATCGTCGGCGATGCCCGCACCGTGTTGACGCAGCTCCTGGCCGACGCCGATCGTGCCGGCGACTGGCCGACGGAAACGGCGTGGATCCGCCACCTCCGCGAGGTCGATCACAAGAAAGCCCAGGAGATGAAGCCGCTCCTCGAGAGCGACCACGTGCCGATCCATCCCCTGCGGCTCTGTCACGAGCTCGGAAGGTTCATGGAGCGCGACGCCGTGCTCTGTGTCGACGGTCACGACACGCTCAACTTCGCGCGGCAATCCATTCCCACGTTCGTGCCCGGCCACCGCATCAACGCCGGGCCGAATGGCTGCATGGGCGTGGCCGTGCCCAATGCCATCGGCGCCCAGGTCGCCCGGCCGGACAAGCAGGTGATCGCGCTCACCGGCGACGGGTCGTTCGGCATGAACGGCTTCGAGATCGACACCGCCGTGCGCGAGCACCTGCCGGTCATCACCGTCGTCTGCAACAAACGGAGGCTGGACGGCCAATCATCCTCCCAAGCCGGGCCGCGACCTGCCCTTCACGAGCTACGAGCGCATCGTGGAGGCGCTCGGCGGCCACGGCGAACGCGTGGAGCGGCCCGAGGACATCCGGCCGGCGCTCGACCGCGCGGCGAAGGCCGGCGTACCCGCGTGCGTCAACGTGATCTGCGACCCGGCGGCTCGGTCCGAGACGGCGCGGTTCAGCTCGTACTTCCAGCAGCAGCACTGACGCCCGGGCCGGCGCGCCAGCATGCGAGCGTATCCGAGGAGGAGGATCACCCGATGAGCAAAGCCCTGGAGGGCATCCGTGTCATCGACTTCACGCACGACCAGGCCGGTCCGGCGTGCACGCAGGCTCTGGCCTGGCTCGGCGCCGACGTGATCAAGATCGAGCGTCCACCGCACGGTGACCGGGCCCGAAAGCTCTGGTACAGCGATCGGGCCGACATCGACAGCTACTTCTTCCTGCTGCTCAACAGCAACAAGCGCAGCATCGTGCTGAATCTGAAAACCGACGAGGGCAAGGAGATCGCGCGGCGGCTCATCCGCGAGGCGGACGTCGTCGCCGAGAATCTGGGGCCAGGCGCGATGGAGCGCCTGGGGCTCGGATACGAGGCCGTGAAGGGGCTGAACCCGCGGGCGATCTACGCGTCCATCAAAGGCTTCGGCTCGTACGGCCCCTACAGCGACTTCAAGTGCTTCGAGATGATCGCGCAAGCGACGAGCGGCGGCATGAGCCTCACCGGCTTCCCGGATCGTCCGCCGGTGGTCACCGGCGTCAACGTGGGGGATGCGGGCACCGGCATGCACTTGACCATCGCCATCCTCGCCGCGCTCGTGCAGCGGCAGCGGACGGGCCGCGGCCAGCTCGTCGAAGTGGCCATGCAGGAAGCCGTGCTGAACATCACGCGCGTGAAGTTCACGCCGACCCTCACGACGGGCAAGCCCCTCGAGCGCATGGGCAATCGCTCGGCGAGCGGCGCCTACGCCGACCTCGTACGCTGCGCAGGGGGCGGACCGAATGACTACGTCTACCTGATGCTGCCGCCGGACAACGTCGAGCCCTTCGAGGCGTTGGTGGACGTCATCGGTCGCCAGGATGTCCGCACCGACGAGCGCTTCCGCACGCCGCCGGCGCGGGCCCGCCACAGCGAAGAACTCACCGCGGTGATCGAGGGCTGGACCACGAAGCGCGACAAGCACGAGGTGATGCGTGCGCTGGCCGGCCGCGGGATCCCTTGTGGCGCCGTGCTCGATACGGCCGAGGTGCTCCGCGATCCCCACTTGCGGGAGCGCGGTACCGTCTTCGACCTGGAGCATCCGACGCGCGGTCGCTTCTCGATGATCGGCAGCCCGCTACGGATGTCGGACTCCCCCGTCGAGACGTCACGGGCGCCGCTCTTCGGCGAGCACACCGACGACGTGCTCACGACGCTGGCGGGCTACAGCGCCCAGGAGGTGCAGCGTCTCCGCGACACCGGCGTCATCTAGCTTCTGGCGCGTGAGGCGACGCCGTCTTGAGATCGGGCGTTCGATCCCTCGCGCTCGAGCGGCCGCCTATGTCGCCCCTATGCCAGCTCTCCAGCGGTCGTCAGTCTCCCCGTAGTTCACGATGTGGCGTATGAAGAGGACGAAAATTATCATGAGCCCGGACGCGAACGTCAGCACGCCGACCAATAAGAACACCCGATCAAGACTGACATTGAAGAGCCGTGCGAACAGGCCGATGATACCGGCCACGACACTCGGAATACAGGCCAGAATGACGGCGCCGATCGTATGCTCGGCAATCCATCGGCCTGCCAACCTGTTTGCTCGGGCCATCCTCGTCATCTCCTCGGACAGTTCACCAGGCCTCGTGGCTCAGCCGCGTCGGTCGCGGTGCTGGCGCCGATCAGACTTGAATGCTCAGGGCATCCCTGAGAGATGAAGTGCAAGGAGCCAGCCGAACTGCGACGACGTTGGTAATCAGCGCCTTCGAGTACGGGCTCGCGGGTCGCAGGCGACGTGCGCTAATCCCTGCGACTCAACCGTCCGGCGGCGTCGGTACGCCCGACAGTTCGTCGTCCGGCCGATCCCGAGCGCTGCGAGGAAGCGGAGCACGGTGACGTTGCTCGAACGGAGGGCGCGAACGGGCAGAAACGCCAGAGAAGGCCTGTAAGCCGGGTTCTGTCCCCGGGCGTGAGCCCGGGTGACGGTCATTTCTCTAGGGCGCCGGTTGCCCGGCGTCTCCAGCGGCCTGACCCGGGAGCGGAGCGGGCCACTCCATCGCTCCCCTATTGGGCCTTGCTCCGGGTGGGGTTTACCGAGCCGGCGCGGTCACCCGCGCCGCTGGTGAGCTCTTACCTCACCGTTTCACCCTTACCGCCATCACCTCTCTGAGAGAGCTGGTGGCGGCGGTTTGCTTTCTGTGGCACTGGTCCGTGGGGTTTCCCCCCCTGGGTGTTACCCAGCACCCTGCCCTGCGGAGCCCGGACTTTCCTCCCGCCGCGTGACGCGGCCGGCGACCATCCGGCCTTCTCTGGCGCTCGCTCAGTATACGCCTTCGATCCGTTCGGGAGCGGAAGCGGCCTTCGCGTCTCGCGCCGGACACTCCGGATGAGGCCGCAACCGTCATGGCGTGGCTCAACGTGGCCGGCGCGCCGGGCGGACCCCGCGGGCGCGTGATCAGACGCGGCCGAGCATGGAGATCGCACCGCGCGCGAGCGCGTCCACCCGGTCGTTAAGCGGATCGCCGCTGTGGCCCTTGACCTTGGTCCACACGACGTCGTGGCGGCGGGTCTCGGCGATCAACCGCTCCCAGAGGTCGCGGTTGCTGACGGGCTTGCGATTCGTGCCGAGCCAGCCACCGCGTTCCCACCGCTCGTACCAGCGGTCGCGGAAGCAGTTCATGACGTAGGCGCTGTCGGTATGAAGGTGGACCCGGCGGTCGGGAGTGACCGCGGCCAGGCCCTCGATGGCTGCCATGAGCTCCATGCGCTGGTTGGTCGTGCGCGGCTCCGCCCCACTCACGACGTGCTCGCGGTCACTGTGGATGATGATCGCCGCCCAGCCGCCCGGCCCGGGATTGCCCGCGCAGGAGCCGTCGCTGTAGACCACGACATCGGGGGAGACGCCCCCCGGCGAGCTCATTCTTGCCAGTAGAGATACCGGCCGCAGCTCTCGCAATGCAGCAGCGTCGTCGCGGCCTTCAACTCCTGGATGGCCTGGGGGCGGATGGTGACGCGACAGCCACCGCAGATCGCGCTGGCCGTGACCGGCGCGATGGCCAGCCCACCCCGGGCCTTGAGGATGCGCTCGTAGTCGGTCAGCACGTTGCGGGGCACGCCGCTGGCCAGCGTGGTCCGCTCGCTCCGCAGGCCAGCCAGCTCCTTCTCGACGGCGGCCAGCCTCTCACGCACGACAAGCTCGTCGCGCTTGCCCTGCTCGTCACGGGCCCTCAGCCGGCCTTCGGCTTCCCGGATCTCGCCGGCGAGGCTCTCCTGACGCTCCATGAGCGTCAGGATCTCCTCTTCGGCCTGGGCCTTCTGGGCCTTGATCGTCTCGATCTCGGTGAGGACGGCCGAGTACTCGACGTTCGTCTTCACCTCGTAGAGTCGCGATTCCGACTTCGACCGTTTGACGGCGATGTCGTCGAGATCCTTCTCGCGCGCGCGGAGGTCCTTGCGGGCGGCATCGAGTCGGGTCTTGACTGTGTCGACCGTCTTCTTCGCCTCGGCGATCGCGGCGTGGATGGCTTCGATCTGCTTGGGAAGGCGGGCGGCCTCGGTTTCGAGGCCGGCGATCTTCGTGTCGAATTCCTGGAGATGAACGAGGGTCTTGAGGTCACTCACGGGCGTTCGACTCCAATGGTGGGCCCACCTGGACTCGAACCAGGAACCGACCGGGTATGAACCGGCTGCTCTGCCGTTGAGCTATGGGCCCGTAGGTTCCCAGGTTCACGAGCGTACCTCACGACTCGAGGAAGCTCCGCAGTTTCTTGGAGCGCGATGGATGGCGCAGCTTCCGCAGCGCCTTGGCCTCGATCTGCCGGATGCGTTCGCGGGTGACTGCGAAGTCCTGGCCGACCTCCTCCAGGGTGTGCTCGCAGCCGTCGGAGAGGCCGAAGCGCAGGCGCAGTACCTTCTCCTCGCGGGGCGTCAGCGTGTTCAGGACCTTGTTGGTCTGCTCGCGCAGGGAGAGGCCGATGATCGACTCCACCGGCGACACCACCTGCTTGTCCTCGATGAAATCGCCCAGGTGGCTGTCCTCTTCCTCCCCGATGGGCGTCTCCAGCGAGATCGGCTCCTGGGCGATCTTGAGGACCTTGCGGACCTTGTCCACCGGCACGTCCATCTTCTCGGCGATCTCCTCCGGCGTGGGCTCGCGGCCCAGCTCCTGGACGAGCTGGCGGGAGGTGCGGATCAGCTTGTTGATCGTCTCGATCATGTGGACGGGAATCCGGATCGTGCGCGCCTGGTCGGCGATGGCTCTGGTAATTGCCTGCCGGATCCACCAGGTGGCGTAGGTCGAAAACTTGTAGCCGCGCCGGTACTCGAACTTGTCCACGGCCTTCATCAGGCCGATGTTGCCTTCCTGGATGAGGTCCAGGAACTGCAGGCCCCGGTTCGTGTACTTCTTGGCGATCGAGATGACCAACCGTAAGTTTGCCTCGACCATCTCTTTCTTGGCCTGGGCCGCCTTCTGCTGGCCTTGCTTGATGACGGCCATCACGCGCTTCAGCTCATCGGCCCGAGCGTTGGCGCGCGCCTCGGCGGCCTTGATCTCCTGCTGGGCCACCCAGATCTGCTGCTGCTTCAAGGTGGGGAACTTCTTGGCCGCCTTGAGATGGAGGTCACTGGCGGCACCGTTGGTGCCGTTGGGCACCGGCTCTCGGAAGGACACGTACAGGAGGTTCTGCCGCTCTTCCTTCGACTTGCTGGCGCCGTTGGTCCACAGCTCGATCACGCGCTCGGCGCGCTCGATGTCCTCCACGAGGTCTCGCAGCCGCTGGACGAGGCCGCGGCGGGTGGGATCGCCGTCCTCCCGGTCGATGATCTGGTTTCCGATGGCGAGCGCGCGCAGCTTGTCGAGGACCTTCCGTTGCAGCGCCTGGGCCTTGGCTTCCGTCCGCTTCCAGGCCGGGTCCTTGATCACCTTGCCCTTCGGCTTGGGGCCGGCCTTGGCCCGGAGCTTCCGCACTTGCTCGACCAGCTCATCGCGGTCGCGGAGGAGACGATCGACCTGGGCGAAGGCGTTGACGACCTGCCGCCGCAGCTCCTCCTCTTTCTCCTCGGTGAACTCCTCCTCGTTGACGTCGACGACTTCCTTGACGGAGATCTCGCCGTGACGCAGCGCCTCGCGAAGCTCACGGAACCGCTCGAGGGCCAGGTTGGTGGAGAGGATCGCCGCCGTAACCTGGTTCTTGCCCTCCTCGATCCGCTTGGCCAGCGCGATCTCGCCCTCGCGCGTGAGGAGGGCGACACGCCCCATCTCACGGAGGTAGAGACGAACGGGGTCCTCGGTGCGGCCGACGGGACCGGGTGAGAGATCGATCGCATCGCCCCCACCGTCGTCATCGTCCTCGACCACCGCCGCCGGGCGCGCCACCTCGGAGGGCAGGCGGGCCGCCTTGGCGGAATCCACCACCTCGATGTCCATGGCCCCGAACATCATCATGATGTCGTCGAGCTGATCGAGCGAGACGATGTCGGAGGGCAGAGCATCGTTCACCTCGTCGTAGGTGAGGAAGCCCTTCTGCTTGCCCATCGAAATCAGTCGATCGAGCTCTTCGAGCTTTGGTTCTTCACTCATTCGTCTGAACTCCTTCGGGGTCGTTGTCGCGCGGTTCGAGCGACTGGGCCACGTTTCCCAGCATCTCATAGACGACCTTGCTCTCCCGGTGAAGAGCCTGGAAGTCCTGAAATGGCGTGTCGACCACGGTGCCCAGACGCTGCGCCTCGCCGATGCTCTGGGCGATCTCGCGCTGGCGGCGCAAGTGATGTTCCCGCTCGAGGCGCCGGCGAAAGCCGGCGATGCTGACGTGAGGGTCTTCGGGGAACCTATGGTCCTCCTCGAGGAGAAGGGCGGTGAGGACGCTCCGGGCGGGATCGTCGAGGTCGACCAGGAGGCTCTCGGCTGACGTGTCCGGACGCGCCCGCAAGGCGCCGACGATCGCGCGGAGTGAGGGACTGATCAGGTCGGCGTCTTCCGTCACGGGCAGCAGCGCGGCCCGGGCCGAAGGATGCTGCAGGAGGAGGCGCACCAGACTTCGGTCGTGCGCCCGCTCGCGTTCCGCGGTGGCCGGCTTGGACATCGCCGCCCGTGGCTTGCGCAACGCCGACTGCAGCTTCTGCGATTCGATCCACAGCTGGGTCGAGTCAACGCCGAGCTTCGCCGCCGCCTCCCGAGACAGCGCGGCGGCCTCCTCGGCGTCGCCGACCTTGGCCAGCATCAGCGCCGCCCGAGCAAAAGCGTTGGAGCGAGCCCGCGGCCCCGTTCCCCCGTCGGGATCCGCGATCGTGCGATCGAGGGCATAGCCGAGCAGGCTCCGCGCCGCGGCGATCCTCTCCGTGAAGCCGGCGGCGCCGTGCTCGCGCAGGAACGTGTCGGGATCGTATCCGGCCGGGAGCAGCGCGACCTTGAGGCGGAAGACCCCGCCTCCTTCGAAGGTGCCGGCGCGGTTCACGGCCCAGGCGGCGCCGGCCTCGCTCGGCTCGAGCAGCTCGGCCGCGCGTTCAGCAGCCTTCTGTCCGGCGGCATCGGCATCGAAGAACGTCACGACCTCTTCGCAGTAGCGACGCAGGATCCCGAGCTGGGCCGGCGTGAACGCCGTGCCGAGCGCCGCGACGGTTTCGGCGAAGCCGTGCTGGTGGGCCATCAAGCAGTCCACGTAGCCCTCGACGAGGAGCGCCCGGTTCTTGTCTCGCATGGTGGCGCGGGCGATGTCGGCGGCGTAGAGGAGGTTGCCCTTGGTGTATATCGCGGTCTCGGGCGAATTCAGGTACTTCGGCTGCTCGTCACCGAAGCCGCGGCCACCGAAGGCGACGACGCGCCCCTGGAGGTCTCGGATGGGAAACATGAGGCGACCTCGGAAGCGGTCGTACAAGCCGGTGCCGCTGTCGCGGCGGATCACGAGCCCCGCGCTTTCCAGGGCCTCGGGAGGCACACGCTGGCCGCGCATGAACGTGAGCAGGCCGTCCCATCCCTCGGGGGAGAGACCGAGGCCGAAGCTCCTGGCAACGTCGGGATCGATCCCGCGCTTGGCAAGGTACTCGCGCGCCCGCTCGCTGCCGGACTTCCAGAGCCCCTCGGCGAAGAAGCGAGCCGCCAGGTCCATGACTTTCTGAAGCTCCTCGCGGCCCGAGTCTGCGCCGTCGCGCTCGCGCTCTTCGGGGAGGGTCACGCCAGCCGCCTTGGCCAGCGCCCGAACCGCCTCGGGAAACGACAGCCGATCCTGCTTCATGATGAAGCCGAACGCATCACCACCCACGCCGCACCCGAAGCAATGGAAGATGCCCTTCTTGGGATTCACCGTGAAGGACGGCGTTTTCTCGGCGTGGAACGGGCAGAGCCCCTTGTAATTGACCCCCGCCTTCCGGAGGTTCACGAAGCGGCCGACGAGATCGACGATGTCGACGCCGGTGCGGATTTCGTCGAGGAGCGCAGGCGAGTAGCCGGCCATCACCCGACCTTCAACGCTGCGACGGTGGCGCCGGTCCCGCCCTCGGTGGCCTCGCCGTCACGGTAGGAATCCACGAGGGGATGGGTGGCGAGCAGATCACGCACGGTCTTGCGGAGGGCCCCCGTACCCTTGCCGTGGATCAACCGCACGCTGGCGAGGCCGGCCATGAACGCATCATCCAGATACTTTTCGACCATGTCGCGTGCTTCGTCGGTCCTTCGCCCGATCAGCATCAACTCGGGATTCACCGATGGCGCGGTCTCGGGGCGGGCGACGTTCCGTTCGGTGAACACAGCATTTCCCCGACGGGACGTCCCATGTCCCAAGACACCCCGATCGCCGTTCGCAGCTTGATCCGGCACGGGACGGAGAGCGGACAAGGGCACGCGGACGGTCATCGAGCCTGCTTCCACCGTGCCCGTTCCACCGGAAATCGCGACCAGTCGACCCCGGACGCCCAGGTGAGCAGCGGTCACGGTCATACCCGGGGACAGCGTCGCGAGCTCGGCGTCACTGATGGGCTCGGGCGGCGGCGTCACGCGCGAAACGGCCTCGTTCAGACGTCGGCGCGTGTCGCTGAGGTCCCGGCGCGAGCGATCACTCCGCTTCAACCGGTCCCACTCCGCCGCGACCGCGCGCTTGATGTCGGCTAGGAGCGCCGCCGCGTCCCGCTTGGCATGCTCGACGATGTCGCGCGCCTTGGTCGTGGCCGCCGCTTCCGCCTCGCGGGCCTGGGCCAGGCGGGCGGCCGACTCCTGTTCACGTCGCTCGATGGCGAGCGAGCGCTCGGCTTCGCCGCGCGTGTGCTCGTCGAGCCACTGGAGCAGTTCGGACATACGCGCCGCGTGGAGCGAGCGGTGACTTTCCGCGCGGGCGATGAGCTCCGGCCGGAGGCCGAGACGCGCTGCGATGGTCAGGGCGTAGCTCTGCCCGGGACGGTCGTAGCGCAACCGGAAGGTCGGAGCCAGTGTGGCGGTGTCGAACTCGGCGGAGGCGTTCCGGGCGCGAGGGTGCGTGCTCGCGAACGCCTTCAGCGGCTCCAGGTGCGTCGTTGCCATGACGAGCGCGCCGCGCTCGGCCAGCGATTCGAGAATGGCCTGGGCCAGGGCTGCTCCTTCATCGGGATCGGTCCCCGCGCCTAGCTCATCGAGGAGGACGAGCGAGCGCTCGTCCGCCTCGGCCAGGATCTCCCGCACTTGCTTCACGAAGGCCGAGAAGGTCGAGAGGTTCTCGGCCACGCTCTGGTCGTCGCCGATGATGGCATACAGACGCTCGAACACCGAAAGGCGGGAGCCTTCCGCCGCGGGGATGTGACAGCCGATCTGCGCCATCAAGGCGTGGAGGGCGAGCGTCTTGAGCGCGACCGTCTTGCCGCCTGCGTTCGGTCCGGTGATGACCAGGAGGGGCCGCTCGCCGTCGAGCTCGATGTCCACCGGAATGATATTGCCTGCGTCCTGGCCGACCTGCCAGCGCTGAGCGAGCAGCAGGGGATGGCGCGCGCCGCGGAGTGCCACCCCCCGCCCGGCGTCGACCACGGGCGCGGTGGCGGCCATCCGCTCGGCGAGATGGGCGCGGGCGAAGAGGGCGTCCAGCCTGGCGATGAGGTCGACCAGCCGGTCGAGATCCTCGAGACGAGCGCGGACGGCATCGCTCAGCTCCCCCAGGATGCGCGCGGTTTCCTGCTCCTCCTCGCGCGTGAGCTGGACGAGGTCGTTGTTGGCATCGACCGCGGTCTCCGGCTCGACGAACAGCGTCTGGCCGCTCTGTGAGCGATCGTGGACGATTCCACGCAGTCGTTGTCGGGCCTCGGCCCGGACGGGCACGACGTACCGGCCATGACGAACGGTGACGAATCGGTCGGCGAAGATTCGGTCGGAGTCGCTGGCCTGGAACAGGCGCTCGAGGTCAGCCACCACGCGCCGCCGCCGCTCGCGCAGGTCACGGCGAAGATGGCGGAGCCGGGGACTGGCGTCGTCTTTGACGCTGCCCTCGTCATCGAGCGCGGCGCGAAGGCCGTCGCGGAGATCGTCCACGCGGGGGAGCGACTGAGCCATGGCGACGACGGCGGGCGCGATGGGACTGGCGGTTCGAGCGTACGCCGACAGCCGCGGGGCGGCCTCGAGAAAGGGGATGACGACGATCAAATCGGTGCCATCGAGAACGCTGCCGGGGATCCGCGCGCGATCGAGCACGGGCCGGACGTCGGGGGTGTCAACCGGGGGAGGACCGACGTCGGCCAGGGCCGTGCGCGCTTGACGGGTCGCCTCGATCGCCTCTCGGATTGTTGCGAGCACGGTGGATGGTTCGGCGCCCAGTGCCCGTTCTCGACCCATGGCGGTCCGCGCCTGCTGTGCCAGCAGTCCGCGGACGGCATCCCACTCGATGCCTCGGCCCCAGATTCGGCCTGCCTCCACCTCTCGCCTCATTCGCTCCCGTCCAGCATTGGGAGTGCCGGCGCCCGAGTCAGGAGTGCTGCCGCCGCTAATCGGACATCCGCTCGCGCCGCTTTGCCTTCTTGCGCGCTGCTAGCGCCTTGCGCTTCCTGCGTACACTGGGCTTCTCGTAGTGCTGGCGCTTCTTGAACTCGGACAGGAGCCCCGCCTTCTCGCACTGCTTTTTGAAGCGCTTGAGAGCGCTCTCGAAGGACTCGTCGGGCTCGACGATGACCTTGGTCACTCTGTTCCCCCCCTCCAAGACCGACCCCTGGGGATGCCTCTGGGTAAACGTTTACTATATACCATCGCGAGCGCCGGTCCGCTACCGTTAGACTTGCCCGGGCATGCCGTCGCCACCGCCACTCTATACAGTCATCCCCTTCGTGGCGATGCTCCTGGCCATCGCGCTCGGTCCCCTGGCGGCTCCGCGCTGGTGGGAGGCCAACCGGCACAAGCTCATCGTGGTGATCGCCCTGGGGCTGCCCATCCTGGCGTTCTATCTGGTCCGCCAGCCCACCGCGCTGGCCGGCACGGCGGAGGAGTACGTCTCCTTCATCGTCCTGCTCGCAGGGCTCTACGCGATCTCGGGGGGCATCCTGCTCCGCGGCGATCTCGAGGCGACGCCCGTGACGAACACCGCGTTCCTCGCGCTGGGGGCTGCGCTCGCCTCGTTCATCGGCACGACCGGCGCGTCCCTGCTGCTGATCCGTCCGCTGCTCCAGACCAACCGCGAGCGCCAGCGGGTAAAGCACACGGTGATCTTCTTCATCTTCCTGGTCTCGAACGTCGGTGGCCTGCTGACTCCACTCGGGGATCCGCCGCTATTTCTCGGGTACCTCCAGGGTGTGCCGTTCACGTGGACCTTCCGGTTGTGGCTGCCCTGGTCGACGATGGTCAGCACGTTGCTGGTGATCTATTTCATCTGGGATTCGATGCAGTATGCGCGCGAGTCGATCCGGGCGTTGCGGCGCGATCGTCTGCAGATCGAGCCGCTGCGCGTGCGCGGAGCCGGTAACGTCGTCCTGCTCGCCGGGGTCGTCGCGGCCGTCGCGTTGCTCCGCGCGCCGGTACGCGAAGCCGTCATCGTCGCCCTCGCGGGTGTGTCCCTGTGGCGGACGCCGCGTCACATCCGGAGTGCCAACGGGTTCACCGCCTCCCCCATGGTCGAGGTCGCGGTGCTCTTTTTCGGGATCTTCCTCACGATGATCCCGGCCCTCGAGCTCCTGCGTCTGCGGGGACACGAGCTCGGCGTCCGTGAGCCGTGGCAGTTCTTCTGGGCCTCCGGTCTCCTGTCCTCGTTCCTCGACAATGCTCCGACGTATCTGGCGTTCGTCGCGCTCGCGCAAGGGCTGCAGCTGACGAACGAGGTGATCGGGATGCCTCACGCAATTCTGGCCGCGATCAGCGTCGGATCGGTGGTCATGGGCGCCAACAGCTACATCGGTAATGCCCCCAACTTCATGGTCAAGGCCATCGCCGAAGAGGCCGGCATCCGCATGCCAGGCTTCGTTGGCTACATGGCCTATTGTGCCGGCATC
>MNEG01000093.1 GCA_001917585.1 Candidatus Rokubacteria bacterium 13_1_40CM_68_15
ACTCCTTCCACACCTCGTCGAAGGCGCTGAAGTTCATGAGATCGGTGTGGAAGACCTGGGCCTTCACCACGTGATCGAGCGAGGTGCCGGCGGCCTTGAACGTCTGCGCGAGATTTTCCAGGACGTAGCGCGTCTGCTTCTTGATGGCGGAGCCGTAATAGGGGAACGCCGGGTCGAGGCGGGCCTCGGCGGCGACGCCGTGCTTGAAGTCGCTGGCCAGCTGACCGGCGGCGAAGACGAGATTGCCGGCGCGCGCGGCCGGCGTGTAGAAGGCCAGCGGCTGGGGAATTCCCGGGACGGAGATGTTCACTCTGGGCACGATGACTCTCCTCTCGCGTTACTGGGGGCGCGCGTGAGGATAATCCCTTTGCCTGGCCTTTTCCACGAGCGGGCGGGCGGCGGCAGGAGTCCGATCTATACCGGACGATATAGAGATGCCTATCCCGGGTTGTATTTTCCTCGCGCCCTGACCCTCCTACACTGCGCGGGCAATCGATGTTTCAGGCTGAGCGTCCTCGGGGCGAACCGAGGCAGGGGGAAAGGGCATGAGAGAGCTGGTCTTGACCGCTCCGACCCAAGAGGTGCCACCGCTGCGCGCCGTCGTGGAAGCCTACATCGAGTGGGGGCTCACGCGGTGCGGCGGCAATGTGGCGGAAGCGGCCGACCTGCTGCAGGTTTCGCGTGACCTGGTGCGCGACTGGGAGCCCACCAAGCAGAGCGATGCCGTCCGCATCGTGGACCGCGAAGATCCAGCGCCTTCCCCGGCTGCGGCCCTCGACGTTCCCGCACTCGGGTCGGGCGACGCTGTCGCGCCCACGAGCCTCGGGTACGTGCTGCTGTGATGTCCGGATCAAGGGGGGACAGACCATGACAGAACGAAGCGAGCGGCTGCTGAACGCGCTCGAAGTCGAGATCTCCAACGTTTCGAAGCTCGAACACGTGCTGGCCCGGACGCGGGCCGTGCTGCGCGAGCACGCGACCCGTCTTCGCCTCGGTGAGAACGCGGAGATGGTGATGACCGGCCTGCGACTCAACGTGCCGTCCGAGACGAGCCTCTCCCTGCTGGAGCGGGTCGACCCGGTGCTGTCCCTTGGATTCGCGGACACCCCGGACGACGGCTATCCCGGCGGGGCCTGAGCGAGGCGCCCCGCCGCGGCCGCGCTAAGCGACGTGCGACTCGGTTCTTCCGACGGGGTCTGACGGCGGCAGGAGAGCGAGCTTCGGAGACTGGCGTCGGGCGCTCGGCAAGCAGGCCTCGTGCATCACGTCGTGTCCAGCTTCGGCCACGTCCTGACCGGGAAGTATCGGCTTATCGCAGATCAAGCACACGCGCTCTCGACTCGCCATGACCGTGGCCCCCAATCCACCGGGCGACTCGCGCTTCACCCGCGCGAGTCAAACGAGGCACGAACCATAACACGAAGATGTCGGGCCGGCTAGCACTTCTGAAATCAGCGGTCGGTGGATAACGGTGGATTGACCAATGCGCGGGCAATTCCCCGCGGGGATTTCCCCCCCGCGGGGATTTAACCCTGCGATTCCGACGCCGATTCGCTGACGAGGCTCTTCCACACCGGGATCTGGGCCAGCGCTTCCTGGCGCCGCTTCTCGTGCACGGCCGCCACCGCGACGTTGGTGGCCCGCGTCCACTTGTCGATGTATTTCACCCACGTCGACAGGCGCGCCGCGTCGCTGGTGAACAGGATCCCCGCGCGATGGAACGAAACGAGCGTGGGTTTACAGAGCATTGTCGCGTCCTGCTGCTGGCCGAAGCACTGGATCCACTCGGGAGTCGCGCGCTCGCTGATCGAGATCCGCCACACCGTCTGGAACCCCAGGTTGTCAACGGCTACCGGTCCTGACACCCGCATGATTGCCTGCGGGCCACTCCGCCGCCGCGCCATTGTTGTTAGCATGCCCGGGGAACGTGCATGGCCTGTGCCACCCCTCGGTTGTCATTGACAGGCCCGACGTGATCGGCCGTGTCTCGAGCCTCGGGCGCCCCTTTGTTGCGCGCGGCGACATGAACGAAAGGAACAGAGCGCGTCAGACGCCGGCGGCGCGATAGTGGGCACGGGCCGCATCCACACCGGCGCTCGGGTGAGTTCTGAAGCCCTCGCCCCGCAGCACGTGCTCGAGCGCGGCGAGGCAGAGAAGCACATTGCGCCGCGACGCCGAATAGCCCATGGTGCCGATCCGCCAGATCCGACCCTGGAGTTGGCCGAAGGCGGCCCCGATCTCGATCCCGAAGTCCTCGATGAGCCGCCGGCGCACGCGCAGTTCGTCCACGCCTTCGGGCACCACGACCGGCGTGAGGAACGCGAGCCGGCGCTCCGCCGGCTCCTTGCCGAAGATGGTGAGACCGAGCGCGTCCAGGCCCGCGCGCAGGGCGTCGCCGTGCAGCCGATGACGGGTGAAGCGCGCGGCCCGGCCCTCGTCGTGGAACGCGCGCAGGGCCTCGCGAAGTCCGTACACCATGGCGGTCGGCGCGGTGTGATGATTGAAGCGCGCCGGGCTCCAGTAGTCCGCGAGCTGCCCGAGATCGAGATAGTTGCTGACGATCCTCGTCTTCCGGCGGCGCATCGCGTCCTCGGCGCGCGCGTTATAGGTCAAAGGAGATAGACCGGACGGACAGGACAGACACTTCTGGGCGCCGGCCACCGCGACGTCGACGCCCCAGCGATCCACGGCGACCTCGCAGCCGCCGAGTGTCACCACGCAGTCGGCCATGAGGAGCGCGCCGTGCTCGTGGGTCACGCGGGCGATGGCCTCGAGCGGCTGGAGCACGCCGGTCGATGTCTCACCGTGGACGATGGCCACCAGCTTGGTCGGCGCGCGGCGCAGCTCGGCGGCGATCGGATCGGGGTCGAGCACGCTGCCCCAGGCGCCGCGCACGGCGGAGACCGCGGCGCCACAACGCTCGGCGATCTCGATGAGCAGGAGCCCGAAGCGCCCGCACTCGCCGACGATCACGCGGTCGCCGGGCTCGACGATCGACGTGATGGCGGCCTCGAGCGCGGCGCGGCCGGTGCCGGAGACGGGAAACGCCCGCTCATTACCGGTCTCGAACGCGAAGCGCGTGAGCTCCATCACGTCGTTCATGATCGCGGTGAACTCGGGATCGAACTGCCCGAGCAGCGGAGTGGACATCGCGCGCAGCACGCGCGGATCGGCCATCGAGGGACCGGGACCGAGCAGGATGCGCGGATCGGGCATGAGCTCTCGCACCCCATGACCTTACCCGAAGCGGTGATCCGCTTGCCAGCCGGAGAAAAATGGGCCAGAGTGCGGGCCGTGTCGGGCAAGATTACCCTTGCCCAAATCGACAGCATGGATCGTACGACCTTCGTGCAGACGTTCGGCCGCGTCTTCGAAGATTCGCCGTGGGTCGCCGAGCAGGCGTGGCCGGCGCGGCCGTTCGCCGGCGTCGCGGCGCTGCACGCGGCGATGTGCGACGTCGTGCGCCGGACGTCGCGCGCGGGCCAGGTGGCGCTGCTGGCGGCGCATCCCGATCTCGCCGGTCGGGCCGCCCACGCGGGCGCGATGAGCGGGTCGTCGATCGCCGAGCAGGCCTCGGCCGGTCTCGATCGCCTCACCGACGACGAGTACGAGCGCTTCGCGCGACTGAACGCGGCCTACACGGCGACGTTCGGGTTTCCGTTCATCATCGCGGTGCGCCGGCACGACAAGGCGGCGATCCTGGCCGCGTTCGAGCGCCGGCTGGGTCACACGAAGGACGTCGAGATCGCGACGGCGCTCGAGCAGGTGTTCGAGATCACGCGGCTGCGCCTCGACGCGCTGGTCGCGCCGTGACCGGGCACGGGGCGCGCGCCCTCACGACGCACGTGCTCGACACCGCGCGCGGCCGTCCGGCCGCCGGGCTGCGGCTCGAGCTGGCCGTGATCGAGCCGGATGGTCGAGCCCGGCTGCTCAAGGCGGTCACGACCAACGCCGAGGGCCGCACCGAGGAACCGCTGCTCGCCGAGGGCGAGATGAAGCGCGGCCGGTATCAGATCACCTTCCACGTCGGTCCGTACTTCGCGGCGGCGGGACTGGCGCTGGCCGATCCGCCGTTCCTCGACCAGGTGCCAGTGCGCTTTGCGATCGCCGACCTCGACGCCCATTACCACGTTCCGCTGCTCGTCTCGCCCTTCGGGTACGCGACGTACCGTGGCAGCTGAGCATGAGGAGGCCATCATGACGCCATCGATGGATCGCAGGACGTTCGTGCGGGGCGGCCTCGCCGTCGGCATCGGCGCGCTCTCGCCTGGCCACGCCGACGCCAGGGACCAGCTCGTCGTCGCGACGTTTCCCGGCACGTGGAACGAGGTCCACCGCGACATCCTCGCTCCCTACTTCCAGAAGAAGACGAACGCCGACGTGACGCAGACGATCATGCTGGCGACCGACCAGGTCGCCAAGCTGGCCGCCACCCGGGGCCAGCCACCCTTCGACGTCGCCATTCTCGACGAAGGGCCGACGCTCGACGCCATCAAGCAGGGCGTGCTCGAGAAGTACCCGGCCGCGAGATCCGCGCACTTCAACGAGCTGCTGCCGCCGTTCCGCGGCGAGTGGGGCCCGGCCATCTCGATGCAGACGATCGGCCTCGCCTACAACCCGAAGAAGATCAAGACGCCGCCGCGCTCGTGGGACGACCTCTGGAACCCTGCCTACAAGGGCCGCGTCGGCCTGACCGCGCTGAACTCGAGCCTGGGTATGGCGTTCATCGTGGAGCTGGCGCGCTTGAAAGGTGGCGGCGAGTCGAACCTCGAGCCGGGCTTCCGCGCGCTCCGGACCTTGCTGCCCAACGTCGGCGCCATCTCGGCCAACCTGGGCGCGCACTCCGCGCTCATCCAGCAGGAGCAGGTCGATATCGCCGTCCACAACTTCAATTTCATCGAGACGCTCAAGGGCAAGGGCGTCGACGTCGACTGGGTGAAGCCGGAGACGGGCGCGCCGGCCTGGCGGACCAATCTTCACATCGTCAAAGGAGCCCAGCGGCCCGACCTCGCCTTCGAGTACATCGAGGGCCACATCACCCCCGAGGTTCAGGCGGCGATGGCGAAGCCACCGCACTTCGTCATCCCCACCAATCGCAAGGTCGTCCTCGGCGGCGCCATCGTCGACAAGGTGGCGCGGACGCCGGACGAGCTCACCAGGCTGGTCTTCCACGACTGGACGAAGATCAACGAGGTGCGCGCGGCCGCCATCGAGCGCTTCACCCGCGAGATCAAGCTCTAGCCGTGCCGGCGCGGAGCGACGGCGAGTGGCGGCTGGCGCTGCCCGTCGCCGCGTTCTTCGCCCTGTTCTTCGTCGCGCCGCTCGGCGTGCTGTTCGTCGTGAGCCTGTTCGCCGAGCCGACCATGCAGACGCTGGCTCTGCGCCAGTACGCGCGCTTCCTCGGCGATCGCCTGCACCTCGGGATCCTCGCCGACACGCTCGTGCTCGGCGTCAAGGCGACGCTGGTCTGCCTGCTCCTCGGCTACCCGCTGGCCTGGGTGATCGCGCGGGCCCGCCCGCGGGTGCAGTCGCTCCTCGTGTTCGCGGTGATCCTGCCGCTGCTCACCAGCGTCGTCGTGCGCACGTTCGCCTGGATCGTGATCCTCGGCCGCCAGGGCATCCTCAACAAGACGTTGCTCGCGGTCGGGCTGGTGGACGAGCCGGTTCGGCTGCTCTTCACCGAGCTCGGCGTCGTGATCGTGCTCGCCCAGGTGCAGCTGCCACTCATGGTCCTGCCCCTGCTCACCACGTTCGGGCGGATCGATCCGAACCTCGCCGACGCGTCGGCGGCGCTGGGAGCCGGACAATGGCGAACCTTCGCGCGGATCATCGCGCCACTCAGTCTGCCCGGCGTGGCCGCCGGGTGCGTTCTCGTCTACGCCGCGTGCGTGACGGCCTTCGTGACCCAGACCCTCATCGGCGGCGCCCGCCTGATCTACGTGCCGCTCTTCATGTACCAGCAGGCGACGGGCGCCAACGACTGGCCGTTCGCGGCCGCCATCGCGATCGTCTTCATGTTCGCCGTGCTGTTCGTCGTGGTGCTGATCAACACCGTCGGACGGAGCCGGCGAGCCCTCGTCCATGGCTGAGCGGCGGCGCCTCGATCTCGATGCGCTGTCCTTTCGATTCGTGGTCGGAGCGCTGTCGGCGGCCGCCGTCGTCGTCCTCGTCGCACCGACCGTGATCGTTCTCCTCACGTCGTTGACGGCGTCGGCCTCGCTGAGGTTCCCGCCGGACGGCCTGTCCTTCCGGTGGTATCGGGCGCTGGCCGGCGCCGGGCAGCTCCAGCGCGCGGCCGGGAACAGCCTCTACGTCGCCGTGGTCGCGACGGCGGCCTCTGCCATCCTGGGAACTCTGGGAGCGCTGGGGATCGCGCGCAGCCGCTCGCGGTGGTCGCGCGCGCTCGATGCGCTCTTCATGTCGCCGCTGGTCCTTCCCGCCCTGGCCTTCGGGTTCGCTGCGCTGATGGCCTTCAGCCTGGCCGGCATCCGGCTGTCGTGGCTGACGCTGGCCGTCGGCCACGTCGTCGTGTGCACGCCCATCGTGGTGCGGACCACCGTCGCCGCGCTCGCCCAGCTCGATCCCGCGCTGCTCGAATCGTCGGCGAGCCTCGGTGCCACCCGGCGCTACACGTTCCGGCGCGTGACGCTGCCGCTCATCGGCCGCGGCATTGCGGCCGGCGCCTTCCTGGCCTTCATGGCCTCGTTTGACAACGTCCCGGTGTCGCTGTTCCTCTCGGACGCGAGGACCGAGGTCCTGCCCATCCACCTCTGGCAGATCATCGAGACGAACCTCGACGTGCGCGCGGCCGCCGCATCCGGCGTGCTCATCGTCTTCACGCTGCTCGTGATGCTGCTGGCCGAGCGCCTGGCCGGGCTGAGCCGTCAGCTGCGCTGACCTGTAGGCTCTCCCGCCAGAGAAGCTGCGGGGTCGAGCTCGCCGTTACGCCGCTCGTAGCGAGGTTTGGCTCTCCGTGGCGGATGGGTCTAGCGCGCCAACGGATGCAAGACGCTGATGGCCCAGCCCACGTTCAACGGTTCTCCGAGCCAACCGGGCATCGCGGTCCGCGCGTGCAGGTGAAGCCCATCCGCTTCATTCCGAGCTCGGAGGATCTCCACGGGATCGCCGCGCATTTCCAGAGGACGCGGAACCTCGGGTAGAAGCTCGCCGTCCGGGCGGCGGAAACGAAGCTCGCCATCGGGCTTTCGATCGAGCTGGTAGCCCTCCTCGTGGACGGCGCGATGGTGCCGGCGACAGAGCAGGGCGAGATTCGAGAGCGTGGTGGGTCCGCCGTTGGCCCAGTGCTGGATGTGATGGCCCTGACCAAATCGCACGCCGCAGCCCGGGAAGCGGCAACCGCGGTCTCGGTGGTGAAGCGCACGGCGTAGCGCCGGCGGAATCGTGCGGGTCCGCGCGCCGACTTCGAGCAGGCGCGCGTCGGCGTCGTGGCGCATCACGACCCGGCTCGCGTCGCATGCCAGGCGCTGAGACGTTCCGGCCGGAACGCGCGGCCATCCTCGAGCACCGACTGGCCGGGCTGATCGGCGTCGGCCAGCACGGCGGCATCCACGTGGACCACCACCTGGTAGAGCTCTCCCGGGACGCCAGGATCGATCCCGTGGTGGAGCGCGGTCTCGGCGAGCAACGCCAAGGCATCAGCCTGTTGCTGCTCCATTGTCGGCGGGTCGGCTTCTGACGCCTGCTCGCGACGTCAGCCCTTCAAGCCGCTCATCACCACGGCGCGCACGATCCACTTCTGGCCGAGGAGGAAGATCGACAGGATCGGCAGGATGCTGAGCACGGCGGCCGCCGTCACCAGGTTGTACTCGATGAAGTACATGTTGGTGAAGCTGACCAGGCCGAGGGTGACGACCTTCATGGGCGGCGAGTTCACCACGACCAGTGGCCAGAAGAGCTCGTTCCACGTCCACATGAACTTGATGATGACCAGGGTGGCCACGGCCGGCCGGACGGTGGGCAGGATCACCCGCCAGAAGATCGCGAGCTCGCCGGCGCCGTCGATGCGGGCGGCGTGGATGTAGTCCGATGGGACGACCTCGATGGCCTGGCGCATGAGGAAGACGCCGAACACGCTCACCAGGTCGGGAGCCAGGATGCCGAGGTAGGTGTCGAGGAGTCCGAAGCGGCTCACCCACAGATACAGGGGCACGACCACCGACTGGAACGGCACCATCAGGATCCCGACGATGGCGAAGAAGAAGAGCTGGCGCCCGGGGAAGTGGAACTTCGCGAACCCGTAGCCGGCCAGCGAGGACACGAGCGCGCTCGACAGCGCCGAGACCGACGCCACCAGGGCGCTGTTGAAGAGGAACCGCCCGAACGGCTGGCGCGCGAAGACTTCGCGATAGTTGTCGAGGTTCGTCCAGCGATCGGGCTCGAGGCGGAGCGGCACGCGCTGGAGCTCGGGCGGCGTCTTGAGCGACGTCACCGCCATCCAGAAGAGGGGAAAGAAGACGACGAGGGCGCCGGCGGTCACGAGCGCCACGACGAGCCAGCGGCCGAGAGGAGGCGGGCGCCGCACGCGCGTCAGTACTCCACCGGGCGACGGAGGAACCGCCACTGCACGAGCGTCACCGCGAGCAGGGTGGCGAAGACGAACACCGCCATCACGGAGGCTTCGCCGAGCCGGAAGTACTTGAAGGCCGTGTCGTAGAGCAACATGATCACGGTCTGGCTGGCGCCGGCCGGCCCGCCCTGCGTCGTCGCGTAGACCTGATCGAAGATCTTGAAGTTGAAGATCAGCTCGAGGATCGACAGCATCAGGATTTGCGGGTTGAGCAGGGGAAGCGTCAGACGGCGCAGGCACTGCCAGCGGGTGGCGCCGTCGATCTCGGCCGCCTCGTAGTACTCGCCCGGAATGGACTGGAGTCCCGCCAGGAACACCATCGTGTCGAAGCCGAGTCGGACCCAGATGTTGGTGACGGCGAGGGCCGGCAGCACCTGGTCGAGGCTCTGCAGCCATTTCTGGGGCGGGATACCGACGAGGCTGAGCAGGTAGTTAAGCAAGCCGTACACGGGATCGTAGATCCACTGCCAGATGAGCGCGGCGGCCACCAGCGACACCGAGAACGGGAGGAAGTACATCGCCCCCCACACGCTGCGCCACCGGAGGCTGACGAGCCGATGCAAGCCGAGGGCGACGATCAAGGCCAGCACGATGGTCGCCGGGGCCGACCACGCGAGCAGCGTGAGGGTGTTGCGCACGCTCTGCCAGAAGGTGGAGTCGGTGAGCACCTTCTCGTAGAGCCTGAGGCCCACGAAGCGGCTGGCCCCGCCCGGCACCGTGCGGTAGAACGACGCGATCACCGACTCGACGAGGGGAACCAGGAAGACGAGCGAGAAGTACGCCAGCGCGGGCAGGACGAAGAGCAGTCCGGCCCGCCGCTGGCGGTCGAGGTAGGTCCTCCGCCGCACCCTAGTCCTTGAGGATCTTGTCCATCTTGGCGGCCGCTTCGTCGAGGAGCGGCTTCGGCTGGCCCTTGCCGTAGAGCGCGTTGACCACCGCCTCGCCGAACGCCGTGGCCAGCTCGTTCGACTTCGGATGGAAGTACGTCGGCGGGACCGGCTGCTTGAGCATCTCCTGCGTCGACGCGTAGTCGGGCCGCGATTTCACGTAGGCGGATTCGAGGTTGGCCGTCCACACGGGCAGGATGCCGGCGCTTTCGTGCTGGGCGAGGTCGTCCTTCGCGTTGCTGATGGAGCGGATGAACTCCCAGGCCACCTGCTTGTTGGGGCTGTTCTTGTACACGAGGTTCGTCCACGGGAAGAGCGCGCCCGCGCCCGGGCACGCCTTGCCGCAGGGAAGCGCGGCCACCTTGAAGGTCACGTCGGGCGCGTTTTTCCGGAGCCAGCCGAAGAACCACGACTCCCGGAAGATGACGGCGGCCCGCTTCTGACCGAACGCGTCTTCGGGGCCGCCGAGCGCGAGAGAGGCGACCTTGTCCCTCTGCACCAGATCGACGAAGAACTGGAGGGCCGTCGCCATCTCCGCGCTGTTGGCGAACCCCGTCGCTTTTTCCAGATCGGGCGACAGCATCCGGGCGCCGAAGGCGTGCGCGAAGGGCAGGAACTTGTCGGTGATGCCGACCGGATGGCCCTTGTGGCGGATGGCGAAGCCGACCACGCCCGAGGCGCCGTCACCGCTGGTGAGCTTCTTCATCGCGCTGAGCCATTCGTCGAGCGTCTTGGGCGGCCGGTCGGGGTTGAGGCCGGCCTTCTTGAAGAGGTCGGCGTTGAGGTACATCTGCTGGAAGTTGCCGTGCTCGATCGGCGTGCCGTAGCGAACGCCCTTCCACTTGCCGATGGGCACCATGTAGCGTGGGATGCTCTCGTCCCAGAGCCGGGCCAGATCGGCGGGCATCGGGTCGCAGAAGTCGTACTGGCCGCACCACTGATGCGCGATGCCGTTGAAGAAATCCGGCGCGCCGGATTTCCCGATCAGGGCCGCCAGGTACTTCGCCTCGTAACCCTGGTAGGGGACGGTCACCACCTCGACCTCGTAGCCGGTCTTCTTCGCGAACTCCCGGCCGCGCTCCGCGTACCACTTGTTGAAGTCGGGGTTCTGCTCCCAGTGCGTCCAGTAGACGAGCTTCTTCGTTTGCGCCACCGGCGCGCCGGGGATCAGCGCGAGGGTCAGGATGAGAGCCGGCAGCGTGAGATGAGACCACGTCAGTCGTCGCATGCTATGCCTCCTGGAGCGAGCCTTCCTATCGGACCGTCCCGCGGGCCGCCACCGGCCAGACGGTTTCGACCCGTTCACCGCGGACACCGTACATTTCGTCGACCATGTTGCTCACCACGCAGCAGTGGTTGGGGATCACGTGCACCACGTCACCGACGGCGGGCCGCTCGCGGCACTGCGAGAGATCCACGATGCCGTGCTCTTCGGAGAGGTTCGTGATGGCCGCCTCCGGATATTCGAGGACGTGGCCATAGCCCTTGACCGTGTACTGATCGGACGTGAGCACCTTGGTGCCGGCGTCAATGACCGCTCGCGTGGACATCGGGCGGCTCACCACGGTGGCGCGAACCCGCATCGCGCAGTTGTCCCAGGTGGCCGTGCCGGAGGCGACGACCATCACGTCGTTGAAGATGTAGGTGCCGGCGCGGTGCTCGGTGAGCATCGGGATCTCCTGGGCGCGGAACAGGCTCGGCGTGCCGCCGCCGGAGACGACCGGCACCGGGATGCCGGCGCGCTTGAACAGCTCGAGGGCCCGGGTGAAGAACTCTCGCGTCTCCGGGTCGCGGTTGGGGAAGGTCATCAACCCCTCGAACGCCAGCCGGGGCAGCTTCAGGGCGACGCGCGCCAGGTCGAGCGCCGCGTCGGGCGTCTGAACGCCATTGCGCCCGAAGCCGGTGTCGCACTCGATCAGGAATCTCACGTCGACGCCGTGGCGCACGCCGCCCTCGGAGAGCCCCCGCGCGACGACCTCGTTGTCGAGCACGACGGCCAGGCGGCGCACGCGTGCGGCCAGCGCCATGAGCCGCTCGGTCTTGGCCCGGCCGAGGACGTTGAAGGTCAGCAGCACGTCGTCGGCGACGCCGGCGTTGGTGAAGACTTCGACCTCGCCGAGCTTCTGGCACGTGATGCCGATGGCGCCGGCCTGCATCTGGAGCTTGCCGAGCTCGGGGACCTTGTGCGTCTTGATGTGGGGACGGTTGGCGATGCCGTGCCGGTCGAGATGCTGCTGCACCCTCCGGATATTGTCCTCCATGATGTCGAGGCGGATCGTGACGGCCGGCGTGTCCAGGTCGTTCGCGAGCATCATGGCGTGATCTCCCAACTTTTTCTCCATTTGCACCCGGCGATGCTACAACAGAAAGGATGAGGACGATGACTGTGAAGGTGCCCGGATTGCGATGAAAAAGGCCATCGACAAGGTCAGATTTGCTGGGGCCGACGACCTTGCCCGCGTCCTCCTGGTGCTGCTGATGGAGCACGGGCCACTCTGCGAGAAGTGCCTCGGGCGTGATGCGAAGATGCCGCTCTCGCAGGTTGGGGTGCACCTCGTTCTCCTTCGTGAAACCATTGCTGTTCGAATCGAAGACCGCGAGTGTCCGGGGTGTGCTCGGTCCGGTGCGTCGGACTCACGAGGAAACGCGCGGCTCACCCAGGTCTTCTCCTTGGACTTGGAGAGATGAGTGATGCGGTGGTCGCGTGAGGAGGTATTAGCCCGTCTCGAAGTACCTCGCGCCACACACGCAGACGTGCGCCGTGCGGGGCTGCTCCATACGTAGCGTCGTTTGCCTCCAGTCGACGGCGTTTGGGCAAGGACCGGGCCGATCCACGGTCAACGTAGGGGCCTCCTCGGTGGCCGGCGCATCCGCTCGGTCCGTTGCGGCGGCTGAAAGGGGTATTCCTTCACGTAGTCGCATCGTGCGTGCAGCAAGGCGTCTCGATGCCCCGAGACACGGTCGTCCTTCTCGATCGGCTCGACGCAGACCGGGCAGATCGGCTCGTCGTCGTCATTGACATTGATGGAGGTCATATGTCAAGGGCGTCAAGATGCTCGTAGCACTATCGAGCACACCTTGTGGCGGCGAGCGTGGAATCTCTCCTCGCTGCTCGCCACGATCACGTCATCGGGCCGTAGCCGATCGCCGCACCCCGCACAGAAAGGCATGCGCCGATGACTCTGAAGGTGAATCGTGAAACCCGCAAGATAGGAAATTATTTTCTCAGTTGGTCCCGGGCGCTCGCGATCTATGAGCGCACTCCGGACGTCGTCAACGACGGCGCCCCTGTCTCGGCCGCGGCGATGCCGACGGGCCGCGCCCGCCCGGAGCCGGTGACGAGACGCAGGAACGCGGGCGACAGCCGCGGATCGAGCGTGTCGCGGATCCCGTCGCCGAGGAGATTGAAGGCGAGCACGGTGATGGTGATGGCGAGGCCCGGAAAGAGCACGAGCCACCACGGAGGCACGAGCGCGGTGATCGAGTCCGCGAGCATGTTGCCCCAGGTCGGCGTCGGTGGCGGCACGCCAACGCCGAGAAAGCCGAGCGCCGCTTCGATCACGATCGCCACTCCGAGATGGGTGGTCGCGAGCACGAGATACGGAGCGATGCACTGGGGCAGGACGTGGAAGATCATGATCCGCGCCGCCGATGCTCCGCTCGCGCGTCCGGCCTCGACGTACGCCATCTCGCGAATCGACAGCGCGACGGAGCGGATGACGCGCCCGCCGAACGGAATGCGGGTGATGGCGATGGCGAAGATGACGGCGGGCAGGCCGGTGCCAATCGCCATGGAGATGGCCATGGCCAGGATGAGATCGGGAAACGACTGGAGGATTTCCATGATGCGCTGACTCACGAGGTCGAACCTTCCGCGCAGGTAGCCACAGGCGAGGCCCCAGACGGAGCCGACCGTCGTGCCGAGGAGCACGGCGGAGAACGCCACGAACAGCGACGTGCGCGCCCCGTAGATCACGCGGCTCAGCGTGTCGCGGCCCACCTGATCGGTGCCGAAGATGTT
>MNEG01000024.1 GCA_001917585.1 Candidatus Rokubacteria bacterium 13_1_40CM_68_15
GGATGATGATCGTGCGGATGCTGATGACTACCGGTCGCGTACACGAGACGAACACGATACGGCCCGGCCAGGGCCTCGCGCGTCGAGCCCGCGTGATGATGGTCGTGATCCCCGCCGCTGGTGAGACTCTTCATGTACGCGACGAGATCCAGCAACTCGGTGACCGAGACGCTGTCGGCGAAGCTCGGCATGATCGACAAGCCGTCCGGGCCCGTGTACCCCTTTCCGGTCACGATCACCGCGTTCGGACTCAAGACCGATTCGGCGAAATACTCGGCCGGATGGTGGCCGCCCATGCCACTGAGCTCGGGGCCAACGTACTTCTCGTCGCCAGTGACATCCGGAAACGACTCACCGCGAACGTTGTGGCACTTGTAGCACTCGAGGTTGACGAAGAGCTCACGACCGTGGGCCGCGTCGCCGCCGGGGGGCAGCGTGAACTTCCAGCCGCGCGGCACGCCGCCCATCTCGTGCAGCTCCTGCATCGTTGCCCGTCGCGGCTCGGTCGGCGTCGTGGCCGCGCTCTTCGGCGCGGAGGTCGTCGGGGCTTCGCCATGCTGGTGCTGGGCGTAGAGCGTCGACGTCGACGCGCCGACGATGATCAGAGCAAGGACGATGAAGGGCATGGAGAATCTCCTTGCGCGACGGAAGAAATGACTAGCGCGGCTTGAGCGCCATCCCGTGGGGCGCTTTGCCCACGGGGATCGTCCGCACCTGGGCCTGGCTGGCGAGGTCGATCACCGCCACGGAATCGGCGTAGCGGTTGGTGACGAGCGCATACCGGCCGCTCGGGTCCATCGTGACGAGGTCGGGATAGGCGCGCTGAGGGATGACGGTCACCATCTTGTCGTCGGCGGTGCGGATGACGACCAGCTTGTTGGTCTTGCGGAGCGTGGCGTAGAGGAACTTGCCATCGAGCGTCAACGTCGCTTCGTGCACGACGCCCGGCACGGCGATTTCTCCCACGACCTTGTTGGTGGCCGTATCGATCTTTAGGATGGCTTTGTTCTCACCGGCGGCGGCGTACAGGATCTTGCCGTCGGCGGTGAGCGCCAGGCCCATGGCGTCGCCGCCGCCGTGGACCACCCGACCGACCACGGCGTGCGTGGTCGTGTCGATGATCGTGACGTCGCCCGCCGTCTCGCCCGACACATAGAGCAACCGGCCGTCGCGCGAGAAGATCCCGTGAGCCGGCCACGTCGACACCTCCACACGCCAGGCGATCTTCTCGGCCTGCAGGTCGTAGGCGATCACCTCGTCCTGGCTGACATCGCTCGACCAGTCCAGCACGTAGAGGAACCGGCCGTCGGGGCTGAACGTCAGGTTGTAGGGATTGCCGCCGATCTTCACGCGCTTGAGGAGCCTGCGGCCCTCGACGTCGACGATGCCCAGGTCGTGGCTCTTGTCGAATACGACCCACGCGTGCTTGCCGTCGGGGTGGAAGACGATCCGGTTCGGCTTGCCGCGGCCGAGGGTGATGGTGCCCACCACGTCGAGCGTGGTGGTCTCGATGACCGAGATGGAGTCGGACTTGGTGTTGGTGATCAGGAGCGTGGTCGCCGACGCGGGCGCCAGCCAGGCCACGATCAGAGCCGTCACGAGGCCGCACACCCCGGTCACCCTCACCTCATCTCCCTCCGGGCGGGGAACTCGTCTTGTCGATGGCGGTCACCAGCACGTTTGGGGGCGCTCCCCGCAACGTAAATCGTACCGCGTCACCGACGGAAACGCCCTCGGTAATCTTGGGCGACGCCGTCCGGAACCCCATCGTCATGGGCGGCATGAATCCCGTGATTTCCTCGTGGGTTAGGATGACGACGCCGACCTCGGGCAGGATCGCCCGCACCACGCCCGCCACGCGCCACTCGCGCTCGCCGCCGGCCGATGCCCGCGCTTCCGCCACCTCCGTCTGAAGCCGCTGGACGTGGCGGCCCCACTGCACCCAGCCCCAGGCGCCGGTCGCGATGATGGCGAGGTTCAGCAGGAGGGCGACCTTCCAGAGACGCATCAGTGCACGTGCTCGTCGGCCGGCGCAATCGCGATCTTCTCCTGATTGAGCTGGTGGAGGTCGCCCAGCAGGAGGTTGATGTCGCGTTCGGGCGCGCCGGCGGTCGCCCACCGCGCCCGGACGTAGCCTTGACGGTCGATGACGAACTCGGCGTGGGCCGCGCGCGTGAACAGCGAGTAGGCCGCCATGATGTCCTCGGCGCCCCCGGTGGCGATCGGGAAGAACATGCGGACGTCGCCGGCGAGGCTGCGGATCGCGTCGGGCGCTGCGTCCTGCGGCACGGCGATCAATTCGGTGCCGAGCCCATTCAGGAATTCGTAGGCGGCGGCCAGCCGCTCGATGCGCGGCCGGGACGCGGGCAGCGTGTAGAGCACGAGGACTACGTTGCGCCCACGGTAGTCGCGCAGCGAGCGCGCCGGCATCGGGCCCACCGTGAAGCTGAAATCGGGGGCCACCAGCCAGGGGCGGTCCGGCTCCACGCTCGTGCCGAGGGCCTTGGCCGCCTCGGCCGACCCGAGCGCGCGTACGAAGTTCACCAGGCTCCAGCGCTCCTCGTCGCCCAGCCGCTGGCCGAACGCCGGCATGCCTGCGCGCGCAATGCCCGTCGTGATCCACCAGTAGAGATCACCGGCGGTGTGCTGGCCGGTGTGCGGGGAGCGCAGATCGGCCGGTGGGCGCGGCAACCCGCGCGCGTCACGCCCGTCACCCGCGCCGGCCGGCCCGTGGCAGGCCGCGCAATCTCTCCGATAGAGGTCGGCGCCGCGAGCGATCGACGTGGCGTGATAGGGAAGGTCGGGCCGCCGGTACGTCGTGGGATAGGCATCCACGGCCAGCGGCGGCAAGGCGAGCGCGAGCCCGGCGACGAGCAGCGCGAGCCCCGCGACGGCGATCAGCTGGCGACCGGCACGGACGAGCGCCGAGACCGCCAGGCCCACGAGCCCGACGATCGCCACCTGAGAGCCGATCAGCACCGGCAGCCGCGCGCCCGCCGCATCGATGGCGGCCAGCGTCAGCCGGAAGGGCAGCGGCCAGATCGGCTGTTCGTGACGCGCCGGGGCGGTGAGGCCCATCGCCGCGACGACGGCGAGTAGGGCGAGCGCCAGGGCGGCCTCGATCGTCACGAATCCCGCCAGCGTCCGGAGCGCAGGCCGGCCCACGGTGACGGCCTCACCCGAGAGCGCGGGGAGCAGACGTCGGCGATTGGCCACGGCCAGCGCGAGGATCGGCGCGAGGACGGAGAGCTTGATCAGGAGCAGGCGGCCGTACGGCGTGCCGAGCAGTCCGCCGACGCTGCCCACGAAGGTCCACGCGTTGGCCGCACCGGTCGCCGCCAGGACGAGGACGGCGACGAGCGACGTGCGCGAGAGCCGACGGGCCGCGACGACCGCGTAGGGTCGTGCGTCGGCGCCGGCTTCGGTCATCGTACGGCGCAGGAGCGCCGCCAGTGGCAAGAGCGCGCCGATCCAGATTCCGGCAGCGAGGAGATGCAGACCGTCCACCGCGAGCGCCGCCAGCGTTCCGGGCTCGACGGCAGCGGCATGGCCGGCGGCGCCGACCAGGACCAGCGCCGCCACGCCCAGGAGCGCCGCCTGCCCGCGCGCGGCGAGCCAGTCCGTCTCGTCGTCACGCTCGGGGACGAGCGCCACCCAGGCGGCGAGCACGATGAGCAGGCCGTGACGCGCGAGCCACACGTGTCCGGCCTGCGTCTCGAGAAGCACGCGCAGGAGCGCGGCGGGATCGAGCGCGGCGCCCACGCGGCCTTCGAGCACGGCGGCCTGCCAGGCGAGGCTGGCGAGCCCGAACACGATGGCCGCCAGCAGGAGCGCGCGCGCCCACACGAGGACGCTCGCCTGCCAGGCGCGTGCGGTGGGCCAGCGGGGCGCGCCCGCGAGCAACGTCATCGTGAAAGCGCCGACGACGAGCACGGAGGCGGCCAGGTGAGCCCAGCGGACGAACAGACCGAACGTCATCACGCGACAGAGGCGATGTTAGCATTCCTGTTCGTGCGTGCGATCTTCTTCGACGCCGGCAACACCCTCCTCCGCATGAATTACGCGGCGATCGGCGAGGCGCTGACCAGGGAAGGTGCTCCGGTGGCGCCCGAGACGCTGGCGCGGGCCGACTGGTCCGCGCGCGTCCGCCTGGATGCCGATCTCCTCGCTCACCGGACCTCGACGGAAAGCGTGACGACGGCGGATCGCTACCTGCGCTACCTCCTGGAGGGCGCCGGGATCACGGACGAGCGCGTGCTGGCGGCGGTCGCCGCGTGGCGGCGGACGTACAACCCGCCCGTCGGCGTGTGGAACACGGCCGAGCCGCTGGCTGCGGAAGCGCTGGCGCTGGCGCGTGACGCCGGCCTCCGCGCGGCGGTCATCTCGAACTCCAACGGCTCGGTGCGACAGATCCTCGAGTCGCTCGGGCTCGCCCGCCATCTCGACTTCGTGCTCGACTCGTTCGAGGTCGGAATCGAGAAACCGGACGCACGGATCTTCCAGCTGGCGCTGGAGCGGGCCGGCGTCGCGCCGGCGCAGGCCGTGTACGTTGGTGATCTCTACTCGATCGACGTGCTCGGCGCCGGCGGAGCCGGCCTGCGGGCGGTCCTGCTGGACCCGGGCGGCTGCTGGGGCCGCCGCGATTGCCTCGTCGCGCGTGACGTGCTGGAGGCCGTGAAGCTCATTCTCGCCCGACGCGCAGGATGAGCGCGACCACGCCCGTCTCGTAGAGCTCCTCGGCGAGGAAGACGCCGCCGAAGACGAGGAGCCAGGTTTGCTCGAAGTGGAGACCACTGGCCAGAGCTCCCGCGGCCACGGCCACGACGACGCCGCGGATGCCACGAATGAGCCAGAGCGACGCCGAAGGGTCGTCGGCGCAGCCGAGCGAGCGGACGAGAAGCCGGCCGCCTCTCCAGCCCGACCACGCCCCACCGAGCACGAGAAGCACGGCGAGCGCGTCACTCATGGGCGTTCTCCAGTGAATGCGTCACGCCGGGCGCCACCGGCGGAGCCCGGCGATCTCCAGCGTCGTGAAGCCGAGCACGGCGGCCCCGACGACGGCCACCGCCACGTTTCCGATCGGGGTCAGCGATCCGATCACGATCACGGCTACGCTGCCGGCCACCCAGGCGGCGTTGAGCACGACCGCGATCACCACCTGCTCGCGGTCGACGTTCACCCGGCTCGCATTCCACAGGAGCGCAGCCGCGTACACGACGAGCGACGCCCCGACGGCCCACGCGATCGTCGGCGTGCGAAATCCGATGAGCGTCGCGATCGGCCGGGCCGCGAGCAGCAACAGTGCGCCACAGAGCCCGGATGCGGCCCCGTCGAGCTGCAGGCTCCGGCGGAGCAGCGTGGTCTGGTCCAGCGATCGGTTCGTCGATTGGTGCGATACCATGGCGCCACCTCCGGAGGCATCGTGGAAGAGATCGAGCGCGGCGGCAATTACCGCTGAGGTAATGGCGTGATCGAACGAGGACTCGCCGCCTACATCCTCAAGCGGCTCGGCTTCGCCGCGCTGATGCTCGTCGGCGTCTCGATCGTCCTGTTCGCGATCATGCGCGTGGCGCCTGGCGGACCGGAGGCGGTGCTGGTCGGCGGCGAGTTTTCGCCGGAGGCGGCGGCCCGCGTGCGTCAGCGCCTGGGCCTGGACCGCCCGCTCGTCGCTCAGTATGCCGGCTGGGCGGGGGCGGCTCTCCGGGGGGACCTGGGACGATCGTTCAAGACCAACGACCCGGTGGCCGCGCTCATCGTCGACCGCCTCGGTCCCACGCTCCAGCTCACGGCCGGCGCGCTCGTCTTCGCGCTCGCCGTCGCCATTCCCCTCGGCGTGCTGGCCGCAGTGCGGCGGGGCAGCATCTGGGACACCATCGGCTCGGCGGTGTCGCTCTTCGGGGTCTCGTTCCCGAGCTTCTGGCTCGGCATCATGCTGATCCTGCTCTTCTCGGAGGGCTGGCACTTGCTGCCACCGTCCGGCCTGAGCGAGTACGGGCGCGAAGGCGACGTGACGTCACGGGTCCGCCACGCCGTGTTGCCCACGCTCACGCTTGGCCTCATCCAGATGGCGTCGTTCATGCGCTTCACGCGTTCCAGTCTCCTCGACGTGCTGAGCCAGGACTACATCCGGACGGCCCGCGCCAAGGGCCTGGGCAGCCCGCGCGTGATCTGGCGTCACGCGCTTCGCAACGCGCTGATCCCGGTGGTCACGGTGATTGGGCTCTCGCTCCCGACGCTGGTGGGCGGCGCCGTCCTCACCGAGACGGTGTTCGCGTGGCCGGGCATCGGTCGACTGGCCGTCGGCGCCGTGTTCGAGCGAGACTATCCGGTGATCATGGGCGTGAACTTGATGGTGGCGACGGTCGTCATCGTCGCCAATCTGTTGACCGACCTTGCCTACTGCGTCATCGACCCGCGCATCTCGTATTCATGACGGAATCGGCGCCGTCACGCGGGTCCAGCCTCGGCCGGCTGCTGGGCCACCGGCGCGGTCTCGTCGGTGGGCTCGCGGTGATGGCCATGGTCGTCACCGGATCGCTGGCGCCGGCCCTCGCGCCCTACAGTTACTCCAACCAGTCGTTACTCCAGCGGCTGCAGCCGCCAAGCGCCGACCACTGGCTCGGCACCGACGGATTCGGGCGCGACGTCTTCAGCCGCACGATCTGGGGCAGCCGGGTCTCACTCGAGATCGGCCTGTTCGCCACCGCGCTCTCGCTCATCGTCGGCACGCTGGTGGGCAGCATCGCCGGCTACTTCGGTGGAGCCGTCGATACGGCGATCATGCGGATCGCCGACGTGTTCCTGTCCGTCCCGGCTCTCTTTCTCATCCTCATCGTCGTGGCGCTCTTCGGGGCCAGCCTCACCAACACCGCCCTCGTCATCGCGCTCGTCACGTGGGCACCGGTGGCGCGGATCGTGCGGAGCGAATGCCTGAGCCTGCGCGCCCGCGATTTCGTCCACGCCGCCCACGCGCTGGGAGCCGGGCACGCTCGCATCCTCGGACGCCACGTCCTCGTCAACGCGCTGCCCGTGATCGTCGTGCAGACGAGCCTGCTGCTGGGCCAGACGATCCTCATCGAGTCCGGCCTGAGCTACCTCGGGCTGGGCGCGCAGCCGCCGCTCCCGAGCTGGGGCAACATGGTCGTGGAGGGGCGGCAGTTCCTTGCTTCGGCCTGGTGGATCGCCACCTTCCCCGGACTCGCCATCTTCGTCACCGTGCTCGGCTTCAATCTCTTCGGTGATGGGCTCCGCGACGTGCTCGATCCCGCACTGCACTCCGAGTCGTCATGACCTCCAAGGGAGGATCCGCCGTGATCCACGCCATCATGCTCGCCATCGTCGTCGCCGCGCTGTCCCTGTCGGGGCCCGCTCGAGGCCTCGCCGCCGGCAAGGACTTCGTCATCGGTCTCAGCGGCGACGCCACGTCGCTCAACCCGGTCATCGCCACCGACAGCATGTCGTACATCGTCGAGTGGCCGGTGTTCGACAGCCTCCTCGAGCTGGATCAGCGGCTGACCGTGCGGCCGCTGCTCGCGGAGTCCTGGGAGATGTCGAAGGACGGCCTGACCTATACATTCCGGCTGAAGAAGGGCGTGAAGTGGCACGACGGCAAGCCGTTCACGGCCCGCGACGTCGCCTTCACGTTCTACTCGGTGCTCGATCCCAAGGTGACCACGCCGCACCGCGCCTACTTCGACGCGCTGGTCGGTTTCCCGGAGCTGACGGCCAAGGAAAACCCAAAGCGCCCCGAGGAGCTGGCCGTGCGGCCGATCGAAGTCGTCGATGATCACACGGTGCGCTTCCGCCTGCGCTATCCGTCGGGATCCTTCCTGGCCGTGCTCGTCAACCCGCGCGCCGGGATCGTGCCGGAGCACCTGCTCAAGGGCGCCGACCTGAACACGGCGGAGTTCAACCGCAAGCCGGTCGGTACCGGGCCCTTCAAGTTCGTGGAGTGGCGACGCGGCGATCGCATCGTCATGGAAGCGAACGAGCAGTATCACGGGGGCCGGCCGGGACTGAACCGGCTGATCTTCCGGATCATCCCCGACGGCGTCGTCCTGCTCCAGGAGCTGCGGGCCGGCGGCGTCGACTTCATGGAGAACCCGCCGCTGACCGAGGTGGCGCGGCTCAAGCAGACCGCCGGGCTGAAGGTGCTGGTCGCCGACAACACGTCGTACACCTACTTCGGCTGGCGCCAGGACCTGGCCCCGTTCAACGACGTGCGCGTGCGGCGCGCGTTGAACCACGCCATCGACGTGCCCAGCATCGTGAAGGAGGTCCTGCAGGGCTACGCCGCGATCGCCAACGGGCAGTTCCCGCCGGGAAGCTGGGCGTATGACGCCAGCGTCAAGCCGTACGCGTACGATCCCAGCCGGGCCAAGGCCCTGCTGGCCGAGGCCGGCTTCCAGCCCGGACAGGACGGCGTGCTCGTCAAGGACGGCAAGCGAGTCAGCTTCTCCATCCGCCACGATCAGGCCAACCAGACGGTGAAGGACACCGCGGTCATCGTCCAGGAATACCTCAAGCGGATCGGCGTCGAGGCGGTGCTGGAGCCGCTCGACTGGCCGACGTTCGTCAAGAAGCTCTTCGCCTCGGAGTTCGAGGGCATCGTGGTGAACTGGACCAATCACCACGACCCCGATCCGTTCGCCTACACGATCTGGCACTCGAGCCAGTGGAAGGGCCGCAACTTCGCGCATTACAAGAACCCGCGCGTCGATGAGCTGCTGGAGCAGGCCAGGCGGACCGCGGTCGTGAACGAGCGCAAGAAGGCGTACGGCGAGTTCTCGAAGGTCCTCATGGAGGACGCGCCCTACGTTTTCCTCTACTTCCCGCAGCAGGTCTACGTGACGCGCCAGAGCTACGACGGCTTCGTGCCGATCCCGACCTTCGCCGGCGTCTATCAGTCGCTCAAGGCGGTGCGCTGGAACGGGAAGTGAGGAGCGTGCTCGCGGGGGTTACGCCGGCAGCGTGACGAAGGGAAAGCGCCTGAGCTCGTCGTAGATCACGCGCTTCATCCGCTCGATCTCGGCGTCCGTCTTCGCCTCGAAGCGCAGCGTGAGATACGGATTCGTGTTGGAGGCGCGGACGAGGCCCCAGCCACCCCCGGGGAAGAGCACGCGGGCGCCGTCGATGTCGATGGTCTCGTAGCGCTGGCGCAGATCGCGGGAGAGCTCGCTGATGACGTGGAACTTCTCACCGTCGGGGCAGGGCGCCTTCAGCTCGGGCGTGGCCCGCAAGTGGGGCACCGATTCGAACAGCCGGGACACCGGCTCCGACGCGCGAGCGGCGATCTCGATGATCTTGCACGCGGCCAGGATGCCGTCGTCCACGCCGTAGTAGTTCTCGGCGAAGAACATGTGGCCGCTCACCTCGCCGCCGAGGAGGATCTTGTCGTCACGCATCTTTCGCTTGAGGTGCGAGTGCCCCGTCTTCCACATGACGGGCACGCCGCCGTGCTCGCGGATGTCGTCGACGAGCGACTGGGACGACTTCACGTCGAAGACGATCTTCTCGCCCGGCCGGCGAGCCAGCAGGTCGCGGGCGAGGAGTACCAGGATCAGATCGGCCTCGTGGCGATGACCGCGCTCGTCGATGACGCCGACGCGGTCCGCGTCGCCGTCCCAGGCGACGCCCAGGTCGGCACCGACCTCCACCACCTTTTCCTGGAGGTCCACGACGTTCTCGGGATCCTCCGGGTCGGGCAGGTGATTGGGGAAGCTGCCGTCCGACTCGCAGTGCAGGTCGATGACGTGGCAGCCGAGACGTCGCAGCAGCTCGGGGCCGTAGACTCCGGCGATGCCGTTGCCGGCGTCGGCCACGATCGTCAGTCGGCGGCGAAGGGAGACCAGCCCTTGGACGGTGCTGAAGTAATCCTCGCGCGGGCTGCGCGCCTCGAGGCGGCCCTGGCCGCTCTCCCAGACGCGGGTCTCCACCGTCTTGCGCAGCGTCTGGATCTCGTCCTCACTGAGCGGCGCCGCGCCCCGGTGCACCATCTTGACGCCGTTGTACTCGATGGGGTTGTGGCTGCCCGTGATGTTCGCCCCGCCGTCGAGCTTCCAGTGCGCGGTGGCGAAGTACAGGATTGGTGTCGTCACGAGGCCGATATCCACGACGTCGACGCCGGCGGCACGAACACCGGCCACGAAGGCCGCTCGCAGGTCAGCCGACGACTCACGGTTGTCCTGGCCGACCGCGACGACGCGCCCACCGTTGCGGCGGATCAGCGTCGCGTAGGCGCGTCCGACGTGCTCGAATACCCCGGGATTGACGTCGCTGCCGACGCGTCCACGCACGTCGTAAGCGCGGAAGATGTGCGGATTCAGCATACGCAGAAGGGTACCATGAGGGACATGGCGCTCGAGGCTCCTGCCCTCCTCGCCCTGTTCGAGCAGGCGGCGGCGGGCATCGTGCTGGGCTTCCCCGACGGTCACGCTGCGCTCAATCCGGCGGCGCGACAGCTCCTCGGTCTTGCCTCCGAAGCTCCCGTCTCGGCGCTCCCGCGCCCGGCGCTGGTCAACGAGGCGCTGCGTGGCGCCGCCGTCACCGGTGTGCTCGCCGAGTGGAACCACGGGGGTCCCAGCCGCACGCTGCTCCTGAGCTGGGCGCCGCTGCGGGAGAGCGGGCGTATCGTCGCCGCTCTCGGCGTGATGCAGGACGCGTCGAGCTGCGGTGACGCCGACGCGGTGCGGCCGACGCCCCGGCTGTCCGACGAGTTCTACGCGCTGATCGCCCACCAGCTTCGGACCCCGCTCACGCCCATCCTGGGGTGGGCGCGGATGCTCATGCAGCAGCGGCCCGACGATCCCGTGCTGCGCCGGGCCGCCGAGGTCATCGAGCGCAACGTGCGCATCGAGGTCCGGCTGGTGGACGACATGCTCGACGTCACCCGCATCCAGCGCGGAACCCTGGAGCTCATCACGCGGCCCCTCGACGTCCGCGACATCTGCCGCGCGGTGGTCGCCGACCAGCGGCGCTGGCTCGAAGCGCGGCCGCTTCCGGTTGATCTCAACCTGCCGGACCGCCCGCTGGGCGTGAACGGCGATCCCGCGCGCATCGAGCAGATCGTGACCTCACTGATCGCCAACGCCGTGCGATTCACGCCCGACGGCGGCCGCGTGACGGTCTCGGCGGAACACGAGGGTGCCGATGTCGTGTGCATCGTGAGCGACACCGGCGAGGGCATCGAGCCGGCGCTCCTCCCACGCCTCTTCGATTTCAGCCTGGAGTTGCAGCATGGCGCGGGTCACCGCGGCGGCCTCGGCGTGAGCCTGGCGATTGCGCGCTACCTGGCCGAGCGCCATGGCGGATCGCTGACGGCTGCAAGCGATGGCCGCGGCTGTGGCGCGCGGTTCACGCTGCGCCTGCCCGCCACGGAGGACGCCTGATGGCGCGCGATTACGTTCTCGTTCACGGCATGAGTCACGGCGCCTGGTGCTGGGAGCTCGTGAGCGAGCGCCTGGCCCGAAACGGCCACCGCGTCCTCGCGCTGGACCTGCCGGGCCACGGGCGCCGGGCGGCGGAGTGGCGGCGCGCGTCGGTGCAGAGCTACGCTCGCTCGGTCGCTGACGCGATGGCTCGAGAGGGCGTGCACGACGCCGTGCTGGTCGGCCACTCCATGGCCGGCATCGTCATCCCCAAGGTCACCGAGCTCGTCCCGGCGCGTATCGGCCACCTGGTGTTCCTGGCCGCGGTCGTGCTGCCGAGCGGGAGCAGCCTGCTTGAGACCCAGCTCTCGCCGGCGGCGCGGGCGCTCTTCACCGGGGGCGGACGGGCCGGCGGGGGCGCCGTGCAGTATTCGGCATCGATGGCACGGTCGCGCTGGATGGGCGACTTGCCACCGGGCGACGAGCGCGTCACCCGGGCGCTCACGATGCTGACGCCGCAGCCAGTTCGTCCGTGGCGTGAACGGGTGGACCTGCGTCAGTTCGACGCCCTGGCGATTCCCCGGACATACATCCGCTGCCTGCGCGACGTCGCCATCCCCGCGGCGCGGGGGGCCGAGTACGCCGCGCGCCTGGGCGTGACGCCCGTCGATCTCGATTCCGACCACGGTCCCATGCTGTCCCACCCCGACGAGCTGGCCCAGGCCCTGGAGAAGGTATGAGCGACGACGCCGACCTCAAGGAGCTCACACGCCGTACGGCACGCCGGCTGTTTCACTCGCTACCGGCCGGCAGCGTCGGCTACGAGACGTGGAAGCGCTTCGACAAGACGCTGGCCCGTGAGCTCAGCATGTTCTTCACCGGACGCCTCTACAGTCGCGAGGTGATTTCCCAGCAACAGCGCGAGCTGTGCGCGGTCGCCTCGCTCACGGTGCTCCACCGACCGCACGAGCTGCACGCCCACATCCACGCCGCGCTCAACGTGGGCGCCAGCCGCCAGCAGGTGGCCGAGGTCATCTTTCAGCAGGTGACCTACGGCGGGATGCCCGTCGTCGTCGCCGCGCTCGACGTCTACGCGCGCGTGCTGGGCGAGCGCGGCGAGCCGTTCCCGGCGGAAGAAGCGGAGCCCCGACCGCCTCGAGCGGGCCACCCTCGGACCGAGCCGGGCTCTCGGTCCCCGCTACAATAGTGACTCCACTCGAAGCGGCCACGGAAGCGGCGCGGGCCGCCGGCGAGGTCGCGCTCAAGTACTACCGCAGCGGCTTCGACGTGACGATCAAGCCCGATCTCACGCCGGTCACGCAGGCGGATCGCGAAGCCGAGCAGGTGATCGTCGAAATCCTTCGCCGCGCCTTCCCTGACCACGGCTTCCTGGGCGAGGAGTTCGGCGAGCGCGGGCCGCGCGATCGCCGCTTCATCATCGATCCCATCGACGGGACGAAGAACTTCGTCCGCCGCATCCCCGTGTGGGCGACGCTGATCGCGCTGGAGGAAGCGGGCGAGGTCACGGTCGGCGTCGTCCACAACCCGGTGACCGGCGAGCTCTACACCGCGCGCCGGGGTGGTGGCGCCTTCCTCAACGGCGAGCGCATTCGCGTGTCGGACGTCGGCGAT
Organism: Candidatus Rokubacteria bacterium 13_1_40CM_68_15; assembly: GCA_001917585.1. Lineage (GTDB taxonomy): Bacteria > Methylomirabilota > Methylomirabilia > Rokubacteriales > CSP1-6 > 40CM-68-15. Next base: position 12,999 of record MNEG01000024.1, read on the forward strand.
CTCGGCCAGGCACACCTGATCCACGCCGGGCTCGGCCTCCTGCGCCGCGCGGGCTGCTGGGACGGCTTCGTCCGTCTGGTCGACGCCACCGATCGCCAGCGCGGCTTCGGCGACTACGCCGGCTACGGTCTGGTGGCTGAAGGCAAGGCAGAGCTCTACGTCGAGGTCGACCTCAAGCCCTGGGATCTCGCGCCCTGCATGCTCCTCGTCGAGGAGGCCGGCGGGCGATTCTCGGACCTCGACGGGCGGCGCTCGATCTATACCGGCACGGCGCTGGCGACGAATGGTCGATTGCATGACAACGCGCTCGCGATGCTGCGTCGCTAGGTGGTTGCGGCCAGCGTCCTCGTCATCCATCCCGGCGCGCTCGGCGACGTGCTCCTCGCCATCCCGGCGCTCCGGATGCTCCGCGCGCGACACCACCCTGAACGCCTCGTGCTGGCGGCCCAATCACACCTCGGGCGATTGCTCGTCGAGCTTGGAGAGGTCGACAAGGCGAGCGCGTTCGAATCGCTCGGGCTCGAATCATTGTTCGTGGAGGACGGCGGGCCGGCCGACGTGCCGGCCGTCAGCGGTGCGGCACGGGTCGTCTGCTGGTTCGGCTCACGCGATTCCACCTTCACACGGCGGCTGCGTGCACTCGCACCGGACGCCGTCATCGCGAGTGCCGCCGGGAACGGTGCACGCGCGGTGTGGGAGCACCTGACGACGACGGTCGGTGCCGCCGGCGAGCCCGCCCGGGGACCGGTCGCGGTGTCGTCGGAGCTCGTCGGCGACGGTCGAGAGGCTCTGCGCGAGGCGGGCTGGGACGGCCGCCGGTCCGTGCTGCTGATTCACGCGGGGGCTGGCGGGCTCGGCAAGCGCTGGCCCATCGAAGGCTTCGCGGAGGTCGCCGCCGAGGTCGTCCGCCGTCGCGACATGGCCGTCGCTCTCCACGAGGGCCCGGCCGATATCGACGCCGTCGCCGCGCTCGCTGGACGCGTGGACGCGTTGATGCTGAAGCAGCCGACACTGCCGCGTCTGGCCGGAGCGCTCTGTCACGTGGCCGCTTGCCTCGGAAACGACTCCGGCGTCACCCATCTCGCCGCGGCGATCGGACGGCCGACGGTCGCGCTCTTCGGCGCAGACCGCGTCGCGTGGCAGCCGTGGGCGAGAACAGCACGCGTCGTCGTCGTCGAGCCCAGCCGCCTGAGGGAAGATGTCGGCGCCGTCACGTCCACGCTCGACGGGCTCCTCGGCTGATGCCACCGCCACCGCGGGCCCGCTCGCGCGCCGGATTGGTCCTCGCCGGTGCCGTCGTCATCGCCGGCGGCGTCGGCGTGGCCGTCGTCGAGTGGCTGGGATTTCCCAAGGGCTCGGTGTGGATCGTCGTCGCGGTCACCGTGGCGCTCGTCGTCGTCATTCGCAAATCCTCGCGCTAGCCTTCTTTCCGCTTCGGCGGGATCAGGAGGATCATCCATGGCCAAGGAACTGCGCTGCGCGGACCTCATGCCCGGCTGCAACTTCGTGGCTCAAGGGAAGGACGAGAACGAGGTCATGCAGAAGGCCGGCGAGCACGCCAAGCGCGACCACGGGATGTCGTCGATCCCGTCCGACGTCGAGCGCAAAGCGCGCGGTGCCATCCGCGATCGGGCGGCGCCCGCAAGACTGGATAGGAGATGAGTGGAGGGGGCCGCCGCCGGCCCCCTCCGGTCCAGGCTACGGCGTGATGTTGCCGCCGTTGCCCGGGCAGTCGGCGTTGCCGGAGATGTTGCAGGCGTTCACGAACGTGCTGTTGGGACCGCCGTGGTAGATCCATCCCCACCAGACCGGTGTCGCCACGCTGCCGGGAAGAAAGAAGCGATCGATCCAGTCGTCCAGCGCGGGGCTCGCGTACGGTAGCCCGGACCACCCGCGGTCAACCGTCGGAGCGCGCCCGCGAAGCTTGACGCTGCCGGTCTCGTTGAGCACACCGATGACGACGGCGCGATAGCCTCCCTCGAACGTTCCCTCGATGCCGGCCGTCAATTTAAGGTTGGGGTTGCCCGGGTCGCCGGGAGTCGGGCCGGCGATCGTCATCCACGAGCCCTGGTAGTGCACGAGGACGCAGTAGCGCTCGCCCGTCACCGGCGGCGGGTCAACCTGGATGCCGACCTTCCACACCTGAATGTGCCGGTTGTATTCGAGGCGGGCCCAGAACCTCGCCGGGTCGGTGCCGGGCACCTGGTCGGCGTCGTTCGACACCTGCCCGGTGACGTTCACCTCCAGATACCGATAGTTCTGGTCGTCCGGACAGTCGGACGGGTTGAGCTGACTCCCCCAGTTGAGATGCACGACATTCGGCGCGGCGTCAGCACGAGCAGTGAAGAACGCGGCACCGGCGATCGCGATCGCTGCGACCCATGCCTTCCATGGCATCACGGGCAGACCTCCTTCGAATGGAGTAGGCGACGCCCGTCCATCGGCAACTCCTGTGCCACACGTCGAAGGTCATAGATTCTGGGGTTCTATGCGGTCCGAGAATGTTCGCGGACTGACGCCGTGGCACCGCAGCAGGCCGACTGACACGCCGGCGCGGATCTTATGCCCAGCTGCAACTTCGTAGGTCAGAGAGGGAACGCGAACGACGTCCGTCCGCGAAGCCATCACCCGCAAGGAGGATAGCCGCCGCGAAGGAGCGTTCGCGGCTGTTTGCGGAGGATCGACGGCCGGAATAAAATCGCCGCCGTGTTCAGCCGGCACACGTCGATAGCGGCATGACGCGCCTTCGCGCTGCGCTCGGAGCGGCGCTTGCCCTCGGCCTCCTCGTTCAGCCGCTCGTCACCGAGGCGCAGCAGGCGAGGAAGATATGGCGGATCGGCCTCATCTCGGTCGCGTACCTGAAGATCGAGGACACCTTCTTTCAACATCTGAGGGAACTGGGGTACGTAGAGGGGCAAAACCTCCTCGTGGAGCGTCGGTATTCGGAGGGACGGGCGGAGCGATTTCCGGAATTTGCGGCTGACCTCGTTCGACTCAACCTCGACCTGATCGTCGTGACCACGACACCGGCCGCTCTCGCCGTCAAAAACGCGACCAAGACGATTCCACTCGTCTTGCCGAACTCGATTGATCCCGTGGGCGTCGGGCTCGTCGCCAGCCTCGCCCGGCCCGGCGGGAATATCACTGGCACGTCGCAGCAGGCGCCCGACATATTTGCCAAGCGATTGCAGCTGCTCGTGCAAGCGATCCCGCACGTGTCCACCGTTGCTGTGGTGTGGAACGCGGCGAATCCCGCCAACGCGCGCTCCTGGAGGGAAGTACAAGAGGCCGGCCACGTGTTACGCATCAACCTTCAATCCCGGGAGGTGCGAGGCCCGTCGGATTTCGAGCGCGTCTTCGCCGAGATGGCCCGAGAGCGTCCCGACGCGCTCCTCCTCGTCGGCGATCGCCTGACCCTCCAGCACGGAGCGGAGATCGCGGACTTCGCCATCCAGAAGCGAATTCCGAGCATGTTTGACCGCGCTTACGTGGAGACGGCCGGCGCCCTGATGAGCTATGGGGCGGATGAGAACGAACTGTGGCGGCGTGCGGCTGACCTCGCCGACAAAATCCTCAAGGGTGCCAAGCCTGCCAATCTCCCCTTCGAGCAGCCGACGAAGTTCAAGTTCGTCATCAACCTCAAGACCGCCAAGACCCTCGGCCTGACCATTCCACAATCGGTGTTGCTGCGGGCGGATGAGGTCATTCAGTAGTCAGCGCTCTTGATCTGTCGCTTGATGACCTTCTCGCGGTACTCGGCGTGCTTCATGGGCTCGCGCTTGAGGTAGAGGTTCTTGGGATAGATCGGCTGCTCGTAGAGGATCTGGTAGAGCTCGGTGCGAAGGTCCTTCATCCAGTTGTCCCACTGGGCACGCGCGCGATGGTCACGCAGCGCCTCGATGTCGATCACACCGCCCACGTACGTCGATCCGGCGCCGTAGTCCTGCCGGCCGACGATCTGGCCCTTGTAGTTGATGATGAACGAGCGGCCGCCGAACGTGTCGATGGGTGTCGTCTCCTCGGGGAAGAGATAGTAGGTGCCCATGTTCGGCGCGACGACGTAGAGATTGTTGTCGAGCGCGCGCGCCCGAGACTGGATCTCGAAGATCTCGTTGCCGGTGGCCGGATGCGGATAGGAGGCGCGATAGACGACCTCGGCGCCGTTGAGGGCGAGCGCGCGGGCGTTCTCCGGGTACGATCCCTCGTTGGCCATCATGATCCCGAGCCGGCCGATCTCGGTGTCCACCACCGGCCAGAACGATTGCAGCGAGCGCCCGTGCTTCTCCACCCACCAGTCGTAAACGTCGTGGGGACACACCGAGTGCTCGACCGGGAAGAGCGGCGAGACCTTGTAATGCTTCAGGATGACCTTGCCGCGAGGATTGATGATGAAGCCGACGTTGAAGAAGCGATCCTTGAGATCGGGGTGGCGCGCCTTGGCCTGGGCGATGACGAACGCGTTGTACTCCTTGGCGATCTTCCCGAGCTCCTCGGTCTCCTCGCCCGGAATATCGATGGCGCCCTCTCTCGCGAAGGTGGCGTGGTCCAGATCGAGGACTTCGTCGTTGAATCCCTGGAGCGCCCCCTCCGGGAATGCGATGAGGCGGACGGGCAGATCGAGGCTGGACAGCCACGACGCGGCCTTGACCAGGTGGGACAGGTGCTCGAGGTTGATCTTGATGTCCTTGCGCTTGCGGATGCCACGCACCGTGGGGATGAGTCCGACGCAGGTGTAGGGCTTGACCATGGGTCGCTCCTTGTCGATCAGCTCGCCGCCTTCGCGCGGCTCACTCGCGATTGCACGGCGCTCACGCGATCGCCGTTCAGCTCGATTTCCAGCTCGTGCTGCTCTTCGTCCCACCGGGCGACGGTGGTGAGCCGGCCGACCGCCCGGCGGAGGCGGGGAATGCGCCGCGTCGCGCGATAGATCAAGCTGCGGCTCACACCGGGCGCCCCGCGGCGCACGCGGTCTTCGTCGGGCGGGCCGCAGAGCGCCAGCACGTCTGCGTGCGTCGTGGTGCCGAACACGATCCGGTCGATGACGTCGCGCGGCAGCGTCGCGCCACCGTCTCTCAGGAAGGCGGGCTCGCCCCGCCGCAGGTGCAGGCGGGTGCGCACGATGCGGGCGACGTCCTTGCTCAAGAGGATGAAGCCGGCCAGGTTGCCGAGCAGCAGGAGCACGAGCGAGACGACGATCGGCCGCCACGCGATGCGCCCGGAGAAGTAGCTGAACTGGATCTTGAGGAGCTGCGGTGTGAAGCCCTCGGCCGCGGCCAGCGGCATGGAGACGAGCTCGGCGCCCGCCCGCACGCGGCTCAGACGTCGGGTCGCGTTGACGGGAGCGACCTCCTCGATGCGGAGGTGGTCGGAGTCGGCGAAGCTCGCGATGACCAGCGAGAACTCGCGGGCCAGGTGCACGACGCGATCGCGATGCTCGAAGTACAGCGGGTAGAGGGGCAACGCCAGCGACCCGACGTCACCGAAGCCGGTGGCCAGGACGTAGCGCCGACCCCAGAACAGCTCCTCCCACCACGTGGCGGGCTTCGGCCCGATGAGGTTGCGGAACGACATGCCGAGACTCATCACCGCCAGCGGGTCGGCCAGCGTCGGGGTCCACGGCACCTTGATGAAGGTGCCGGGGCCGGCCTGCACTGGGGACTGTCGCACGTACGTCACGAACGAGGCCGCCTCGGCGATGGGCTCGCCGGGAAGCGCGGTGCCGAGCTCCATGCGATCGCGGCTGCGCAGCAGGAGCCGGCCGCTCGAGATCACCGTGAAGCCCCGGCGCTCGAGGTACGGCGCGAGCGTCGGATCCGCCTCGCCCGGCGCCGTCGCCTCGGTGATCTCTCCGGGCCAGAGGAGAAAGAGATCCTGCTTGATGTCGGCGGCGTGACGGCCCGGCTCTGGGGTCAGACTCCACGCCAGCGTGATGGTGACCGGCCCGAGGTCCGGACGGACGTTGGCCACGACGAACAGCGGTCCGATCCGGAAGTCCGGGTGCGGGCGCGAGGCGAGGAACACCTGGGCATGGCTCCGCTCCGGGGCAACGATGACCAGGACGGCGGCGATCAGCAGAGCGCGGCGGAGGGGCACGTCGCAGTTGGTAGCACAGGATCGGCATCGCGTACAATGAACGCCCTGTGAGTCGTTGCCGCATCGGCGTGTCCCTCATGCCGCTCGAAAACCGCCGCGACGTGCTCATCGCGCTGGCGACGGAGGCCGATCGTCTCGGTTACGAAGCGTTCTGCCGGCCCGAGACGTGGGCCTACGACGTCACCGTGCTGCTGGCCGAAGCCGCGCTCAAGACGAAGGGCATCACGCTCGGGACGGGCATCCTCGGCGTCTGGAACCGCAGCGCCGGCACGCTGGCCATGGCGGCGGCCACGCTCGGCGCGCTGTCGGGAGGGCGTTTCACTCTCGGCCTGGGTGCCAGCACCCAGCAGCTCACTGAAGGCTTGCACGACGTGCCGTTCACGGCGCCGCTCGCCCGCCTCCGCCAGATCGTCGCTCAGGTGCGCGCGCTGCTTCGCGGTGAGCGCATTCCGCTGGCGCGCGTGACCGCCGCGCGAGCCTTGAAGCTCAACGTACCGCCCGCGCCCGACGTGCCGATCTACCTCGCCGCGCTGGCCGACGAATCCGTGCGCCTGGCCGGTGAGCTCGCCGACGGCTGGCTGCCCTTCCTGTACCCGCGCTCGCACCTGACGGCCGGCCGCGCGCTCCTCGCCGAGGGCGCCGCGCGCCGCCGGGAGGAAACGCCCAAGCTGATCGTCGCGCCGTCCGTTCCCACCGCGGTTGCCGAGGATGCCGCGGTGGCGCGCCAGGGCGCCGCCTGGTTCGTCGCCTTCTACCTGACGACGATGGGCGCGCTCTACAGGCAGTCACTGGTGCGGCGCGGCTTCGCCAAGGAAGTGGAGGCCGTGATCGCCGCCAACACGCCGCGCTTCACTGGCGACGTTCCGGACGCTGCCGAGCCGCTGCTCGAGGAGTTGACGGTGTTCGGAACGCCGGCGCAGGCACGGGCGAGGCTGGCGCGCTGGCACACCGTCGGCGCCGACCTGCCCATCTTGTTGTTGCGACCTCAGCAGACGCCCGAGGAGATCGCGTTGACGCTCGACGCGTTCCGCCCGATGCTGGCCGCAGGCGACGGCGCGCGCGCTTGAGCCTGGAGGAGAGGGCCGGGGGAGTTCCGAGGGGGGCGTAGCCCCCTTCGGTTGGAGGACAGCATGGACGAGCGCCCGCACGTGACGCCGCGGGATCGGGTCGTGGCCGCCTACAAGGGCGGCTTCGCCGATCGCGTTCCCGCCTATCCGATCGCCGGCTCGTTCGCCGGGTGTCTGGACGACCTGTCGATCGAGGAGTACTGCACCAATCCCACGAAGGCCGTCAGAGCGATGCTGAATTACTACGAGCGGTACCAGCCGGACATCATGATCGCGTTCAACGACCTCGCCAAAGAGGCGGAAGCGATCGGGTGTCACGTGAAGTACTCCGATTACGTCGTCCCCTCGATCGACCAGCACGTGCTGCAGGACGACAAGGCGAAGCTCGCGCGGCTGGAGGTCCCCGATCCCTACAAGGACGGCCGGCTGCCGGCGTTCCTCGAGCAGTGCCAGGCGCTGTCGGCGGCGCGGTTCCCGAGCGCGCTGGGCGCCGTGCTGGTGGGGCCGTGGACGATCGCCATGCTGATGCGGAATCCCGAGCTGATGTGCCTGGACACGATCGACGATCCCGAATTCGTCCACGAGCTCATGCGATTCGCCACCGAGTACGCCAAGCGCTTCGGTGACGCCGTCCTCACCACGAAGATCGGACTTTCCTACACCGATCCCACCGCGTCGTGCTCGCTGGTCGGGCCCGACACCTATCGCGAGTTCATCAAGCCTTACCACAAGGAGCTGGTCGAGTATTTCAAGGCCAAGAAGGTCGGCACCACGGTCCATATCTGCGGAACGACCCACCAGATCCACGAGGACCTGGTGGACGTCGGCTTCGTGGCCATCACCATCGACCTCGACCAGCAGGCCGATCCCAAGCTGAAGGTCGATCAGCTCGACAAGCTCGTCACGCTCGGCAACCAGCGGGGTGTCGTGGCCATCGGCAACGTGGACGTGACCATCTTCGAGCGCGCCTCCAGGCAGGAAATCGAGGCCGAGGTGCGGAGGTGCATCGACACGGCCGGCAAGCGCTCGCGCTTCGTACTCTCGACGTCGTGTGAGCTGCCGCCGCGCGCCAATCCCGACTGCGTGAAGTGGTTCATGGACGCCGCGCGCGACTACGGGCGCTACGAGCGGATCTTCGGGTCGTGAAGCGCTGAGGCCAGCTCCGTCACGCGCGCGATCACGCGCACCGGCACGCGTCCGGCGCGGTTCCTGACGGCCAGATCATCGCGCCGGAACGCGGACAGGTCGATCCCCGCGTAGCGGCCGACGTCTTCGGAGACGACGAGCTCGGCATTGTAGTCCTTGGTGGCTTGCTCCAGGCGGGCGGCGATGTGGACGGTGTCGCCGACCGCCGTCAGGTAGAAGCTCTGGCCCCAGCCCATGCGGCCAACGACGGCAGAGCCGGCGTGGATCCCGATGCCGATGCGCAAGGGCGCTGGAAGATCACCGATCAGCTCGGCGCTGAGGGCCGCGATGCCCTCGACCATCGCGCGCGCGGCGATCAGGGCCTGGCGAGAGCCGGCCGCTGGTCCGTCGTCGATTCCGAACAGCGCCATCACCCCGTCGCCGGTGAACTGGTTGGTGACTCCGCCGGCCTGGGTGATCGCCGTCCCGACGGTCTCGAAGTAGCGATTCAAGACGAAGACGACGTCGTAGGGCAGCTTGTGCTCGGCCATTCGCGTGAAGCCGCGGAGATCGGCGAACAGCACGGCCAGCTCGCGCTCGCGCCCCTGTCGCACGTCGGCCGCGAGCGAGTCCCCCGGGGCGGTCGAAGGCGCCAGCAACGGAGCGACGGCGACGTCGCGCACGGGACGGGTCTGGCAGGCGAGACGCACATCCGGCGCGGCGCCCACGCGCGCGAGGACGCG
>MNEG01000021.1 GCA_001917585.1 Candidatus Rokubacteria bacterium 13_1_40CM_68_15
GCCATCGGCCAGCGCCGGCCATCGGGTCGGGGTGAACGCGCCGCCGGTCAGCCTCGGCTCGAGGGGCTGCACATCGCGGAGATCATCGGCGGTGATCACGGCGACGACGCCCGGCGTGCGTGACGCCGCGGACGTCTCGACGCGGCGGATCACGGCGTGGGGATGCGGGCTCCTGACGAAGGCGACGTGGAGCATCCGCGGTAGCGCGAGATCGTCGACGTAGCGGCCCTGGCCGCGCAAGAGTCGGGGATCCTCGACGCGCTTGATGCGCGCGCCCGTGTACCGGATCACGACCGCTCGATGTCCGACGACATGATCCGCTTCACCCCGGCGCCCGTCATGTCGTGCCACGCCTTGCCGAGCGAGCCTCCGGCGTCGATCCCGCGCGTCGCGTCCTCGATGACGTACGCGGCGAAGCCCGCCTTTCGGGCGTCGAGCGCCGACCACGCGACACAGAAGTCCGTGGCGAGGCCGACGAAGAACGTCTGCTGGATGCCGCGCTCGCGCAAGTAGCCGGTGAGCCCCGTCGGCGTCTTGCCGTCCGCCTCGTAGAAGGCGGAGTAGGAGTCGATGTGCCGGCGGTGGCCCTTCCGGATGACGAGGTGCGCGTGGGGAATCTGCAAGCCAGGAACGAGCTCGGCGTCCTTCGTGCCCTGGATGCAGTGATCCGGCCACAGCACCTGGGTGCCATAGGGCAGCGACACGGTCTCGAAGGGCTTCTTGCCGGCATGGCTGGAGGCGAAGGACACGTGGCCCGGGGTGTGCCAGTCCATGGTGATCACGACGTTCTCGAACGCGCGCGCGAGCCCGTTCACGAGCGGGACGATCTGGTCACCGCCTGCGACGGGCAGCGTGCCGCCGGGGACGAAGCAGTTCTGCATGTCCACGACGATCAGCGCGTCGCCCGGGCCGGGCTTGATCCTCGCGCCCTGGGCGATCGCACCGGCCGGCCCGGCGAGCGCGAGACCCGTGCCGATCGTCATCAGAAAGCGCCGTCGGCTCATCACAGCCCGTCCTTTCCGACGCCGGGCAGGCGATGCCACACGAGACCATCCAGCATCTTGGGATAGAAGTGCGTCGATTTCTGCGGCATGAGCTCGCCGCCGTCCACCACGGCCGACAGCTCGGCGCTCGTCGTCGCCGCGATCAGGAACGCCGCCTGGCAGCGCCCATCGCGGGCGCTGCGCACGGCCTCCGCCCGGTCGGCCGTGTAGTCGACGTGCGTCCTGGCGTCGAGCTTCTCGTCGGTGATGCCGAGGAGCGGCTTGAGCAGGCCCTCGTGGAGGACGGAGACCGACAGCTCGCGCCAGGCCCGGCTCGTCCGGGCCGGCCAGACGATCGTGCGCGCGGCGTCGTCGCGCAACCGAAACACCATCGCCTTGCCACCCGCGACCACGCCGATCGTGCGTGACGTCGGCTTCAGCGTCGTCGGGTCGCCACCGAAGGGCGCCACCTCGAACCAGGCGCGGGCCGCCGAGGCCAGCTTGTCGAGCGAGAATCCTGGTACGTGGTGAACGAGCCGATGGTTCGGCAGGATCGTCAGGCCCGGCGCCTCCAGCGCGCAGAACGCCATCAGCTTGTCGGCCGCGCCGGGATGGTTCTTCGCGTACGCCACCGCCGTCTCGTAGCGGTGGTGACCGTCCGCGATGATCACGGACTTCGGCGCCATCAGCGCCCGGATCGTCGCGATCGCCGCAGCGTCGGTGATACGCCACAGCCGGTGCCGCTCGCCCTTGAGGTCGCGGGCCTCGGCGATGGGCGCGCCCGTCGGCGCCGTCGCCCGGAGGATGGCACGGTCGGGATCGCTCACCAGCATGAAGAGCAGACCGGTGTCGGCGCCGGTCGCCTCCAGGAGCTGCATCCGATCTTTCTTTGGCCCGGTGTGCGTTCGCTCGTGGGGAAGCACCACCCCCCGGGCGTACTCGCTGACTTCACCGAGCGCGATGAAGGCGCTGCGGGTGATCGTCTTGCCGTCGATCGTGTACGTCTGCTGGTAGGGATAGATCGCCGCCCGGTCGTCGGCGGCCCACACGCCTTCGGCGAGCCAGGTGTCGAGCACGCGATGCGCCGCTTGATAGCGATCGGCGTCGCGCTCGTCCCTGGGCAAGGTGACCCGCACGACGTTGTGCGGGCTCATGGTCAGCAGCGTGTCCTGCGTCTGGTCGTCGATCTGGTCATACGGCGGAGCGACGACCGCGGAGACGTCGCCGCCGTTGATCGCGGCGTAGCGATATCCGCCGAAGGGCTTCACGTTCATTGGAGCGGGGCCCTTAGACCGTCCGGCTCTCCCGGCGCCCGAGACGCCGTTGCACGTCCACGATGTGGGCTTCCATCACCTCGCCCGCCCGCTCGGGCTGATGCTTGAGGATCGCCTCGAAGATCTCCCGGTGGGCCACCGCCACCTGGGCGCTGTCATCTGCGGTGAGCGCGGGGCGCGGCAGGACGACGTCCAGCTCCAGATCCATGACCGCGTCGACGAGGAGTGAATGCACCGGATTCTTGGCCACGCCGCCGACGAGACGGTGGAAGCCGATGTCGAGCACGCGCGGGTGGCCGCCCCCGCGGACGAAGTCGGCGCGCTCCTCGAGGGCACCGCGGAGCGTCTTCACATCCTCGTCACTGGCCCGCCGCGCGGCCAGCCGAGCGATCTCCGGCTCGATGAACAGCCGCGCCTCGCTGAGCTGAGACACGGCCACGCGGCCCAGGCGGAGCAGCGTGGTGAAGTCGCGGCGAAGGAGGCCGACGTCGACGGCGCGCACGAAGTGACCGCCGCTCGAGCCGTGGCGCACGTCGATCAGGCCACGATGCTCGAGCGTGCGGAGCGCCTCGCGCACGGCCACGCGGCTGGCGCGGAACTGACGCACCAGCTCGCGCTCGGGCGGCAAGCGATCGCCGCAACCAAGGCGTCCATCGAAGATCGCAGCTTCGATCTGCTCGACGATGTGCTCGTAAACGCGTGGCGTACGAACCGAGCTGAACACGGCGCGGCCTAATGTCAGACCGCGGAGCGCAGAAGTCAAGCGGGAGGCCCGCGGTAAACCGGATCGTCCACCGGCATATAATCGCGGGCCCATGACGAAACGTGAGCGCATCGTCGCCACGCTGGCGGAGCGGCCGGTGGATCGGCCGGCCCTGGCCTTCTGGCGTCACGTGCCCGAGTGCGACCACGATCCGGTCCGGCTCGCCGAGGCGATGCTCGCGTTCCACCGCCGCTTCGACCTCGATCTCGTCAAGGTCATGTCGAGTGGCGTCTACTGCGTGGAGGACTGGGGCTGCCGTGTCGCCTACACGGGTTCGCCGAACGGCGCCAAGCGATGCACCGAGCACGCCGTGAAGACGGCCGGCGACTGGGAGCGGATCCGGCCGCTCGATCCCGGCCGCGGCGCGCTCGGCCGTGAGCTCGAGGCCGTGCGCCTGATCGTGCGCGGCCGCGCTGACGACGCGCCGGTGCTCCATACCGTGTTCTCCCCGCTCACCATCGCCCGCAAGCTCGCCGGCGATCGACTGCGCGACGACCTGAGCGCGGCGCCAGCGGCCGTCAGGCCGGCGCTGGACGCGATTCGGGAGACGGCGACGCGCCACGCGCTGGCCGCCCTCGACGCCGGAGCCGACGGGCTGTTCTTCGCCACCCAGACCGCCACCCCGGAAGCCTGCACCGCCGACGAGTACGCAACCTGGGAGGCGCCGTGGATGGCGCGCATGCTCGAGGCGCTGAAGGCGCGGTCGTCGTTCACGCTCCTGCACGTGCACGGCCGCGACATCTACTTCGACGCCGTGGCCGGCCTGCCCGCTCACGCGCTGAACTGGCACGACCGCCGCACGAAGCCGTCGCTGGCCGAGGCGAAGGCTCGGCGCCGGGGCGCCGTGGTCGGCGGACTCGCCGAGTGGGGAACGCTCCGCGATGGTCCGCGCGACGCGATCGTGGCCGAGGTGCGGGACGCGATCCGGCAGACGGACGGCGCCGGACTGATCGTGGCGCCGGGATGCGTGCTCCCGCTCGACCTGCCGGACGCCCATCTCGACGTCGTCGTGGCGGCCGTCAGAGGCGCGGCGTGAACAAGTGGCTGCTGGTCGCCGCCACGCTGCTCGCGCTGGCGAGCGCGGCGCCGGCCGCCGATCCCAGGGGCGAGCTGCGCGTCGCCATTCCCTGGACGCCGGAGACGCTCGATCCGACGATGAACCTCTCCTCGCTGAGAGCGGCCATCGGCGTCGGCCTGTTCGACTCGCTCGTCGGACGCGATCCCAGCAACCGCATCGTTCCCGAGCTGGCCGAGTCGTGGAAGCTCCTGGACGACCTCACCTGGCAGTTCAGGCTCCGCCGCGACGTCGTCTTCCACGACGGCGAGCCCTTCACCGCCGAGGCCGTCCGCTTCACGTTCCAGCGCGTGCTCGACCCCGAGCAGAAGTCGCCGAACCGCGCCAACGTCGCCGAGGTCGCCCGCGTGGACGTGCTGGACGACCTGACGGTGAACGTGGTGACGCGCCAGCCGTACGCGCCCCTGCTGAATCGGTTGATCGATTTCCCGATCGTGCCGCCGCGGTACACCGCGGAGAAGGGCAACCAGGGCCTGGCCCTTCGTCCGGTGGGAACCGGCCCCTTCAAGTTCGTGTCGCTGGTGAAGGACGATCGCCTCGTGGTCGAAGCGTTCGAGCGTCACCGGCGCGGCGCACCCGCCATCAAGCGGATCGTCTTCAAGCCCATCCCTGAGCCGTTCACGCGCGCGGCCGCCCTCCGCAACGGCGAGGTCGATCTCATCACCACGGTGCCGCCCACCCTGGCCCGCGACCTCGAGCGCGTGCCGGGCCTCAAGGTCCACCGCACGCCGAGCACGTGGGAGATCTATCTCGGGCTCAACGCCTTTCGGAAGCCGCTGTCCGACGTGCGCGTTCGCCAGGCGCTCAACTACGCGAGCGACGTGGACACGATCATCAAGACCGTGCTCGACGGTCACGGCCGGCGCCTCACCGGCCCGTTCACCCCGGGGATGATCGGTCACGAGCCGGCCGTTAAGGGCTACCCTCACGATGCGGCGCGCGCCCGGCGCCTGCTCGCGGACGCGGGCCATCCCGACGGCGTCGAGATCACGCTCGACGCCCCGAACGGGCGCTATCAAGGTGACAAGGAGATCGCCGAGGCGCTCGCGGGGCAGTGGGCGAAGGCCGGCTTCCGGCCGAAGGTGCAGGTTGCCGAGTGGGGCGTCTACTTCAAGCGCTACCTGGGCAAGCAATTCTCCGACGCCTATCTCCTCGGCACCGGCGGCCCGATGCAGGACGGCGATGAGCTCTACAACCTGGTCTCATCGAAGGGACGCGGCCTCTATTACAAGAACGACAAGGTCGACGCGCTGTTCGACCTTGGCCGCGGCACGACCGACCCGGCGCGGCGGCGAAAGATCTACGACGACCTCGCGCTCGTCATGACCGAGGACGCCACCTGGGTGTTCCTGCTCCAGCAGGTGGACATCTACGCGACCCGCGAGCGTCTGGCCTGGACGCCGCGTCCGGACCAGTGGCTGACGTTCCACGGAGCGACGCTCAAGCCATAGCTCGGGTACACTAGGCTTCCATCCAGGAGGCCCCGATGGACGACGAGACAGCGGTCGCGACGACCACGGGCGTCGCGCAGGTCTTCAACCTTCACACGATCAAGGACTTCGCCGCCGACAAGCGCGTGCGGAAGATGCTCTTCAAGACCGACCAGCTCTGGTCGGAGATTGCCTGCTACGAGCCCGGCCAGTCGACCGTCATGCACCATCACCCCAAGGAGGAAGAGGCGATCTTCGTGCTGCAGGGCACCGCCAACATGAGCGTGGGCGGCGAGGAGTACGTGGTGCCCGCCGGCGCCATCATCAAGTTCCCGGCCAACGTGCCGCACGACGTGCGAAATCTCCAGGCGGACCGCTGCGTGATCATGTTCCTCAAGTGCAGTCCCAGGGTGCTCAGGTAATGGGCCACGTCGAGCGCACGGACAAGACCCTGCCCCTCAACGAGATGATGTTCTACGTCCGCCGCGACGCGCGGCTGCGCGAGCGCTGGAACACGGACCTCGAGTCCATCGCGCGCGAGTTCGGTCTCTCACGCGAGGAGTACGAGGCGCTCCGCGACAAGGACGTGCGGCGGCTCCACGAGCTCGGCGTGCACCAATATTACGTGCCGCAGATCCTGCGCCTGTTCTACGGCGCGTCGATGAACACGAACAGCCACCCGGCGCTCGAGGCCTACAAGCGCGCCTATCCCGAGGAGACCGCCCAGGCGTTCGCGCTCGTCGAGCGGCTCGAGCGGCGCACGCGGAGCTGAGGGGTGGCCGAGATCGTCGCCGCCCTGGCCATGACGCACTCGCCGGGCCTGACCGGCTGGTTCGATCGCGCTCCCGAGGAGCAGCAGCGCGCGGCGCTGCGGGCGACGGCGGAGATGCGCGAGCGGCTCATCGCGGCCCGCCCCGACGTGATCGTCGCGTTCAGCAACGATCATCTGCTCAACTGGCCCATCAACAACACGCCGGAGTACACCGTCGGCATCGGCGCCGAGCACGTCGGACCCGCCGACTGGTACGACGAGTGGCTCGGGATGCCGACGAAATACCGGATTCCCGGGCACCCGGATCTCGCACGCTTCATCGTGAACGAAAGCGTGCGCCGACGGTTGACGCTCGCTTACCTGCGCGCCATGGAGTTCGACGACGGCATTTCGGTCCCCATGCACTTCCTGAATCCCGAAGGCGCGATCCCGCTCGTGCCGGTCACCATGAACTGCACGGTACCGCCGGTCCCGACGCCGGAGCGGGCCTACCAGGTGGGGACGATCCTGCGCGACGTGCTCAAGGCGTATCCCGGGCCCGAGCGGATCGCCGTCATCGGCACCGGGGGGCTCAGTCACGAGCCGGGCGGGCCGCGTTACTTCTGGGTCGACGAGGACTTCGATCTGTGGTTCCTCGATCTGCTCAAGCGGGGCGACCACGCGGCGCTGCTGAGGGAGTGCACGCTCGAGAAGATGGAAGCGGCCGGGTCCGGCGGCACCGCCGAGCTGAACGCGTGGATCCTGGCCATGGCGTTCACGCACGGGCCCGCCGACGTGCTGGCCTACATGCCGGCCGTGGCGTGGCGCAGCGGCACCGGCATGGTCGCGTGGAACGAGCTGGCCTGATCGCCGATGGGCGACCACCCGGCGTGGGGCGTGGCATTGCTGCGCATCATGCTCGGCGTGATCTTCGTCATGCACGGCTGGTACGCCTGGGCGATCCTCGGTCCGCGTGATCTGACCGACCTGATGCTGCGCGTCGGCAATCCGCCCGGCATCGCCGGTCTTCTCGCCTGGTACACCATCGCGGCGCACCTGTTGGGCGGCCTGCTGCTGATCGTCGGCTTTCTCACGCCGTGGGCGGCGCTCGGCCAGGTGCCGATCACCGCGGGCGGCCTGTTCTTGTTTCGCTGGCCGCAGGGCTTCTTCCTGCACGGCACCATCGTCGATGCCACGGCCGGACGCCCGGTCGTCAGCGGCTACGAGTACTCACTCCTCATCCTGATCGGGACGCTCGCCCTCGTGATGACCGGCGCCGGAGCGCTCTCGATCGATCACGCCCGCGGCCATCGGATCCACAAGCGGATGGAGGTTCCGTGACGTGCCACGCCGGGAGTTGCCCACGGAGTACCGGCTAGAGGCCCACGAGGGCGCGGTCGTGACCATACTTCGCGATCGGCGGTAGGCCGAAGGCAATCCGCGTCCACGATTCGCCGCCGTCCTCGCTCGCGTAAATGTCCCCGGCCGTCGTTCCGACATAGACCGAGATCGAGTCTGCACCCTCCACGATCGTCATGGCCTCGATCGCGGCCGACATGTCCCGGGGAAGTCCCCCGCCGAGCACTTCCCAGGTTCGGCCGCCGTCCCGGCTCCGACAGACCCGCCCCTGCGCCGTGCGCGTCTTTCGCCAGACGGGCGGGTCGCCTCGGGCCGCCCCCATGAACATGAGCGCCGGATCCCGGGAGGCGAGAACGAGCGTATCGGGATACGCGCCGACCGGATCGTCCCGAGTCGTGAGGTGTTTCCACGTGACTCCGCCGTCGGACGTCGCGTAGCAGCCGTTGCCACCCGTGATGTACAGGCGCTCGGGGTCGCGCGGATCGATGACCAGGAAGTGCACGTCTTCGTCGACGCCGTGCAGCTCCCTCCACGACTCGCCGCCATCGGTGCTCTTCAGCAGCGCGCCCTGCTCGATGCACGCATAGAGCACGTCGACGCGCACGGGATCGGGCACGATGTGCTTCACGTGCGCATCGTGGGGTGGCGCCGGAAACATCCAGCGCGGAACGCTGGGGACGGCACGCAGCGCCGGCAGCTCCGTCCACCGACGGCCAAGATCGTCGCTGCAGAACAGGTGCGCGGGCTCGGTGCCGGCGTACAGGCGCAGCCCGCCGTCGCGATGGACGGCGGCCAGGCTCCCGACGTTCGCGGGCTCGATGCCGTCGCCGCAGTGCTCCCACGTCTCGCCGCGATCGCGGCTGATATAGACGCTGTCGTGAAACGCTCCGGCGTACACCAGACCGGGCGCCGGGAAGATGAGCGCGCTCACGTGACGGTGGGGCAGCGCGCGATCCACGATCTTCCAGTCGTGGCCCGCGCGATCGAGGATGAAGACGCCACCGGCGGTCCCCACGAGCAGGCGTGGCGAGGGGCCCGAGGCCGTGTATGCCGTCGTGCCGCCGTGGGAGAGCGCGATCATGGGGTGAGCGCGGCCTCGCGGATGAGCGTGTGGAGACGCGCGGCCGTGAGCACCGGGGATCGCAGGGGCAGGCTTCCGCCGAGCGCATCGGCAACGGCATTGGCGATCGCCGCCGGCGGCGGCCCGGTCGGGCCCTCGCCGACGCCGCGGATGCCGAGCCGATTGTGCGTCGTCTCGAAGTGCAGATGCTCGGTCACGAACTCCGGAATGTCCGTCGCGCGGGGAATCGGATAGTCCATGAGCGAGCCGGTGAGGAGCTGGCCCGCGTCGTCGTAGAGGATCTGCTCGCCGAGGGCGACGCCGAGGCCTTGCGCGAAGCCGCCCAGCACCTGGCCGTCGACGATCATCGGATTCAGCTGACGCCCGCAGTCGTGAACCATCACATATTTCAGCACCGCGATCCGACCGGTCTCGCGATCCACCTCCACCACCGCCACCACCACGCCGCTCGACCACGTGACCGACGGCGGATAGTAGTACCTGGTGGCATGGAGTCCCGGCCCGCCGAGCGCCGCCAGCGACGGGTCGCGAAGAGCGGCCTTCGCCACGGCGCCCAGCGCGAGCGCGCGCATGGGCGCGCCGGTCACGAAGACCTTGCCGTCCTCGATGCGCACGTCCTTCTCGTCGCACTCGAGGAGTTTGGCGGCCACCCGCGACGCCTTCTCCCGCACCGCCTCGGCGGCGTCCGCCACGGCGTTGCCCGTGTTGACGGCGACGCGGCTGGCCCCGGTGCCGAAGCCGTAGGCGATGAGCGACGTGTCGCCGCCGCGCACGCGCACGTCGTCGAGCCGCGCACCGATATATTCGGCGGCGACCTGGGCGAAGACCGTCTCATGCCCCTGCCCCGACGAGGAGACGCCGATCATCACCTCCACGTTGCCGCCGGCATCCATCTTGACCGTGGCGCCTTCGCACGGCCAGCCGATTCCTCCAGCTTCGAGGTAGCTCGAGATGCCGAGGCCGATGAAGCGCCCCTGATCTCGCAGCTCGGCCTGCTGCTTGCGCAGCCCGTCGTAATCGGCCAGCTCCAGGGCGCGCCTCAGCTCTCGCGGATAATCGCCGCCATCGTACCGGCAGGGCACGCCGTCCCGGTACGTCGTCCCCGGGCGGTAGGGCATCTCCCCCGGCTGGATGATGTTCTTGAGGCGCAGCTCGGCGGGATCCATCGCGAGCTTGGCGGCGAGCATGTCCAGGAGCCGGTCCATGGTGAAGACAGCCTCAGGCCGCCCAGCGCCACGGTACGGCGCCAGCGGCACCTTGTTGGTGACGACGCAGAAGCCTGCCGCGCGGAGCGAGGGCACCTTGTACTGCGACGGCAGATGGTTCACGCAGTTGGTGGGATCGATGAGCGCCCACGAGTGATAGGCGCCGACGTCCTTGACGATCCGGATCTCGAGCGCCAGGAGCGTGCCGTCGCGAGTGGCGGCCAGGCGCGCATCGTGGAGCTGATCGCGCGCATGCTGGGTACTCACCATGAACTCCGTGCGCGTCTGCACCCACTTCACCGGCGCGCCCAGACGATGGGCGAGAACGGGGACCAGCACGTCCTCGGGGTAGACGGCGCACCTGGGCCCGAAGGCGCCGCCGGTGTCGGGGCAGATCACGCGCACGCTTTCGGCGGGCAGGCCGATGAACTGCGCGACGGCGTCGCGCAGCATGTACGGCATCTGGTGGCCCGCCCACACGGTGATCGTCCCTGACGCCGGATCGACCTGCGCGCAGACGGCACGGGGCTCGATGGACATTGCCGTCAGGCGCGGATAGCGAATGCGCGCCTCGACGACGACGTCGGCCCGTGCGAACGCGGCGCCGGGATCGCCGATGGACATCTCGAGCCGGCCCACCACGTTGCCCCGGCCGGCGTGCACCGGCGGTGCGCCCTCGGCCATCGCGCGCTCGGGGTCGACCACGGGCGGCCGCGGCTCGTACTCGACGACGACGGCGGCGGCCGCGTCCGCGACGGTGTACGGGTCCGGCGCGACGACGGCCACCACGCCCTCGCCGACATGGCGCACCTCGCCGCGAGCGAGGCAGAGCTGAGGCGGCGGGATGTTGAACACGCTGTAGGGATTCGACGCCGGCTCCACGAAGGTCGGCAGCACGTTGGCGAGCTCGGGAAGGTCTTCGCTGGTGAACGCGCTGACGCCGGCCAGCGCCGTTGCCGCGCTCGTCTCGACGCGAACGATGCGGGCCCGAGCGTGCGGCGACCGGACGATGGCCAGGTAGCGCAGGCCCGGGAGCTTGAGATCGTCCACGAAGCAGCCGCGGCCGGTGAGGAGCCGACCGTCTTCCTTTCGACGCGGCGAGCTGCCGATCATCCCGAAGCGTTCCCCCCTCGCAGGCGAGGCGACCTTTATATCACGGCCTCCGGGCCCCACCGGGCTCGGGTAGAATGCGGGTCCTCAAGCCCGACGACGTCGGGACCGCGTCCCGAGGAGGCCCGTATGCGTGCCCGGATCAAGATCTTGCGTGGCGTGCAGGTTCTGCTGACAGCGACGATGCTGCTGGCCTGGGCGGCGGCAACGAGTTGGGCGCAGCCGACGGTGCGGATCGGCGAGCTGGCCGGCCTTACCGGGCCGATCGGCGTTTACGGCCAGAACACGCACAACGCGCGCGTGCTCGCCGTGGAGGAGATCAATACCAGGGGCGGCGTCAACGTCCGCGGGACGCGCCACAAGCTCGAGCTGGTCCATCTGGACGTCGGCAACCCCAAGGAGGCGCTCAACGTCTTCGAGCGACTGTTGACCATCGAGAAGGCGAGCCTCATCGTGGACGGCCTCTACTCGTCGGTCGAGTACGCGCTCGGCCCGGTCATCAAGACGAAGAATGCCGTGGTCGTGTGGTCGGCCGGGAACGATCCCGCCACGACCGTCGGCGTGCCCAACGCCTTCCGCAACAACTTCGACGGCGGACTGCCGCTGATGAAGGTCACGGAGGCCTTCCTCAAGAAGATGGGCGTGAAGCGCGTCGCCACCTACGGCCAGACCGGCCACGCCGACTTCAAGCGCTTCGTGGAGGAGTACCTGCCCAAGGTGCCGGGCATCGAGGTGGTGGCCAGCGAGTGGCATCCGTTCGGCGAGAAGGATTACTTCCCCGTACTGACCAAGATCAAAGGCCTCAAGCCCGACGCCGTCCTCGTCCATGGCTTCTACAGCGATGGCATCACCATGCTCAAGCAGGCGCGCGAGATCAACCTGCTGCCCGGCCCGCTCTGGCTGAACCAGTACGGCGCGAGCCCGCACATGATGGACGAGGCCTCGCGCAAGCTCTTCGAAGGCACCTATGAGAACCTCTTCGCCTCGTTCGCGATGACGACCGAGATGCCGGCGAAGTCCAAGCGGTTCTACGACGCCTACGTGAAGAAGTTCGGCGAGCGGGGCTTCGGGCCGTGGGCGGAGACGGGATACGACAGCATCTATCTCCTCGCCAAGGCCGTGGAGAAGGCCGGGACGGTAGACGACATCCCGAAGATCATCACCGCGCTGTCGAGCCTGACCGTCGAGGACGTCCCCGAGCTCTTGGCGCCGTACAAGCCCGGACGCATCTTCGATGCCGACCGCCAGGCCTATCCGAAGATCATCGTCGGGCAGTGGAAGAACAGCCAGCTCGCGCCGGTCATGTCCGACTACGGCCAGTAGCGGCCGGCGGCGCGCGTGCTGCAGGTCCTCGCCAACGGCCTCGTGAATGGGGCCGTGCTGGCGTTGATCGCCATCAGCCTGACGATCATCTTCAGCATCCTGCGCGTGCCCCACTTCGGGCTGGGCGGCGTGTTCGTGTGGGGCGCCTTCGTCGCCTTCGTCGCCGCCGAGCACGGGGTGCCCTTCGGCCTCGCCGTGCTGGCGGCCGCGGTCGCCATGGCCCTGGTCGGCGTGCTCATCGAGCGCCTCGCGTTCCGCTCCCTCCGGGCAGCGACGGAAGAAGCGATGTTCGTCTCCGCGATCGGCGTGCTCATCGCGATGGAAAATGCCGCGCTGCTCGTCGGCGGCGGTGAGACGCGCTCGGTCCCCGTCCCCGAGAGCCTGCGCTTCGTCGTCTCGTTCGGGGGCCTCGTCTATCTCCCCGCCATGCGCGTCCTCATCTGCGCCGTCACCGCGCTGGCATTCGCCGCGTTGATCCTTTTCGTCCGCACCACGCGCACGGGCAAGGCGATGCGCGCGGTCGCCCAGGACCGCGTGGCCGCGCGACTCCTCGGTATCCCGATCGACCGCATCGCGTCGTGGACCTTCGCCATCGGCAGCGGGCTGGCGGGCCTCGCCGGCGCCCTCGTCGGTGCCGCGTTCACCTTCAACTTCGAGATGGGCAGCCTCTCCATCCTCAAGGCCTTCGTCGTCGTGGTGCTCGGCGGCCTCGGCAGTGTGGCCGGGGCGCTCGTGGGCGGCCTCGTTCTCGGCGTCGTGGACAGCCTCACCCTCACGTACGTGACGTCGGAGTACAAGCAGCTCGTGGCCTTCGGCCTGCTCATCCTCGTCCTGGTCCTCCGACCGACGGGACTTTTCGGTCAGCGAAGCGCGCGCGCGGACGCCACGGCGTCGTGAAAATCGGGCTCGCGGCGGCGCTGCTGCTCGCCGCCGTCCTGTTTCCGCTGGCTACGGGCGAGGGCTATTTCACGCACCTGGCCATCACGATGCTGATCTTTTCCATGCTGGCCGCGAGCCTGAACGTCTTGATGGGATACACGGGGCTGGTGTCGATGGCACACGGGGCCTTCTTCGGCATCGGTGGCTACACCTCGGGGATCCTGGCCGTCCGCCACGGCGTCCCCTTCTGGCTCGCGGTGCCGGCGGCCGCGTTCATGACCGCGGTCATCGCGCTGGCCGTCGGGGTGCCATCGTTCCGGACGCGCGGCGTCTATTACATCATCGTGACCGTGGCGTTCCAGATCATCGCCAGCGAGATCTTCGACAACTGGCACACGATGACGGGCGGCGGCCTCGGCCTCAAGGGCATCCCACGTCCCGGCGGGACGCTCTGGCAATCGAAGATCGGCTACTACTACCTCACGCTGGTCGTCGCGCTGACCGTTCACGCCGCGCTGGCCGGCCTGATCCGCTCGCCGATCGGGCTATCCCTGATGGCGATCCGGGACAACGAGACGAAAGCGCTGGCGATGGGCCTCAGCCCGATTCGCTACAAGATCTTCGCCTTCGTGCTCGCGGCCGCGGTGGCGGGCGTCGCCGGCAGCGTGTACGTGCACTACGTCGAGTACGCCCACCCCGACTTCTTCAACTTCTTCGTCTCGGTCGATCTGTTCCTCGCCGTCATGCTCGGCGGGGCCGGCACGATCGCCGGGCCGCTCTTCGGCGTGTTCGTGCTCGAGATGCTGCGCGAAGTGCTGCACGAGTTCGTGGCGGTGCGCCTGCTGCTGTTCGGCATCCTGCTGGTCGCGCTGATCGTCTTCCTGCCGCAAGGCGCGCTGCGGCCTCTGGTCTCGTACGCGCGCGCGCTCGTTCCCCCGACGAGGTTGACGAAGGGTTAGAGCCTTCAGGACGGGCCCACGCCGAGATAACGCGCTCGCACCTCGGCGTCGTTCACCAGTCTCTCGCTGCGGTCCTCGCGGCGGATCCGTCCGAGCTCCATCACGTAGGCGCGCGTCGAGACGGCCAGGGCGGCCAGCGCGTTCTGCTCGACGAGCAGCACGGCCGTGCCGGCGCGGTTGAGGGCGGGAATCTTTTCGAAGATCGCCTCCAACATTCGCGGCGCGAGCCCGAGGGACGGCTCGTCCAGCATCAGCAGCTTCAACGGCAGCATCAGACTCCGCGCGATCTCGAGCATCTTCTGCTCGCCGCCGCTCATGGCGCCGGCCAGTTGCCGCCGCCGCTCGGCGAGCACGGGGAACATCGCGAAGACGGCCTCCAGGCGCGTGCGGACCTGCGCGGCCTCGCGCACGAGATACGCCCCCATGTCGAGGTTCTCCTGCACCGTCATGTGGTGAAAGACGGAGCGACCTTGCCGCACCAGGGAGAGGCCCTTCCGCGCGCGACGCTCGGGAGTGAGCGACGTCACGTCCTCGCCGTCGAAGGCGACCCGGCCGGCCGACGCCCCCAGCACGCCGGCCAGCGCGTTGACGAGCGTCGTCTTTCCCGCGCCGTTCGCGCCGAGGACGCCCACCGTCTCGTCGCGCTCCACCCGCAGCGACACCTGGTGGAGGGCGTCGACGCCGCCGTAGCCGACGCTCAGCTCACGGACGTCCAGCACCGGCGCCACGCCCCAGGTACGCCTCGACCACGCGCGGATCGGTCTGGATCGCCGCGGGAACGCCCTCGGCGATATTCTCGCCGCGGTCGAGCACGACGATGCGGTCGCACACGCTCATGATGACGCGCATGTTGTGCTCGACGATCAGCACCGTGAGACCGCCCCCGCGTGCCTCCTCGAGAAGCGTCAGAGAGTCCGCAATCTCCGCCGCGGTGAGGCCGGCGAACGGCTCGTCGAGGAGGAAGAGCTGTGCGCGTGGCTGCATGATCGTGAGCCCGGCGAGCTCCAGCATCTTCTGCTGCCCGTGCGACAGGCTCGCCACGGGCTCGTCGGCGACGCCACGCAGGCCGAAGCGATCCAGCGCCGACTCCAGGCGGCCGGCGTCGACGGCCGCGCGACTCGCGATGCCGGCGAGGCTCCGCGCGATGCGCTTGTCCTGGGCGGCGAAGACCAGGTTCTGGCGGACGGAAAGCCGGCGAAAGACGCCGGTGATCTGGAACGAGCGCGCGATCCCGTGTATCGCGATCCGATCGGGCGAGAGCCCGGTGATGTCACGATCACGGAAGCGGACGCGGCCGGCGTCTGGCACATAGAACCCCGTGATGCAGTCGAAGGTGACGGTCTTGCCCGAGCCGTTCGGGCCGATGAGCCCGGTGATGGCGCCGGCCTCGACGGCGAAGGACACCCGGTTGACGGCGGTGAGCCCGCCGAACGACTTGGTGAGGTGCTCGACGCTGAGGCAGATCAGGCGCGCGACGCTTCGCCGGCGCCCGTCCGGCTCGACGCCTCGCCGAGCGCGCGTTCCACCAGGACCGTGACGAGATGACGACGATAGGTGCCTGACCCGTGGACGTCCGTCGGTGGATCGAGCGGCGCCGCGGCCGCCGCCGCGGCGGCCTCGAACGCCGCGCGATTCCCCCGCTCGCCCACGAGGGCGCGCTCGACGTCGGCGCAGCGCACCGGGCGATCGGCGACCGAGCCCAGCGCGATTCGCGCCTCGTTGATGCGTCCGTCGGAACCGGCGCGGAGAACCGCGGCAACGGAGACGAGCGCGTAATCGCCGTGCCGGCGGGCGAGCTCCATGAAGCTCCATCCGGTGCCCGGGGCCAGGAGCGGGAACCGCGCCTCCCGGACGACCTCGCCCTCGCCCAGGCTCGTCGTCAGCGACGTGACGAAGAAGTCGCGCGCCGCGATGGTGCGCTCGCCGCGCGGTCCCGCGGCGCGCAGCTCGGCGTCCAACGCCAGCGCGAGCACGGGCAGCTCGGCGGCGGGATCAGCGTGGGCGAGGCTGCCGCAGACGGTTCCCCGGTGGCGAATGGCAAGGTGGCCGATGTGCGGCGCGGCGCACGCCAGCATCGGGCACAGCGACCTCACGGTCGCCGACTCCAGCTCGGACAGGCGTGCCATCGCGCCGAAGGCGAGGACGCCGTCCTCGCGCCGGACGTACGCGAGCTCACGCGCGCCGTTCAGATCCACGAGCACGGCGGGCCGGGCGAGCCGCAACTTCATCAAGGGCAGTAAACTCTGCCCACCGGCGAGCGCCTTGGCGTCGGCGCCGTGCTGCGCCAGCAGCACCACCGCCTCGGTGAGGCTGCCGGCACGATGGTAGGCGAACGGCGCGGGCTTCATCGAGAAGCGGCGCCGCGCGCCTGGATCGCTTCGAGGACCCGGGCTGGTGAGAGCGGTAGGGCGTCGAACGAAACGCCCAGAGGCGCCAGAGCGTCGGAGACCGCGTTGGCCAGAGCCGGGAGCGGCGCGATGGCGCCGCCCTCGCCCATGCCCTTGATGCCTCCGAGGGTGAACGGCGACGGCGTCTCCAGGTGATGGACTTCGATGGCCGGGATGTCGAGCGCGCTCGGCAGCAGGTATTCCATGAGCGTCGGTGACAGGAGCTGGCCCCGGTCGTCGTACACGAGGTGCTCGAGGAGGGCGCCCCCGATGCCCTGGGCGGTGCCGCCGTGCACCTGCCCGTCCACCACGAGCGGGTTGATCATCCGGCCGCAGTCTTCCACGACGATGTAGCGCAGGATCGTGACGAACCCGGTTCGCACATCCACCTCGACGATCGCGACGTGGGCGGAGTTCGTGAAGGTGCCGTAGCCGGGCGGCGCGTCGTAGCTCTGGGTGGACGAGAAGTCCGCCGGGAGGATGCCCTCGGGCAGCCGTTCCGGGCGGTGATGGGCCAGGCGCGCGACGTCACGCACGGTCATGCGATGCTGGGGGCTGCCTTTGACCTGGATGACGCCGTCGTTCAGCTCGAGGTCGTCGACGGCCGCCTCCATCATGTGCGCGGCGACCTTCACGAGCGTGCGCCGCACCACGTCCGAGGCCTTCCACGCGGCGCCGCCTCCGAGCACGGCACTTCGGCTCGCGAACGTCCCCATCCCGTACGGCGCCGACTGGGTGTCACCGAACCTCACGCGAACGTCACCGAGCGGGACGCCCAGCCGCTCGGCGACGATCTGAGCGAACGTCGTCTCGTGCCCCTGGCCGTGCGAGTGCAGGCTCGAGTCCACGGTGACCTTGCCCGACGGATCCATCGAGACCGAGACCGTGTCGTAGCCGAAGACGATCGGCACGCCACGCTTCACGAACTCGTTGGTGGCGTGCGCCGTCTGCTCCAGGTACGTGCCGAAGCCGATGCCCAGATACCGGCCGGCGGCGCGCGCGGCCGCCTGCTCGCGACGAAACTGCGGGTAGCCCGCCGTGTCGCGCGCGCGCTCGAGCGACTTCACGAGGCTCGCGCTGTCGTAAATGAGGCCGGTGATCGCCGTGTACGGGTAGGCGTCGTCGGGAACGTAGTTCTCGAGACGGATGTCGACGGGATCGAGGCCGAGCGCGCGGGCGACGTCGTCGAGGGCGCGCTCGATCGTGAAGGCGGCGGACGGACGGCCGACGCCCCGGTAGGGCCCGAGTGGACACTTGTTCGTCGCGACCGCGCGAACGCGGGCCTCGAAGGCGGGGACGCGGTACGGCCCCACGATCATGTTGGCCGCCATCCCGGCGTCCATCGTCGCCGTCCACGGCCAGACCGAGTACGCGCCGGCGTCCACGATGACATCGGCCGTGAGGCCGAGGATGCGGCCGCCCCGCGTCATGGCAAGCTTCACGCGATGCACGTGCTCGCGCGCGTGGATGCAGGCGGCGAGGTGCTCGCACGTGTCCTCGATCCACTTCACCGGACGGCCGAGGCGCATCGAGAGCAGGCACACCGCGACTTCCTCGGGGAAGAGGTGAGCCTTGATGCCGAACCCGCCGCCGACGTCCGGTGCGATGACGCGGACGTCGTGCTCGGCCAGGCCGAGGCTGTCGGCCAGACCGGTCCGCAACAAATGCGGGATCTGCGTCGCCGAGTACACCGTCAGCATGCCGGTCGCCGGATTGAAGTCGGCCACGCAGGCCCGTCCCTCGAGTGGAAAGCCCGTGTGGCGATGCGTCCGGTAGCTACGCTCCCAGACGAACTCGGCCCGGGTGAACGCGCCGGCGACGTCACCGCGGCTGACCCGCCGATCCAGGAAGAGATTGTCGCCCCACGCGTCGTGCACCAGCGGGCCGCCCGGTTCCGCCGCCCGCTCCAGCGCGATGACGGCCTCGAGCGGAGCGTACTCGACCTCGATCAGCTCGGCGGCGTCCTCCGCCTCGTAGCGATCGGCGGCGGCGACGACGGCGACGGCCTCGCCGACGAAGCGGACGCGGGGCCACGCCAGCACCGGGAACTCCGTGCCCTTCCACTCCGGGAAGGTCGAATCGCACCGGATCGGCCGGGTGGCGCTCACCGCCTCCGGGGACGTCAGGATGCCCGCGACACCAGGCACCGCGCTCGCCCGCTCGGTGTGAAGGGCCGTGATCACCGCGTGGGCGTGAGGACTGCGGACGAACGCCGCGTGCACGGTGCCCGGCAGGCGGATGTCGTCCACGTAGCGGGTGCGGCCTGTGAGGAAGCGCGGATCCTCGCGCCGGCGAATGCGCTCGCCGATGTACTTCGTGGCGCCGACGGTCACCGGGCCGCTCCGCGAAGGACGGCGGCCGCAGCGCGGATGGCCTTCACGATGTGGACGTAGCCGGTGCAGCGGCAGATGTTGCCCGCGATCGCCCGGCGGACTTCGTCCTCGGTGGGATCCGGATTCTGCTCCAGCAGCTCGCAGGCCGTCATCAGCATGCCGGGCGTGCAGTAGCCGCACTGCAAGGCGTGCTGATCCCAGAACGCCTGCTGGACTGGATGCAACACGCCGTCGCGGGCGAGGCTTTCGACGGTGCGGATGTCGGCCTCGTCGGCCTGCACGGTCAGTATCAGGCAGGCACGGGCCGTCTGGCCGTCCACCAGGATCGTGCAGGCGCCGCACACCCCGTGCTCGCAGGCCACCCGGACGCCGGTGAGCCCGACGTCTTCCTTGAGGAAATCCGACAGGAGCTTGCGGGGCGGTACGCTGCCCTCCACGCGCCGCCCGTTGACGGTCATGGTGACCGTGCAGCGTGGGGGCCCGGGCATCAGCGCCCGGCGCGATCGAGAATCGCCTGCGGCGTGCTCGACACGATCTCGGCGTACTTCGGCACGAACGTGCCGCCCTCGATCAGGCGGACGAACTCCGGCTTGATCTCCTCAGCCAGGATCTTCAAGATCGCTCGATGCGCCTTGATGTCCGACCACTCGCCGAGCAGATAGAAATGGTCGGGATCGTTCACGTCACGGCACAGGATGCCGTCCTTCACCTGCGCCGGCGACTTGTGCATGGGATTGCCGTCCGAGTAGTCGAACGTGTCGAACAGCTTGATGAACTGCTCGCCCGTGCCGGGCTTCACCCGGAAGTCGTAGACGTGAACGTAGTTCCCCTTCGTTCCCAGCGGAACCAGTGCCATGGTGTCGATCCTCCTCGGTGAGCCGCTGCCGGCCGGCTCACACGGTTGCGATGCACTCGATCTCGATGTCGAACTCCCACGGCCACGAGCCGATCGTCACGAAGGAGCGCGCCGGCGGATTGTGGGGGAAGTAGCGCGCGTACACCTCGTTGACCCGGTTGAAGTACGCCGCGTTGGTGATGAAGACGG
>MNEG01000094.1 GCA_001917585.1 Candidatus Rokubacteria bacterium 13_1_40CM_68_15
CCCGAATATGCGACCGAACCGCGGCCCGCCAAAAAGATCGCTCGCGATCGCGGGGGTGAGCGGCGCGGTCACGGCGTAGCCGATGCCGATGAGGGCGGCGTAGCCGTACGGCAGCAGCCCACCGGGATGGGCACCGGCCAGCGCGAGAAGAGCGACGCTCGCCGCGACGCACGCGAAGGCCAGGGTGTAGGTCGGCTCGCGGCCGATCCGGTCGGACAGCGCGCCCCATCCGGCCTTGCCGGCAATGCTCGCGATGCCGACCAGACCGACGACGGTGGCGCCGACGAGCGCGGTCACGCCGTGATCGACCAGGTACGCGACCTGATGCACGAGCAGCATCTGCGTCGCCGCACTTCCGGCAAAGAACACGGCGCCGGTCGCCCAGAACCGCCATGTGCGCACGACTGTCCGCAGGGTCCAGTAGGCCCGCGAGGACGCGGGACCGACGTCGAGAGCAGCCGTGGCTCCAACGGACGTCGCGCTGCGCGTGTCGCGTACGAGCAGGAGCGTCGCGGGGACGATCCAGGCCACCATGATGATGGCCAGCACGCGCAGCGCCCAGCGCCACCCGAGCCAGTCGATCAACACCTGGGTGAAGGGCACCAGCGCGAAGATCCCGCCGCCGATACCCGCGGACGCCACGCCGAGCGCCGTGCCGACTCGCGTCGGGAACCAGGTGCGGATCAGGACCACCGACGGCACCCAGCCGGCCGCGCTGACGCCGAGCGCCGCCAGCACGCCGAACGCCACGTAGAGCTGCCACACGGCGGTGACGTGCGCGCCGACGAAGAGCGAGGCGGCGAGCGCCACACCGCCGGTTGCGATCACCGTGCGCGCACCGAAGCGCTCGACGAGCCAGCCGAGCAGGGGACCCGACAGGCCGTGCACGACCACGAGCAGCGAGAACGCGCCGGCCACGACCGAACGACTCCAGCCGAACTCGCGCCCGAACGCGACGAGAAGGACGGAGTACGAATACCAGAAGCCGTAAGCGAGCCCCAGCGTGCCGAACGTCGCGACGAGGACGCGCCTCTCGGCGGCCGCAGGCGAGACGGTCAGTGCCAGGAGATCGGGCCGAACGGATAGAAGGGCAGCTCGCGCACCACGGCCGAGCGCTCCTCGCCGGGCCGCACGAGCAGCAGGGACTTCACCGGCATCGTCACGTTCCACAGGAGCACGGCGAGCGCGGCGCCGTCGGGCGACCACGCGGCGGACGCGACTGGCTTGTCGGCGTGAGTGATCTGCGTGAGCTCGCGGCGTCCGTCGAGCGTCAGTGTCCAGACCTGGTTGTTCCACACGAGCGCCACCCGGCGGCCGTCCGGGCTGACCGCGGGATACTTCGCCGGCATCGCGACCTGGTTGCCATCCACCCGCGCCGGTGCGCGGAGCGAGCGGTCGGCGATCCACACGCCGGCGCCTCGGCACGGCGATCCCAGGATCAGCAGCTGCCCATCCGGGAGCCACGCGGGGTAATAGTAGCCTTCGAACCTCGCGACCTCGACGCCCTTGCGGTCACGCACGATCACGTAGTCCGCCCATTTCGTCCCGTAATCGTTCTTGCAGAGAGTGCCCCCGCCGGCGGCCGTACCGAAGGCCACGAGCCGCCCGTCGGGCGAGAGCTTCGGCGTGTGGCAGATGCGATTGGAGGTGAAGCTGAAGCTCTTGCAGACGTAGAGCGGCGGTCCGGGCACGCCCCGCGCGTCGGCGGCGACGACGCCGTAGTCGGCGATGTAGCCGACCGTGAGGCGAGTGATGAAGGCGGTCTCGCCGCTGCGCGTCCGGTGGGCGTCGAAGCCGTCGAAGCGCACCACCAGCTTGTCCGACGTGAGGTCGAGATCGACGATGACTGCCGGGTTGAACGCGTCGTTCGCACCGTCCCGGGCGAGCGTGAGCGTGCCGCGGTAGCCGGCCGGCGTCGCCGTCGCGTCGCGGACATCGCCGCTGCCGCCCACGAGCAGCGCCGCCAGGCACGCGACACGCCAGCGTCTTGCCGACATCGATCTCGATCCCTGACGAAGTCGCTCCGACGGACTACACCGGCAGCGTGTCCCCGTCGGGCGGCGCCGCAACCTCGAACGCGTTGACGACGCCCGCGAGGAGCGTGTAGTAATTCGCAGCGGCCGTCAGCTCGACCAGCCACTGCGTGCCGTACCGCTTCTGGAGCGCGTCGAAGACCGGCTGGTCGACGCGGTTCGCGCGGATGAGCTGTCGCGTGTACGTCACGATGTCCCGCTCTTCCGCGGGAAGCTTGCCCGGGTCGCCCTTCGCCCGGAGGAGGTCGATGACCTCCTCGCGCAGCCCGTTACGGCGGGCCGCCCCGACCTGGGCCGCCCACACGTACGCGGCCTCACGCTCGCGTACGGCGGTGAGGATGGCGATCGAGCGGAGCTTCGGCTCGACGATGGTCTCGTCCCGGAAGAAGGTGACCAGGGCCAGCATCCGCTCGGCCAGCTTCGGGCTGTGGAGCAGCATGCTGAACGGCCCACGCACGCCACCGAACACTTTCACGACCGAGTCGACGACGGCCTGATGCTCGGCGGGTACATCGGACTTGCCGGTGACCGGAGCGACGCGTGGCATGACGAGCTCCTTTCTCTCTTCGAAGTCCTCAGCGCGGAGCGGCGTGGGTCAACGACCGCCGATGACGACCGCGCCCGTCTTGTCGTACGTGCTCAAGATGCCCTCGCGGCGGCCCCCCGAACGCTGGCTGAGCGCCCAGAGATTTCCCATGAGCGGGCCGCCGAGGAGGCCGAAGTTGCCACTCGCGTCCATCCAGTAGGACCCGCGATACACGGGCGTGACCTGCTGGAGCCGGCTCACGTCGAGCCAGTGCAGCTCGCGGCCGTTGATCACGACGCCGGTGTTCCCGTTGGACGCATCCCGGCGGAGCGCCCCACCGAGCGCGAGGCCGGGGACGATGAATCCCACCGTCGGGCCACCGCGGAAGCCCCAGGCGCCGACCCGGCCGTCGTACCAGTAGTCGCCATCGTGGATCCGCACGCCGTATTGATTTTGCAGCGAGGCGACCTGCCCATCGGTGAGACGAACGCCGTTGACGATGACGTTGCGCGGTTGCGCGTGGGCCACTCCGATGGTCAGGACGATTGCGAGGAACCCGAGCGTGAGGATCTTCATCAGATGACACCCCGCTGCGCCAGGTCGGCGATCTGCTCCTTGGTGTACCCGATCGAGGTGAGGATCTCTTCGTTATCCTGACCCAGCTCCGGCGCCGCGGTACGGATCGGCAGCCGCCTGGGACCGTGCGAGACCGGATGCCCGAGGATGGTGAGGTCGCCGAGCTCCGCGGAGCGGACGGGTTGCGCCATCTCGAGATGGCGCACCTGCGGATCGGCGAAGGCCTCGTCGACCCGATAAATCGGCCCGCACGGCACGCCCGCATGGTTCAGGATCTTCACCCAGTCCGCGCTGGTTTTTTGCCGAGTGACCGGCATGAGGACTTCCATCAGCACGTCACGGTTCGTGGAGCGCGCCCTGGCGGTGGCGAAGCGCGGGTCGGTTCGAAGGTCCGGGCGCTCGATGGCGCGACAGAGCCGCTCGTAGATCTCGTCGCCGGCCGCGGCGATGTTGATGTGGCCGTCGCTGGTCTCGAAGACGCCCGTGGGTATGCCGGTCGGATGATTGTTTCCGGCCTGGGGTGGGATCTCGCCGCTCATCAGCCAGCGTGACGCCTGGAAGTCGAGCATGGACAGCATCGCCTCGAGCAGCGACGTGTGCACCCACTTGCCCTGGCCGGTGACCTCCCGCTCGAGGAGCGCGACGAGAATGCCCTGGGCGAGCAGGATTCCTGAGCACAGATCGGCAATGGGAATGCCCACGCGCACCGGCCCCTGGCCCGGAATGCCGGTGATGGACATCAGGCCGCCCATGCCCTGAGCGATCTGATCGACGCCGGGCCGCTCGCGATACGGTCCGCTCTGCCCGAAGCCCGAGATGCTGCCGTAGACCAGACGCGGATTGATCGGCCGCAGGCTCTCGTAATCGATGCCCAGGCGACGCTTGACGTCCGGCCGATAGTTCTCGACCACGATGTCGGCATCCCGCACCAGCCGCTTGAGAATGGCGACGCCTTCGGGCTCGCGCAGGCTCAGGGTCAACGCCTTCTTGTTGCGGTGCAGGTTCTGGAAGTCGAACCCGTGGCGATTGCCGCCCATGCCGTCGCCCGTGCGCCCGCCGGGCATCTCGATCTTGATCGCCCGGGCGCCCCAGTCCACTAGCTGGCGGACACACGTCGGGCCCGCCCGCGCGCGTGTGAGGTCGAGCACCGAGAAGCGCGCGAGTGGTAGGGCGCCGTCGTTTGCCATGGTTGCCGCGCATCATAGTGCAATGCTGCGGGCCGGACAAATGCGCCGAGCCCGTGTGAGGGCGCGCATCCCTCACACGGCTCGGTCGCGCGCGCTTTGGCGTTCTTGCCAGCGCCTTTTTGCTGAATCAGCTACGGCGCCTGGATGTCTCTGAAGACCATCAACTCGCTGGCGTCGCTCGGCACGGATGCCGGGACCTGGCGAGGGAGGGCACTCGGGGGCACCGGGACGGTCCTCTCAGTCGTCGGGTCAATTCCCTTGCTCGCCGCGCCTCCGGCCGCCGGCGCACCGTCGTCCACCAGGACGATGACCAGCTCGTCGCCGGGTTGCAGGTCAGTCAGCACCATCGTCTTGCCCGCGGTCCCCATGTGCATCTGCGTCGACGGCGTCACCCGGACGGCGGTGCCATCCGTCAGGCGGACGACCTGGTTCGGCTCGTCGATCGACGCGACGGTCCCCATTCGATGCCGCTTGCCGCGTAGCGACGTCTTCGCGCGATCGGCGGCGCTCCCGGTGGCGCTCGAGGCCGATTGCACGCCGACGGGCAGAGCGTTCCGCACGATGACGGGCTCGCCGGGCCGGACGGCTCGAGTCTCGACGGGCTGCAACACTTTGCTCTGCTCCGTGAGCTTCACCATCCGCCCGTCCTTGAAGGTCAAGACCCCGGTCGCGGGGTCGTAGCTCGCGACGACGCCGCTCGTGGTGACGGGCGGATGGCCGGGAATCGGCGCGGCGGCCTGCATCGGCGTCGATGTCGTTGTCGAGGTGGTCGTGCCAGCCTGCGCCGACGTCCCGGCTGGCGGCACGACAACGACGGTCGGAGCGGGGGAAGGGGCCTCGGTCACACGCGGCTCCCGGGCTGCGCGCGCGCAGCCGACGGCGAGCGGGAGAATCAACAGAAATACCGCGAACGCTCGAGTATGGTATCGCATGGGTTTCCTCCTGGGTCGACATTCGGCCGCCGTGTCTTGCGCGACCGTCGCCTGTCGAGCGGCTGCATCGCAGGTGCCGTCGTCATCTCCCACCGCGATCGTGATAATTACACCGACGGGTGCGGGATCGACGAGTGCGGTATCCTTCCACCGAGCCCTCGAGGGAGGACCATCACATGGACGTTCGTGACCTGTTCCTGGACCAGCACGCCGTGATGCACTCGGCGGCCGTGGGCGGCAACAAGATGTCGGCGGCCGAGCGCACCTTCGGCGGACTCACCGATGAGCAGATGCGCGTCCGGCCACGCGAGGACCTCAACTCGGTGGCCTGGCTCATGTGGCACATCGCGCGTGCCGAGGACATCATCGTCAACGTGGTGCTGGCCGGGCGGCCCCAGGTCTTCGACGACGCGTGGATGAAGCGGCTCGGGATCACCCGCCGCGACTTCGGCATCGGCATGACGAGCCCCGAGGTCACCGAGCTGACGCGGCAGATCGACCTCGGCGCGCTCCGCGAGTACCGCGACGGGGTCGGACGGCGCACGCGCGAGGTGATCGGTGGCTTCAAGCCGCAGGACTGGGAAGGCCCGGCGACCGCCGAGGCCTTCGGACGCGCCGCGGCGGAGGGCGCCTTCGGCGCCCGGACCGAGATGTTGATGAAGGCCTTCCCCGGCCGGCCGCGTACGGCGGTGCTGAGCGGCATCGCCCTGTTCCACTCATCGGGGCACATGGGCGAGGCGGCGACCGTCCGCACCGCCGGGGGCTTCGGCAGCGGCGTCTAGATCAGGCCGAACGCGAACCGCTCAGTCAGTATCGAGAAGAAGCTTCGCGAGGCTCGCCCTGAATTCCCCCGATGAGCGGATCAGACCCGGCGACAGAGCCTGGCAGCGTCGGCACGCCTTGTTCACCCGGTAGACACGCCACTCCGTTCGCACCCGTCCCGTTGCGTGTCCTCGGCGACGCATCGTCAGACGGAGCAGATGACCGTGCGAGACCAAGAGCAAGGTGATGGAGAGCGCCCCCGATCGCGTCGTCCTTCTCGTCTTCGCCCGAGGGGCCCCGCCCGGGCCTCCGCGATCCGTACGGGTACTGAGATCGGCGGTATCGGGTCTGTACCTTCGGTGGGCGGGAGGCTTCGACGGCGCCATGGAGCTAAGAGTGCCATCATCTCAGCGCGCCGCAATTGGTACGCGTACGGAAGGGGCTAGGGCCGGCTTCGATGCTCCAGGGCCAGGAGTCCGCGCCGGAGCGCGTACCGGACCAGCTCCGTCTGATTACGGAGACCGAGCTTTCGCATGAGATTCGCGCGATGGCTCTCGACGGTGCGGACGCTGATCGACAGCCGCCGGGCGATCTGCGGGTTCGTGAGGCCCTCGGCCGCCAGCAGGAGGATTTCCCGCTCCCGGGTGGTCAGGGTCTGGTAGGGATCCTCCGAGCTCGGCGGAGTCCTCCACTCGACGACCTGCCAGCTCCCACGCCGCTTCGCGATGGCGAACTGGTGCGTCCGTGCGACGTCGAGGACCTCGGCGGCGCCGGACTTCTGCAGCGCATAGCTGCACAGGACGATCATGGCCTTCCGGGCGAGCGACTCGTTGAGCGCTCGCTCGTATTCGTCGAAGCGTGTCCAGTCCTTCTTCTCGAGCCACGCCACGTTCCCGTTGGCTCGCATCCCGGCGTAGCCGCGCGCCACTGCCTCGGCGAGCTTGTCGTCCCACGCGCGCAGGACCCGCCTCATCGAGAAGCTGCCTCCCTTGAGGTACCATTCCCGGCTCGACACGATCTCGAGGCGGCCCTCGTCCAGATACCGATCACTCTCGGCAATGCGCTGTCTGATCGCCCTCCTGGCCTGCTCCTCGGTCAAGGGCGCATGGACGACCCAGAGGCAGAATTCCTTGCTCTCCAGCCCCACCTTGAAAAAGGGGACCAGGGTCTCCAGGAGGTCCCCGCGCGTCTGGAAGAAGTGGCAACAATGCGTGCCCCAGGGCATGTCACCCAGGACGGTGAGCCCGGTCTTCCTCAGCTGGGCGATCGTCTGCGTCGTCGTCATCGAGGGAATCGGTGAGCGCAGTGTAGCGAAGAGCGGGCCCGCTCATTAGTACGGCGGTGCTATCCGGGGCGCTCACCGCCGGCTCGGTTTCCGCGCTGACCGGGCTGGCCGCTGCGCGCGCGCTTCGTTCAGCCCCTGGCCCGGGTAAGGGTGAGTGGCGATCCAGTGGCGCGCGATGTCGAGCCGTCGCGTGATCCAGACGCCGTCCTGCTTCAGCATGTAGTCGAGCAGCCGCTCGAGGCCGGCCGCGCGCGCCGGGTGGCCGATCATCCTCATGTGCAGCCCGACCGACATCATCTTCGGGTGGTGCGCGCCTTCGCGATGGAGCATGTCGAACGCGTCCTTGACGAACGAGAACCACTGGTCGGACGTGCCGGTCCAGCCCGCGTACTTCCCGTCGTTGTTGGTCAGCGAGTAGGGAACGACGAGGTGCCCGCGGCCTTTCACCGTCGTCCAGTATGGCAGCTCGTCGTTGTAGGCGTCGGAATCGTAGAGGAAGCCGCCTTCCTCGACGACCAGCTCGCGGGTGTTGACGCTCGGTCCATAACGGCAGTACCAGCCCAGCGGCCGTTCGCCCACGCTCTTGGCGAACGACGCGATGGCCCGCTGGATGTGCTCGCGCTCGGTCGCGCGCGACAGCTCGTAGTGCTTGATCCATCGCCAACCGTGGCTGCACACGTCGAAGCCGGCCTTGCGGATTGCCGCCGCGGCCGGCGGATTGCGCTCGAGCGCGAGCGCGCACCCGAAGATGGTCAGGGGCAGGCGGCGCTCGAGGAACAGGCGCATCAACCGCCAGAACCCGACGCGGCTGCCGTACTCGAACATCGTCTCGGCCGCGAGGTCACGGCCCTTCACGCCCTGGTTCAGCGCGTGGGCCTCCGTGAGCCCCGTTTCCGAGTACCCTTCGCCGTCCTGCACCGACGGCTCCGAGCCCTCCTCGTAGTTCATCACGAAGTTGACGGCCAGCCGGGCGCCGTTCGGCCACTTGGGATCCGGCGGATTCGGTCCATACCCGATGAGGTCGCGGTCGTAGGCTCGCGCCATTGGTTCGCCTCCTCGTGATGTCAGCGTTGCCGAGGAGCGCCACGGCTTCGCCGGAGCGCTCCGAGCGTGTGGGGGCTTGGGGGCCATATCGCGGCCCCCATGTCGATCAAGATCGGCGTGGCGAGCGTGCGAAATTCTTCGTCCGTGCTGGTCCCGTCGCGCCACATGACCACCGCGAAGCGGGCCGGCCGATCCAGGACGGTCAGCGGGTGGTGCCACGTACCCGCGTGGTACGTGACGCCGTGCCCCGGTCCGGCGAGGAACGCCACCGCGCTCGAGGCGTCGGGACCACCGTGCGGCGCCGAGGGCGCGACGACCACGAGCCAGCGCGAGACGTCGAGCGGCAGGAAGCTCTGCGACGAGAACTCGTGCCGCTCCAGCGCCTTGGCCTCGAGCGGCAAGCGCACGAGCGGTCGCACGCGCGAGACCGACAGGCTCGGCCAGGCAGTGGACCGGCTCGTCCGCAGGCCCTCGTCGAAGTACGCCCGGCCGAAGTCGTCGGGCGCCGTCAGCACCTCGCCGTAGGGCGCGAACGCCTTCTGCGTCAGGGGCTCCGCGATGATTCGCATGATGTCTCCTGCCTCTCAAAGGGTGCGACCGCCGGGACGCTCTGAGCGTTGGGGGTTTGGGGGCCATTTCGGGGCCCCCATCTTCTCAATCTCTGAGCCGGCGCGTCAGGCCGACGACGCGCTCCATGACCAGCATGAGGACGAGCACGGTGGCGATGAGGACGCCGGACACGGCGGCGACGCGAACGTCCAGCATGCTCTCCATCATTCCCCACATGCGAATGGGCAGCATGTCGCTCCGCGGCCCGGCCAGGAAGAGCGAGACGGGAACGTTGTCGAGCGAGGCGACGAACGCGAGGAAGGCACCGGCCGCGATGCCGGGCGCGATCACCGGCAGCGTGACGCGGCGGAACGTGTAGAGCCAGCCGGCGCCGAGGCTGGCCGAGCTCTCGAGCAGCGCGGGGTCGAGCTGCGACATGCTCGCCGAGGTCGTGCGGAGGACGAACGGCGCCACCACGACGGTGTGGCCGATCATGATCAGCGGAAGCGAGGGACGAAAGCCGAGGAAGGTGAAGTACATCAGCGCGGCCAGGCCGAAGGCGAGCATGGGCAGGATCATCGGCGACATGAAGAACGTATCGAGCGCGCGCACCCACCGACCGGAGCGGCGGGCCAAGGCGACGGAGGCGAGCGTGGCCAGGACCGTCGCGGCCGCCATCGCGACCAGTGCGACCTCCACGCTGTTGAGCGCGGCGCGGTGGATCTGGCTCGAGCTCACCCGATCGAACAGCAACCGGTACCACTGCAGCGACAGGCCCGACGGCGGGAACTTGATCGAGCGGCCGAGCGTGAACGACGTCAGCAGCACGATCACGACGGGCCCGACCAGCACGAGCAGGCCGAGCCCGGCGAGGAGGCCGATGACGACGGAGTACGCGAGGTCGCTCGCCCGGCGTGCGAGCATCGCTACACCGCGTAGGCGCGGCCGCGCCGACCCACGGCGGCGATGGCCGCCACGCCGAGGCCGACGGAGACGAGCAGGGTGAGGGCGGCCACCGACGCCAGCGGCCAGTTGTAGACGACGAGCGATTGCTGCCAGATGATCAGCGGCAGGTAGACCAGCCGGTTGCCCCCGATGACGAATTGCGAGATGAACGCGGTGGTGGCACTGGCGAACACCAGCATGCAGCCGGCGACGAGGCCGGGCAGGCTGAGCGGCAGCGTGACGCGGAAGAGCGTCCGCCACTTGGAGGCGCCGAGGCCGGCCGAGGCATCGCGCAGGTTCGGGTCCATCCGCGACATCACGCTCAGGAGCGGCAGCAGCATGATCGGCATCTCGATCTGGGTCAGCGCGATCACCAGGCCCTGCTCGGTCTGCAGGAGGCGCAGGGGCGCCGGCGCGAGCCCGAGCCACAAGACGGCCTGATTGATCACGCCCTCCCGGCCGAGGATCACGATCCAGGCGAACGTCCGGACGACGACCGACGTGAGCAGCGGCAAGATGACCACGAAGAGGATCACGCGCTGCCAGCGTGGGCCCGCGCCGAGGTACACCAGGGCCAGCGGGTAGCCGATGAGCGCGGTCGCCGCGACGGTGAAGCATCCGAGCTTCACGGTGTCGACGATCACCTTCCAGGTGAAGGGATCGCCGAGGAACTTGCGCCACTGCGCGCCGTCGAGCGTGGTGATCCGCTCGTCACCGAAGGCGCTGACCGCGATCAGCAGCCCGAGCGGAACGAGGAAGAACGCCGCGTAGGCGAGGGCGAGCGGCAGCGCGAGCTGCCACTCGGCCGCCCGCGTCACCTGGCGACTTCCTTGTTGAAGCGCTCGATCCAGCCTGCGCGCAGGGGGTTGATCTTCGACCAGTCGTGTCGCACGAACTTCGCCATCTCGTCGAGCGAGGCCATGGGCAGGTTGGCGGCGAGCTTCACGTCCCGGTTCACCGGGATGAAGTTGTTCGGCGGCTGCATCAGCGCCGACTGCACCGGCGCGCTGATGACCGTGTCGAAGTACTTGTACGCGTTCTCGAGCTCCCGGGAGCCTTTGGCGATGTGCATGGTCGTGAAGAACGCCACCGCTCCGCTCTCCGGCTTCACGAACTCGATGTCGACGTCGCGCCCGCGCAGGGTGGCCACGGTCTGCGTATTCGTGTAGGTGATGTCGCACTGCCCCTGCTGGAACAGGGCCGGCATCGATGCGGGGGCTCCGATCGCCGCCACCTTGGGCAGGACCTTCTTGATCTCGACGAAGAACGGCTCGACGTTCGTCTCCGAGCCGCCGAACTGCCTGGCGATCTCGATGATCGACACGGTGCCGAAGGTGGTCTGGAAGCCGGTCATCCCGAGGCGCGAGACCCACGGGTCCTTCAGCAGATCCGTCCAGCCCTTCGGCTTCGGCAGCTTCTTGGGGTTGTAGCCGATGCCGACCACCTGGGCCGCCACCGTCACGCCCCACTCGTCGGTCATGCCCGCGGGCAGCCGGGAAAGGTTGCCGAGCCGCCGGGCGTCGAACTTCTCGAACAGCCCACGGTCGATGGCGGTGACGCGTGGCCCGGGGTCGAGCACGAAGGCGTCGAAGGGCGGCGCGCCCCGCGCGGCCTGGGCCTTGGCGATCTGATCGACGGCGAAGAGCGGCGTCATCTCGAGATCGATGTCGTGCGAGGCCTTGAGCGCTGGCATCACATGCGCGCGGAAGGCCTCTTCCCAGGTTCCCGGGTACATTGCGGCGGTGACGGAGCCCTTCGCGTGCGCCGGTCGTCCGATCGCAAGCGATCCAAGCGTCACCGCCGCCGCGGCGAGAAATTCACGTCGGCTCGATCGTCCATGGCTCATGGCTTCTCCTTTTCACATCGGCGTCGGGAGCGGGAACAGCCCGGGCCGCGCGTCGGGGCGCAGGCCGCACCACGCTTCGCCGGTCATCTCGACGGGCGCGCCGAGCCGGGGCTCGACGAGCTTCAGCGTGACGCCCTGGGGCGTGGCCAGGTCGTGCACCGTGTTCGGGCCGAGCGGCACCGCGAGGCGGCGCTGCACGCGCCAGCGCTCGCTCGAGGGCTCGGCGTGGAGACAGAGTTGCTCGGGCCGCGCCGAGAGCATCACCGGCGCGCCCGCGGGAAAGACGCGATCGCCGGGAACGACGAGGCGCGCCCCGGCCTCCAGCTCCACGAGCGTCCCCACGTTCGACGACGCCAGGGCCCGCCCCGGGAGCAGATTCGTCGTGCCGATGAAGCCGCTGACGAAGAGCGTCGCCGGGTGGTCGTAGACGTTGATCGGCGTGTCGAACTGCTCGACGCGTCCCTGGTTCATGACCGCGATGCGGTCGGCGACGCTCATCGCCTCGTCCTGATCGTGCGTGACCAGGATCGCGGTGAGGCCGAACTGACGCTGCAGGCGCTTGATCTCGATCTGCATGTCCAGGCGGAGCCCC
>MNEG01000136.1 GCA_001917585.1 Candidatus Rokubacteria bacterium 13_1_40CM_68_15
GCTGCCCGGGCGACCGCCCAGGAACACCGGCTTGGGCAGCTCCAGAACGCCGATCTTGAAGCTCGCCGTCTTCTTGATCGAGAAGAGGCCGAGGTCGATCTTCACCGTCACTTTCAGGACGATCGGGACGCTGCCGTTGCCCTCGGCCCGGAAGGAGAAATCGAGGCCGACCCCGGCCAGGGTGATGCCGAACACCTTCACCCTCACGGAGGCGCCGCCGCTGAGCTCGAAGATGAAGTAGGGATTGCCGATGGCGTCGGAGATGACCTCGGACCGGACCCGGAAGTGGAACTCGCCCTTCAGTCCGAAGGACTCCGAGCCGAGCAGCATGGTGCCGCGCAGGTTGATGTCGAAGTTGCCCTTCGAGTCGACGAACACGCTGCCGCTCAGCTTGACGATGCCGAAGAAGTCGACGTCGGCGCTCGCGCGGAAGGACCACTCGTTACCTCTGACCTCGACCCTCAGGCTCGTGTCGAGCTTCAGCACTTTTAGAATTTCGACCTTGCCGCGCAGATCGAGCGTGAACGCGTGGGCCGCCACGCCCAGTCGGGCGGCGTTCGTCGTGTTCACCTGCAGGAGGCCGGAGGCCTCGATGTAGAAGACCGAGACGTCGGCGACGGCCCGGACTTGCAGGCTGAGCACGAAGCCGGGATCGGCGCCGGTGACGATGGCGGCGCCGCCCTTGGCCTCGAAGACCAGGCCGCCGAGGTTGAACGAGACGGCGAAGAGCAGTTGCAGTCCCTGCGGCGAGATCGTCAGGTCGACGAAGCCGCTCGCCCGCGCGAAGCCGAGGAACTCCACGGAGCCCTCGAGCCTCAGGCGGAAGCCGGGATCGACGCTGCTGGAACCCAGCGACTGCACGCGCCCGGTCGTGTTCAGCGTGAAGAGCGCGGACACGTTGAACTTCAGGCCCACGTCGCGGCCGAAGTTCACGTCCAGCTGGAGGTTGAAGCGCGCGACGATGCCTTCGGGGTTGATGCGGAACCCGCTGTCGATGAGGGCGACCTGTCCGATCGGGTTCAGGCTCATCGTGCCGTTCATGACGAGCTCGATGCCCGGGTTGCTCCCGGCCAGCTCGATGCGGAACTTGACCTCGGCCTCGACGCGCACGGTGTTGGCGATCATGAGCTGGCCGGCGAAGACGAACCGGAAGCCGCCGACCACCCCGATCTCCTCGGAGACGACGACGAGGTTGCCGGCGCTGTCGCGCTCGAAGCCGTCGAACGCCGTCCTGCCGTTGATGGTCCGCGTCCGGAGCTTGAAGGTCTCGATGGTCCGCTGGGGCGCGGCGGGGTTGGTGAAGGTGTTGATCTCGAGCAGGAACGCCCCGCTGAAGGCGATGCCTGGAATGCCGTTGCCGGCGAGGGCGAGGAAGACGCGCCCGACCACGCCGGTCTCGCTGCCGATGAAGATGTTGAGGTTGAGCGTGCCGGTCAGCGAACCGAGGAGCGGGACCTGCGTGCTCACCGCGCCCGTGAGCTTCAGGCGCGCGCCCGCGCTCGAGACGGCGACCTCGAGCTGGATGAAGCCGGTCAGGCTGATGACCCCGCCGATCGTCAGCTCGGCCTGGATGGTGGCCTGGACGTAGACCTCGCCTCCGGGCGGCGCGTTCGGGTTGCGCGTGCCGTCGAGCGACGGCGCCGAGGCGAAGATCGCGATGACCGTCGGCTCGCCCGGGTGCAGGAGCGGCAGGAACGCCTGCGGGATCTGGAAGTGCTGCTCCTGTCGCGTCGTGTTGAACATCACCGTGACCGAGCCGCTGATCTTGAACAGATCGCCGACGCCCGGGATGCCCAGGGCGGCCGACGAGCTGACCTTGAGGAAGCCCGCCACGCCGGCGTTCTGGCCGGGCGTCTGGCCCGTCACGATGACGATGAGACCCGTGGCCGCGCCGTACGTGATCTGGGCGTCGCCCACGCCGAAGGACAGCTCCGCCGTGGCGAACAGCTCGAACCGTTCGGGGTTGATGCTCAGGAAGAACCCGCCCTGCATGCGGACCAGATCGGTCTGGGTCCCCGGCGGCCGGATGCGTACCTGGCCGACCAGCTCGAGCGAGAAGCTGAGCTTCGGCAAGACGAACGTGCGCGTCAGGTCCGTCCCGTTGGGCCCGAGGCCGGTCAGGGTGAGGGTCTCGGTCTTCTGGAACTCGGTGAGGTTGATCTGCAGCGTGCCCTTGGCGAACAGGAACACGCCGTACTGCTCGAGCGCCTTGAAATTGGTCTCCAGCGTGGCGACACCCCAGAACTGCGGCGCCGAGCTCAGGGTGTTACTCATGTCGAGCACGAATTTCCCGGCGGTGGCGCCCACGG
Source organism: Candidatus Rokubacteria bacterium 13_1_40CM_68_15 (assembly GCA_001917585.1). GTDB lineage: Bacteria > Methylomirabilota > Methylomirabilia > Rokubacteriales > CSP1-6 > 40CM-68-15. The sequence goes on from MNEG01000136.1 coordinate 2,310, forward strand.
TGCCGAGCTTGATGATCTTGAGCTGGCCGCTGAAGGACAGCTCGAACACCTTCCGCGCCGAGTCGATCTCCAGCGTGGCCTGGGCCTTGACCTCCATCAGCGGCTCCTCGAGGAAGTCGCCCGCCTGGAGGATGATGCCGCCGGACAGCTCGATGAAGAAGACCTTGGCGCTGCTGACGATCTGGATCTTCTCGGTCCGCGCGATGCCGGTGTTGCCCTCGGTGTCCGCCCAGGCGCCGGCCACGAACTGCACGGTCAGCCGACCGGTGTTGAACTGGCCGCTGAACGAATAGCGGAACGTGACGTCGTTGACCTGGAGGACCTTGTCGAGGACGAGATTCTCCCCGTCGGCGCCCATGAGCGTGAACTCGTCGCCGTTGATCGTCTGGAGATCGACGCGAGCCTCGTTGGTCGGATCGAAGGTGACGTCGATGAACGGCCGACGGTTGAACGCTCCGGCCGTCGCCGCGGTGCCGGCGTCGATCTGCGGCTGCTGCACCGGGTTGCCGCTCACGTCCTGCCAGCTTCCGACGACGAAGGTCGCCGTGACGGGCGCGTTGCCGAACTTGCCGCTGAAGAAATAGCGGTAGGTGTTCGTCGGGGCGCCGCCGGTGTCGCGCAGCCGGATGGGCGCGCCGTCGACCACGATGCGGTCGTCGGCGCCGCCGGCGAGCGTGAACTCCGGGTCGGCATCGAGAATCGACTTCGGATCCGCCGCGAACGGAGTCCCCGACGTGCCGGGCGTCTGCACGGCGTTGAACGTCACGTCGATGTAGCCGAGGCTGTTGAGGTCCTCGCGATTGATCACCACTCCCGCGGTCGGGTTCGCCAGGCGCGCCGTCGCCAGCTCCACGACGAAGGTCTCGGTCTGCGGCTGGTTCGCGACGCCGCCCGTGTCCGTGAGCGTCCCGGCGCGGAACGTCAGCGTGTACTCGCCCGCCTCCAGCGCGCCGGTGAAGGAGTATCGGTACGTGTCCGTGAGCCCCACGCGCACCGGCGTCGGATCGAGCGGAATCAGATGTCCCTCGCCGTCGCGGAGCTCCAGCTCGTCGCCGTTGATCGACGTGGGGTCGAGACGATTGCCGCCGCTCGGCTGGAAGACCACTTCCAGATAGCCGAGCCCGTTGATGGTCTGCTTGCCGATGCTGCGGCCGTTCAGGCTCGTGACCACCTCGACCTGGTCGCCGGTGGGCTCCCCGTTGGCGTCGAGGACGGGGACCATGGTCCGCTTGACGAGGTCGCCCCGGGTGCCCTGCACGGTGAAGGTCTGTGAGAACGCGCGGTTCCTGACCGAGCCCGCGTCGCTCCACTGGTCGGCCGCGAAGTTCACCGTCACCTCGCCGCCCGCGAAGTCACCCGTGAGCAGGTAGCGGAACGTGCGATCGCCGACGCGCAGCGGTGGCCCCGCCGCCGGGACGACGCCCGCCCCGCCGAACCCCGTGAGCGCGAACTCACCGCCATCGATCGACGAGGTGACGAGCGTGCTCCCGGCGCTCGGGGCGAACGTGACGTCGACGAAGGTCCGGTTGTTGGTGCCGCTCAGATTGCCCAGGTCTCTCGTGTCGCCGGGCTGCGTGCCACCGGTGGTGGGGCCGGTGTAGGCCCAGGCGCTCGGCAGGAAGTCGGCTCGCAGCGTCACCGTCCGGCTGGGATTCTCGGGCAGCGACACGATGATCGGGAAGTCGAAGACGTTGGAGCTGCCGATCTGGACCACGGCGCGGCTCGGATCGAACTCGACCGTCCAGTTGCCGCTCGCGACCACGATGTCGAACTCCCGGCCGGCATCGGTCACCGACGCCGGATCGAGCTTGAATCCGGGGGGGAAGCCGGCGGGCGCGTCGGGAATGGTCACTCGGAGCACGCTGGGCAGGCTCGCACCGAGGCTGAACGGCTGGCGCAGGTTCGGATTGGTGCTCGGATCGTTGATGTTGTCGATGGCCGGCGTGGCCGGGTTGGCGTCCTTGCTGGCGATGACGATCGGCGTTCCGGCGTCGGTGGCCCCCTGCGTCCGCTCGTTCCACGACCCATCGATGAACCGGTATTCGACGACGACGCGCGAGAGCGAGGACGTCCCTGGATTGACGTTCACCTTGTAGCGATAGATGGTGGCCGTGACCTTCGTCGGCGCCACCGCGGTATCGAGGGTCACCGTCCAGTCAGCCGCCGTCGTCGTGCCGGGCACGCGCACGCTGTCGATGGTGATCTCCGCGGCGGTGGCGCCGGTGGTGTCGGTGATCGAGCTCTCCACGATCTCCTTGCCGCTGTCGGCGACCGGGAAGACGACGGTGAGGAACTGCTCGGGGTCGCCGAGCGTGAAGAGGTTCTGGGTGGTGGTCGCGACGCGGGCCGCCGGCGCCGTCGCCTGCAGCACGTACGCGCCGCCGTCGACCTTCGTGACGACGAGGCCGTCGGCCTCGGCCTTCGCCACGAACCCGGCGGCGGGATCGATCTGCAGCGCGAGGCCCCGCGCGATGTCGCTCGGATCGTGGTCCGAGGCCTGGACCGTGTAGGTATACGCCGTCCCGGCGACGGTCACCCTCCAGACCTCGCCGGCGGTGACGCCGCCGCTCACGACGACCGACTTCGTCGCCGTCGTGACGTCGGCGATGGGCGCCGTCGCGCCGGCCGGAAGCGTCGTGGTGAGGTTGAACCGGCCGCCGCCCGTCTTCGCGACGACCAGCGTGCCGCCCTCGGCGCCAGCCGCGAGCCCGACCACCGGATCGATCTGGCCGGCCAGACCCTGGGCGATGGTGCTCAGCGTGTTGCCGGTCTCGACTACGTAGTCGTAGTCGGCCCCGTCGATGGTCACGGTCCAGGTATCGCCGGCGGTGACGGTCCCGCCGAGGGTCAGCGTCTTCGTCGTTCCGGCCAGATCCGGCACCGTCGCCGACGCCGCCGGATCGTCGCCCGCGTGGCCCGGGTCGAAGTCCGTCACGTTGAAGGCCCAGCTGTTGGGCAGGAACGTCAGCGTCACGCTGCCGGAGGCGGCGAACGCGCCGGTCAGCCAGTAGCGGAACGTCTTCGTATCCGCGCTCGTGTTGACGAGCACGGGCGCGCGGCTCTCGTCGAGCACGATCGAGCCGAGCCCCTCGCCGGTGAGACCGAACTCCGGCGCCAGATCGGTGATCGAGGCTTCGTCGACGGCGAGCGACGCGGGGCTGGTCGGCGCCACGAAGGCGACGTCGATGTAGTTTCGGTTGTTGAGCGCGTTGATGTCGACGGTGCCGCCCGCGCCCGGGTCGGTGAGGGTGGCGGTGGCGCCCTCGACGGCAAAGGTCGCGACGATCTCTTCGTTCGCCGCGCCGGCGACGACGGTGCCGTTCTCCAGCTTCACGTCCAGGTTCTTGAAGCTGCCGGCGTTGAACGTCACCGTCACCGTGCCGGTCGCGAAGTTCGTGAACGACGCATCCAGCAGATAGCGGAACCGGTTGGTGCCGATCTTCCGGATGGCGGCGATCATCAGATCGTCGTTGGTGGCGCTCGCCAGCTCGCCCTGCTTCTTGACCACAGTCTCTTTCGCCAGCGCGGTGACCGCGCGAACGGTGGTGACGCTGCCGCCCGGCATCGAGACGCTCTGGTTCTCGACGCGCAGTCCGGGGCGCTTCTTCTCGGCGTCCGCGAGGCTGGTCGCCGATAGCTTCGCGATCGCCCCCTCCAGCAAGCGATCGTCGAGGTCCCGGTCGCCGTCCTGGTCCTCGTCGGCCGCGGCCGTCGCGGGCACCTCGGCATCGCCCTCCTTGACGACCACGCCACGGCTCGGGCCGAATCGGGTCACGCTCTGGACGCCGTCGACCAGCTCCAGCGCGAGGGGCATGGCCATCGGGCCGGCGTCGGTCATGATCGTGTCCAGCGGCATGGGGGTGCCGTCCACGCCGACGGCGGTGCCGTTGGCGGACACCGTGAGCTCGTCGTCGCTGTCGAGCACCGACGCCTGATCCAGCGCGGCGCCCGGCGGCGCATTGAAGCTCACGTCGACGAAGCGCCGGCCATCGGGCGACGTGTGATCGGCACGGTTCACCGTGGTGACATCGACGCTGCCGCCACTCTGGACAGGGTCGATCACCGCAGCCGTCGGCTTGGTGGCGGTCGGCGTCGGCGGGACGGCGTCGACCACGTCGAAGGTGACCTCCTCGCCGGAGGCGTTGCGGAAGCCCGTCTTGAGCTTTCCGTAGATGGTCAGCAGCCGCACCTGGTCCGGGACGTCGGCCAGGAAGAGCACCACGACCTTGCCGCTCGTGACGTTGCTGAGGTCGGCGTACAGCTTGCCGCTGATGCTGATGCTGTCGTTGGCGAAGTTCAGCTTGCCGACGATGAGGAACTTGCCATCGGTGCTGATCTTGATGATGACCTGTGCGTTGAAGACCTGCTTGGAGGCGTAAAGGGTATACAGCTTCGCGCTGCCGGTGATGACCATCGGCGACGTGAACGCCGCGGTGAAGCCGTTCAGGTTGGGATTCGCCGCCAGCAGCTTCGCCTGGCCCGCCACCTGCTGCTTGACCGACTCGAGCCATTGCTCGGCCGTCAGATCCGTCGGCAGCCCGAACTCTGGATTGCGCAGCGCGAACGGATCCTCGATGGAGGGCAGGGTCTTGAAGAACTCCACCCCGGCCGCGAAGTCGTTGATGGTGAGGCCCGCGGGCGCATAGACCACGATGCCGGTCGGCAGGCTGGCGCTGATGAAGATCCCCAGCGGGCCGAGCTCGCTCAGGGCGAAGCGGATGCTGAACCCGCCCACCCCGCCCAGGCTGAAGGAGCCCTGGACGCCCACGAAGAAGATGCGCTCGGCCACGGGCGTGGTGGAATCGAACGGCCCGATGATGGCGAAGTTCTTGTCGAGCTTCAGGATGCCGCCGATGAGCCCGGCGTCGATGTCGCCACCGAAGAGCTTGCCCTTCACGCCGATGCCGATCGACGCCACGTCGATGATCGGGAACTTGCCCTCCAGCAGCAGCTTCGGCGAGATCTTCACGCCTTCGATGGCGCCCGTGAACGACAGCCCCTTCAGCCCCTTGATCTCCGTCACGGCGAGCGACAGGGTCAGGATGAAGTCGTCGGGGTGGTTCTGGATGTCCGCCCACTCGATGCCGATGGCGTTGATGTGGACGGGCAGCCACTCCGGCCACTTGAAGCTGCTGCCCGTGGCCGAGCCGATGGTCAGGAAGATCCCGAAGCCGGGCTTCGTCCTGAAGCTGCCATCGCCCAGGAAGGCGAAATTACGCGCCTCGCCGCCGAGCTCGAACGAGCCGATCTTCACCAGGGCGCCGATCGACTGGAACGAGATCAGCTCCTGATCGGCGGCGGCGCCGGTATCGAGTCTCAGCTCCCGCGCCGTCAAGGTGACGAAGCTGCTCAGGTGAATGACCAGGGTGTCGACCTGGAACTGGAACGAATCCACCCGTCCGTTCGAGAAGGTCAGCTGCAGCCGGATGGCTTCGTCGTTCGGGGTGCCGTCCGGGTTCACGTCGTCGGCCGTCTGCCGGTCCGTGATGGTGGCGGAGATCGGCCGGCCCGGGAAGAACTTGGCGCCGCCGGAGGCGACGAAGATCGAGCCGTTGAAGACGACCGGGCTCTCCGCGTCGAAGTTCACCTCGAAGTTGTTGACGCCGATGCGGATGTCGTCGAATTCCAGGAAGCTGCCGAACTTGATCGTCCGCTGACCCGACGTCGTGGACGTGAGCGCGCCGCCCGAGGTGTCTTCGCGGCCGAACGAGAGCTCCGCGGTGCCGATCGTGAAGCCGTTGCGGCGCACCACGAGGCCTGGAATCAACCCGGCGCCGGGCTCGTCGGGGCCGAGCGTGACGCTGCGACCCGTGCTCGGGTCGAAGGGCCGGATCTCGCCCTGGACGCCGAAGCTCGGGAAGAGGATCTTCGCGCTGTTGATGCGGACCAGCTCCTGGCTGCGGCGGGCCGCCCCCGTGAGGCCGGGGTCGTACTGGATCACGATGCCGTCGGCCGTCACCTTCACCACGTTCGGGACGACGACCTCGAGACCGGCCACGCGCAGCGAGAACTTCCCGGGGACGTTGACGCGGAAGTTGCCGCTCAGCAGGCCGAAGACGTCGACCTGGACGTCGAAGGTGCCGAGGATGCCGACGAGCTCCGCGGTGACGCCGCTGTCCGCCTGCTTCTGCGACGTCGCGTCCTTGCTGTCGCTCCCGCCGAACGAGAGGGTCGCGCGATCGACGCCGATGGCGATCGTCAGCACGAGCATGCCGTCCTTGAACCCGAAGTCGGCGATGC
>MNEG01000173.1 GCA_001917585.1 Candidatus Rokubacteria bacterium 13_1_40CM_68_15
AGCCCTGAACGCGCAGACCGGCCGCCTCGATCTCCCGCGTCAGGGCATCGGCCTGCTGACGGCGGACGTTCAGGATCAGGAGATTCTGCATCGTGGTCGTGCGAAGCTCGCCGCTGCCATAGCGCTCGGCGAGATCGGCCATGAACCGCATCTGCTCGGCGGTGAGGCGTCCACGCAGCACCGCGGCGCCGGCGTAGACATAGCCGTCCTGCTTCTGCGGATGGATGCCGACGTGATCGCGGTAGACGTCGTCAGGCGGCTGCTCGGCCACCGCGGGCTCGAGGGCGAAGCCGATGCGTCGCTCGAGCTCCTCCTGGAAGCGCTCGGCGGTCCAGCCGTGCTGCAGGAAGAGAAACTTCAGCCGTGCCTTCTCGCGGTCCTGGCGAAGCACGTCGCTGTCACGGAAGATCTCCGTGATGGCTCGAATGACGGCCAGCGCCTGGTTCCAGCGCACGAACGCGTTCAGCCGCAGGGCGAGGTGCGGGTTGGTCGAGAGGCCGCCGCCCACGCGGAGCGAGAAGCCGACCTCGCCGCTCTCGGGGTGGCGGATGGCCGTCATCCCGATGTCGTTGATCTCCGGGTACGAGCACCACGCGCGGCAGCCGGCGATCGTGATCTTGTACTTGCGCGGCAGGTTGTAGAAGTCGGGATTGCCGTTCAGCATGCGCGTGGCGGCGTGCACCAGCGGCGAAGCGTCGACCAGCTCGTCGGCGTCCACGCCGGCCACCGGGCAGCCGGTGATGTTCCGCGTCACGTCGCCGCACGTGCCCATCGTCGCCAGCCCTGCTCGCGTGAGGCTCTCGAAGAGATCCGGCAGCTCTTCGATCGGCACCCAGTGGAGCTGGAAGTTCTCGCGGACCGTGATGTCGGCCTGGCCGCGCGCACTGCGCTCGGCGAAGCGCGCGATCGTCCGGAGCTGGTGCGAGAAGAGCTGGCCGTTCGGGATGCGGATCCTCACCATGAAGTACGGCACGGCCTTGCCCTCGCCGCTCTTGCCACCGACCGCGCCGATGCCGTCGCCCTGGGTGTAGGCGCCCCACCAGCGGAAGTACGTGTTGAGCCACGCCGCGGGGATCGATTGATATCCGTCGCGGGCGAAGCGGCGGATCTCCTCGAGCGCCTCCCAGGGGTTCGTCTCGCGCTTCAGCCGCTCGGCTCGCTGAGCCTTCGTCTCCTTGGGGGCAGTCGAGGGCGGGGCCGGCGCGGTGGCGACGTCGGTGCCGCGCACCCAGCTGCGCAGGATCTCGGCCACCTCGGGACGCGCGAACTCCGTGGGCACCAGCTCGCCGCGCCCCAGCAGCTCGCGCACGACGGCACCGCTGAGCGCCATGCGATCCTGCGACGCGTGCGGGCAGGTCTTGGGCGAGGTGACCGCCTCGCAGCGGCGGCAGTAGAAGGTCTCGTCGAAGAAGAGGGGCGTGATGCCCAGCTCGGCCGGCGTGAACGTGCGGAAGATCTCGTCGACGGTGATCGGCGCGAAGGTGCTCTCGATGCCGGCGTACTCGCGGCCCACGATGAAGTGCGTGCACCCGTAGTTCTTCCGCACGAGCGCGTGGAAAAGCGTCTCGCGAGGCCCGGCGTAGCGGATGGCGCCCGGGAAGACCGCCAGCACCACGCGGTTCTGCGGATAGTACTGCTCGACCAGCACCTGGTAGCAGCGGACGCGCACTTCCGACGGCAGCTCGTCGAGCTTCGTCTGGCCGACCAGCGGATGGATGAAGAGCCCGTCGACCGGCTCCAGCGCGCACTTCTGGATGTACTCGTGGGCGCGGTGCATCGGCTGGTGGCTCTGGAAGCCGACCACGGTGCGCCAGCCGAGCTGTCCGAAGCGCGCCCGTGCATCGACGGGATCCAGCCGGTAGGCGTCGAACCCTTTGAGCGGCTGACGCGCGATCAGGTCGACCGGCCCCGCCAGCAGGACGTCGCCCCGCGTGAGCTGGTACTGTGCGCCCGGATGGCGCGGGTCGTCGGTGCCGTAGACCAGCCGTGCTTCCTCCCGGCCGTCGTAGGCGAAGTGCTCCTCGACGTGGAGAATGCCCAGCGGCTCCTCCCACGGCGTGACGAGCGCGATGTCCTCACCGGCGCGGATCGTGGTGGCGGCGGTCTTTCGGACGGCCAGGGTGATCGGCAGCGTCCACGGCAAGCCGCTGACGAGGCGCATCTCGTTCAGGACCGTCCGGTAATCCGACTCGCCCATGAAGCCCTCGAGCGGGCTGTAGGCGCCGACGGCGAGGAGCTCGAGATCGGACATCGTCCGCGCGTTGAGCGCGATCCGCTTGAGCGAGCCGACGCGCTCGCGCGCATCGCGCAGTGCGTCGCCGCGCAGGACCCGATCGACTAAACGCCCGCCGTGCGGAGAAATTTCCATGTCGGTGGGGTGATTCTACTCAGGGAAGAGCGGCGTGTCATGTCACCATGAATGAGTGGACGATGAGCTGCCTCCTGAAGCTGGCCACGCGATCGGCGCCGTGTTCACCGGGCGCGGCAGTGAGTACTTCCGGATCTGGGTCGTCAACCTGTTGCTCACGCTGCTCACGCTGGGCCTGTATTCGGCGTGGGCGAAGGTCCGGAAGGCCACGTATTTCAGGCACAACACGTGGCTCGATGGGCACGTGTTCGACTATCACGGCAATCCTGTCGCGATTTTGCGTGGACGCCTCGTGGCCGTCGTGCTGCTGACGGGCTACACGTGGGCATTCCAGTTCTCGAACGCCGCGGGCTTGCTGACGGTGGCGACGCTCTGTGCGGCCGGGCCGTGGCTGTTCATGAGAGCCCAGCAGTTCTCACTCGCGAACACCAGTTTTCGGGGCCTGCGGTTCGGTTTCCGCGCGCAGGCCGGCGAGGCCTACTGGACCGTGTTGCCGGTCCTCGCTCTGTGGTTCGCGCCCGTGGTGGGCGGGGCCTTCGTCAGCGTCGAGACCTGGGTTTACTGGACTCCGACGTTCGCCTCCGTCCTCGCGTGGCCGTGGATGCATCATCGGCTGAAGGCCTACCAGCGCCGCAATGCGGTATACGGCGATCGTGACTTCACCTTCACGCCGGCGACACTGCGCTTTTACGGGGTCTATGCGAAGGGGTTCGCGTTCGTCGTCCTCGGCGCAATCCTGGCCGCGGTCACGATCGGTGCAGTGTTCGCGTGGTGGCACCGGTCAGGAGCGCTGCTCATCTCCTCGAGGATCGAAACCTGGATCTACGGCGCGCTGGCGGTGCTGGCCTTCTACGTCGTCGCGTGGCCGTATCTGGCCGCGCGGCTGCAGCACGTGGTCTGGAGCCGGACCCGCCTGTGCGACATCCACTTTCGGAGCGAGATCAAGGCCCGGCCGTTGCTCCGCATCGTTCTGAAGAATGTGGGGCTCAGCATTCTCAGCGGCGGCGTGTACTGGCCATGGGCGACCATGGCCCTGGCGCGCTATCGCATCGAGTGCATACGTATCGAGTCCGGCGTCCCGCTTTCCACCCTGGCCGCCAGCCTCGCGGCGCAGCCCGTGACCGCGGCCGGCGAAGGGGCCGCCGACGCGTTCGGGTTCGACATCGGGTTGTGAGCATGACCACGTTCTCGGGTTTTCGCTTCGACGGTCGTCATGCCGAGGCCGTGCCGGTCATCGTGCACATCGACGAGGGCGAGCTCATCGTCAAGACCGCAGACGGCACCGTGGACGGTACCCTTCTGGATCGGGACCGACTCGACCGCGTGGTCGTTTCCGAGCCGTTCGATCGTGCGCCGCGTCTGGTCTGGTTACCGGGCGGCGCCGCCCTCGAAGTGCCCGACACGAACCGGTCCTTCGCGCAGCAGCTTCGACGCTCGGGAGTGGAGTTGTCGCTCGCCGTGCGCCTGCAGCAACGATGGCCGGCAGTGATCGTCGCGCTGGCCGTCATCGTCGCGATGCTCGGCCTCTTCTACTTCAAGGGACTGCCCGCGACCGCACGTTGGCTGGCCTTCAGTCTGCCGCCGCGGCTCGAGGCGCGAATGGGTGAGCAGGTGCTCGGCGTCCTCGACAAGCACTACATGCGCCGCAGTAGCGTCGACATCGAGCGACGCACGCGTCTCGCGAATCGGTTCGCCCTCGCGGCAGCCGCGACGGCCCCCGGTGTGCGATACCGTCTCGAATTCCGGGCCGCCGGCAACGACGGCATCAACGCGATGGCGCTTCCGGGTGGGATCATTCTGGTGCTCGACGGCCTCGTACGGTTCGCCGGCGACGAGGACGCCGTGCTCGGCGTGCTCGGCCACGAGCTGGGCCATGTCGTGAACAAGCACTCCGTGCGGCAGGTGCTCCAGTCGGTCGGCGTGGGCACCGTCGCCAGCCTGCTGTGGGGAGACTTCTCCGGCGTGGCCGCCAGCGTACCCGTCGTGCTCGGGATGCTGAGCTACTCCAGGGAATTCGAGCGCGAAGCCGACGAGTTCGCGATTGCGTTCCTGCGCTCCCAGCACGTGTCGGCTCGACCGCTCTACGACTTTTTCGTCAAGGTGCGTAGGTGGCAGTCACGCCTGGAGGACGGGCAAGTTCCCGACTTCCTCGCCACGCACCCGTCCACCGACGAGCGCCTCGACCGCCTCCGCCGCGAGATTCGGTAAAGAACTGTCCCCGGCCTACGCCGCGTGGCGGCGCTTCGGCCCGCGGCGTTTTCCGCCAGGACGCTCAGCGCTCTTCGGCGTCGCCATCTTCACCGTCACCGGCTGCTTGCGGATCTTCACGCGCCGCATGCGGTCGAGTACCTGGTCGACGTATTCGGCCGGCACCTCGACGAACGTGAAGCGCTCGTGGATATCGATGGCGCCGATGGCCCGGCCGGGGATGTCCGCCTCACCGGCGACGGCGCCGACGATGTCGGCCGGCCTCACTCCGGCCTGGCGTCCGGTGTCGATGAAGAGCCGTACCATCTCGCCGTCGCCCGTCGCGGCGCGCGGTTTCACGGTCCGCTCGGGCGCCGGCGCGGCGACGACCTCGAAGGGCTTGCCCGCGCGCGCGAGCTTGGCGGCCGCCGCGGCGATCTCGGCCATGTCGAGCCCGGCCTCCTCGGCCAGCTCTTCCACCAGCGAGAGGTAGGGCTCGAGGCCGTCGGCCCTCGCGGCGGCGCGGAGCTGCTCCTTGAAGAGCGAGGCACGCCGCGCGGCTACGTCGGCTGCCGACGGCATGCGCATGGGCGTGATCCGCTGGCCGGTGAAGCGCTCGATCGTCTCGAGCAGGCGCGTCTCGCGCGGCGTGACGAAGAGGATGGCCGTGCCCGCCCGGCCCGCGCGTCCCGTGCGCCCGATGCGGTGCACGTAGGACTGGGCGTCCCAGGGCACGTCGTAGTTGACCACGTGGGTGATCCGCTCCACGTCGAGCCCGCGCGCCGCCACGTCCGTCGCGATGACGGTCTCGACCTGGCCCGCGCGCAGCCGGCGGATCGTCTGCTCGCGCTGGGCCTGCGTCATGTCGCCGTGCATGGCCTCGGCGGCGTAGCCACGCGCCTGCAGGCGCTCGGCCAGCTCGGCCGCGCCCGTCTTGGTGCGGACGAAGACCAGCGCGGCTTCCGGCGCTTCGACCTCCAGCACCCGCGTCAGCGCGTCGGCCTTCTGGCGCTCGGTGACGTTCAGGTAGCGCTGCTCCGTCTCGGCGACGGTGACCGTCGCGTGCTCGATCTCGACGCGCTCGGGATCGCGCAGGTGCCGCTCGGCGATGCGACGGATTTCCCGCGGCATCGTGGCCGAGAAGAGGGCCAACTGGCGCGCGCCGGGCATCTGGCCGAGGATCCACTCGACGTCGTCGATGAACCCCATGCGCAGCATCTCGTCCGCCTCGTCGAGCACGACGGTCTCGAGCGCGTCGAACGCCAGTGTGCCGCGCCGCAGGTGATCCATCACGCGCCCTGGCGTGCCGACCACGATATGGACGCCGGCCCGGAGCCGCCGGATCTGCTGCTGCATCGGCTGGCCGCCGTACACTGGCAGCACGCGCACCGCGCCCATCCGCTTGCTGTACGTGTGGATCGCCTCGGCCACCTGGATCGCGAGCTCGCGTGTGGGCGTGAGCACCAGCGCCTGGACCTCGGCGTTGTCGACGTCGAGCGATTGGAGAATCGGCAGCGCGAACGCCGCCGTCTTCCCGGTGCCCGTCTGCGCCTGCCCGATCACGTCGCGGCCGGCAAGCAGGGCGGGGATCGTGCGCGCCTGGATGGCGGTGGGCGCCTCGTATCCAACTTCTTCAATGGCCGCGAGGAGCGGGGCGCTGAGGCCGAGCTCGGTGAACGCGGTCACCATCGCGCGGGTCCGAGGTGCAAGGCAGTTGCCACCAGGGATGTCCTCGCTCGCCGTTTCCTTATGCTTTTGCCCCGGCGGGCGCTAAGCTCGTGAGGATGCCGAAGCATCCACTTGCCGTCTTTCTCCCCGCCGCCGGCCTGGGCGAACGGCTGAGACCGGTCACGAATCACCTCCCGAAGCCGCTCCTGCCCATCCTCGGCAAGCCGATCATCGAGCGGATTCTCGAGAGGCTGACGGCGGTCTGCGACGGCACGATCGGCATCAACCTGCACTGGAAAGCCGAGCTGCTGCGTGCCTGGGCCGGGACGTCGCGCTGGCGCGACCGGATCGTCTTCTTTCCCGAAGATCCGATCCTCGGCACTGGCGGCGCGCTCAAGAACGCCGAATCGCTCCTGTCCCGGGGGCCCTTCATCGTCCACAACTCGGACATCCTTCTCGACATCGATTTCTCGCGCGTGATCGAGCAGCACCTGTCTTCCGGCAATACCGCGACGCTCGTGTGCCACCGGCTGCCGGCGTTGAGCAACGTGGTGATCGATCAGCACGGCCAGGTCCTGGACGTCGAGAACCCCGGCGCGTCGAGGCCCGACCCGTCACACATCGCCGACAAGGTCGCGTATACCGGCATCGCCGTCTATTCGCCGGAGATCCTGACGTTCCTTCCCGCGGGCGTGTCCCACGCCACGGTCGCCTGGATCGCCGCGTCCAAGGCCGGGCGCAAGGTTCGCGCGATGGATTTCACCGGCTGCTACTGGAACGACGTCGGCGATCCAGCAACGTATGCGCGGGGCGTCCTCGACGCCCTCCGCGAAGACGGCGAGACGATCCATCTCTCCTCCGCCGCCCGCTGCGGACGCATGGAGATCGACGGATATGTCGTCCTGGAATCCGGCAGCGATGTCCGCGACGCATCGCGGATCAGGAACTGCATCGTGATGCCGGGAGCGGAGGTCTCGGGAAGTCACGAGAACGAGATCATCGGGCCGGATTACATGATGTTCCTCTCGGAGTCCGACATGCAGCCGTCGCTCCACGCCGTCGAGAGGAAGCGCGTCTCGATGAGCGATCCGCTCTTCGCGCGGCACTTCGGCGTTCACACCGCCGATCCGCCAGCCTGGTCCGACGCGCTTCTGATCGGCCTCGGCGGATCGGACCGCCGCTATTTCCGCGTGCGGCATGAGAGCCGGACCGCCGTACTCATGGAGTGCCGCCCGGAGGACCCCGACTTCGAGCGGCACCTGGCGTACACCGGCTTCCTCGCCCATCACGGGGTGCCGGTGCCCGCCCTCTTCGCCGCGGACAGCGCGGCCAAGCGCGCCCTGTTCGAGGACCTGGGCGACACCTCGCTGTACGCGTATCTCGCGCTGCCTCACGACGCCGGGAGCATCGAGCGTGTCTATCGTGCCGTCCTCCGAAGCCTGGTCACGCTCCACACGACCGCCACGCAGCACGTTCACGAGTGCCTGCTCCTGAAGACGCGGATCTTCGATTACGACTATCTGAGATGGGAGACGACGTATTTCCTCGACCGCTTCGTCGCGGGCCTCCGCAAGCGCGAGAACACGAACCGGTCCGGCATCGACGAGGAGCTCCACCGGCTTGCCCAGCGCGTCGATGCCCAGCCCAAGCGCATCATCCATCGCGACTTCCAGTGCCAGAACATCATGATCCACGCCGGCGTGCCGCGCTTCATCGACTACCAGGGCGCGCGCTTGGCGCCGCCCGCCTACGATCTCGCCTCGGTGCTCTGGGACCCGTACCATCGGCTCGACGACGGCGTGCGCGAACGGTTGCTGGCGTACTACGTGGGCGAGATGAAGACCGATGCCTTCACGGCGTTCGACGAGCCGAGCTTCATGCAGAGCCTGATTCCCTGTCGTCTCCAGCGCCACATGCAGGCGCTGGGCGCCTACGGATTCCTCACCGAGGTGAAGGGCAAGAAGTACTTCCTCAAGCACGTCCCCGAAGCGCTGAGGTTGCTCAAGGCTGAAGCCGCCGAGGCGCGGCAGGAGTATCCCGAGCTCGCGCGGCTGATCGCGTCGCTCTGACGCGACTGCGTCAGCGACGGGAGGCCGGCTCGAAGTCGATGAACGCGCGATCGAGGGGCAGCTGCCTCTCGCGCCGGGTGGGGCTGAGCGAATTCCTGGCGGGCAAGCTGGCCGCGCCCGACAACGCCGCGTCCAGCGCCGCCTCCTGGACGATCCCTCCCAAATCGAACTTGCTGAAGATGAAGGGCAAGCCGTCGGATCCTTTCCGGTGTTGCCCAGCCGTCCCAGCTCCTGACCGGCCTCGACCCGATCACCACGGATGACCTGAACGCTCTTCCGCTGCAGGTGGGCGTAGAAGGTGAAGAATCCCTGTCCATGGTCCAGAACGACGAAATTGCCGTCGACGTTGTCCACGGTGATCGTCTGCGGGTCGGGCAGGGAACCGGGGACCTGATCGGTCACATCGTTGCGGGCGGCGACGACCCGCCCGGCCGCAGCGGCGAGGACGCGCGCGCCATAGCCCACCCAGCTTCGCACGTCGACCGGATTGCCGATGACCAGCCGGCCCTCGGCGTCGGCCTGCATGAAGTCGATGGCGAACCGCTGCGAGTCGAACAACCGGCCGTTGATGGACTGAATGGCTCCGCGATGAGCCCCCGTGTCACCACAGCAACCGTTGACGACGAGCCAGCCCTTGCCCTCGAGCGGAGGCCGGAAGACGGAGGCGGCCCGCGTCGCGAGCGCAAGCGAGGCCACACGGTATGTGATCGACGATGGCACCTTGGCCGCCGGGCTGATCGCCGCGAGCGCCTCGATTCGGTGGTCGAGGCGCCGAGGGACGGCCGCGGCCGAGGGGAAGTCGAGAGACAACAAGACCAGGCGCGACTCGTTGGGAGGGAGATCGAGATTCGAGGCGGGCCCGGCATTCATCGTGCGGACCATGCCGAGGAGCTTCGCCTCCGCGAAGCGGAACAGCGCGGCGTCGTGCTCGGGATCCACCACCTCCACCGCCTGCAGGGTCGCCGGCACGGCCTTGGTATTCGTCAGGAGCAGCTCGTACACGACGTGATGACGCCCGTCGGTGCCGTGCACCGCCGAAGCTGGCCCGCCCAGAATTGCCCCCACGATCGCGGTGAATACTTCGGGTCCGGTGACCAGAAGCGCCCCGATCCATCTCATGCCCGACTACCTGAGCCCGATGGACCGCGCGACGGCCTCGAGATGGTATTGCGCGTCGCCGAAGTCGAGCGATGCGGCCTGGATCCGCTTGTGGATCAGGTGCAGCAAGTGCTCCTCGCAGTAGCCGATGGCGCCGAAGACCTGGTGGCCACGCCGCGCCACCGCCAAGCAGGCCTCGGCGGCGTGGGCCTTGGCCATCGCGACGTCGCTCGCGGCCGGCAGGCCTTCGGCCGTCTTCCACGCCGCGAGATAAAGGAGCCCGCGGGCGGTGTCCACGTCGCGCACGACGTCCGCGCACGCATGCTGGATCGCCTGATAGCCGCCGATCGGGCGCCCGCCCTGCACGCGCGTCCTGGCGTGCTCGACCGCGAGGTCGAGGATGCGCTGGGCGCCGCCCACCATCTCCGCGGTGCGTGCCAGGGCGC
>MNEG01000105.1 GCA_001917585.1 Candidatus Rokubacteria bacterium 13_1_40CM_68_15
GAGTCCGGGGATGGCCGTCTCCGGCCAGGCCAGCTGCCAGCGCACGACGAGCGCGAGCAGGCCACCGACGATCATCATGAACAGCCCGAGGAAGAGGAACTGGCGGGCGATCATCTTGTGATCGGTGGAGAAGATGTACGTCCGCACGAACCCCATTTCGTGGTGTTCGGCGTGAGCGGTTCGCGCGTGGCTCGCGGCGGTTGTGGCGCTCATGTCGTGGCGTCTCCCCCTACTTGAGGTTCTCGGCCGCCCACTTGGTGTAGTCGTCGGCCGAGTGGGCGTAGACCCAGCCCCGCATGCCGGAGTGGCCGAAGCCGCACAGCTCGGCGCAGGGCCACTCGTACTTGCCCGGCTTGCTGACGTCGAACCAGACGCCGATCTCCCGCCCGGGCACCGCGTCCTGCTTGATCCGGAACTGCGGTACGAAGAAGCTGTGGATCACGTCCTGCGACTTGAGGTTGATCCGCACCGGCTTGCCGATTGGCACGTGCATCTCGTCGAGGAACGTCTTGTCGTCGTCGGTGCCGAACTTACCGTCCGGCCCGGGGTAGCGGACCTGCCAGTTGAACTGCTTGGCCGTGACCTCGATGACGACGTCGGTGGCCGGCATCGTCATCTTGATCTTCGACCAGGCGGGGACGCTCAGGAACGTGAGCACGACGAGGATCAGCGCGGGGACCACCGTCCAGACGATCTCGAGCGTCGTGTTGCCGTGGGTGTAGTGCGCTTTGCGGCCCGGCCGGTCGCGATAGATGACCACGAACGCCAGCAACGCGACGGTGACCAGGATGAAGGTGACGCCGGTGATCGCGTAGATCAGGTGGAACAGCCAGTCGATCTCGTGGCCGTAACTGGTTACGTTTTCCGGCAGCCACCAGTTCAGCATGGGCGCCTACTTCTTCATCTCGAAGCTGACCTTGGTCGCCTGCCCGGCCTTGACGTCGACCTCTTTCGTCTGCTTGCCGAGCGTCTCGTGCCACACCTCGACCGTCTGCTTGCCGACCGGCACGTTCTCGATCTTGGCCACGCCGTCCTTGTCGGTCACCGACGCCGGTCCCGGCGTCACCGCCACCCAGCCGAGCATCCAGCTGTGGACGTCGCACGTCACCTTCACGTACTCGGGCTTCTCCAGCTTCTCTGTCATCACCTTCTTGAACTTCGGCTGGGCCTTGTTGATCGAGGGATTGGCGGTCGAGTAGGTATGAATGTTGTGCAGGATGTCGTCCGAGTTCTTGATCTCGAGGTCGCCCGGGCTCATGACGACCACGTGGGGCACGAACTTGCAGCCGTGCTGGTCGATCATGCCCTTCACCGCCTTGCCGCCGCCGCCCTTGGCGCCGGGCACGGACACGACGGCATTGGTCAGGCCCTTGTTGCCGCCTACGACCACCTTCTCGATGACCGCCTCGGTGCCGCACTTCTCGGTGTCCTTGTTGACCTTCAGCTTCTCCACCTGGGGCGCCCCGTTGTACTTCACGTCCGCCTCGATGGTGCCGGTGCCACCTTGCGCGGTGGCGCCGGGCAAGCCGATGAACGTTGCCACGCCCAGAGCGAGAAGCAGAGCCGTGACCGCGCCGAGTACCTTCCGCATCGCTGTTCGTCCTCCTGAATTCGGGATTACGATCGTCGGTTCGCCACTCGCACGACGAGCACCATTGCCGCCAGAGTGAGAAGTGCCACGACGGGAGGTATGACGAAACGGCGGTTCGACTGCGGCTCCTCCAGCCGCAGATAGTACCATGACGTCAGAGACATCTTGGTCCCGGTCTCCCCCGCGCCGCCGTCCCACGCCTGGAACGCGACCGGTGTGAAGACACCGGGCTGAAACGTCGTGCGATCCTCCCGGCCAACGCGTGCGCGCTTGATCACGACGCGATACTGACCGTTCTGGTAGACGGCCTTGCCGCTCGCCTCCGAGCCGGTGACCGCGTTGATCTTCGTCGGACCGTTCGCCGTCGCCTCCAGCGCACCCTTGCCCTGTTCCCAGCGGAGCAGGTACACGCCATCGTTGTCGTTGCCCATGAGGAAGTAGGGGCGCTCGCCCCCGGCGTCGACCTTCGGCGGGAACTGCAGCTGGATGGCGTCGGCGTAGAGCTTCTTGGCGGCGTCAGGCTTCGACTCGGTGGGATCGTCCCACGTCAGGTGGAACGCGATCTCCTTGTCGTTCCAGGCCGCCCGCACCGCGACCATGTCGATCGACGGATTGAAGTTCCGCGGATCCTGGATCACCTGGCCCATGAGCCCGACGTTCTGCGGCGCCATCTTCTTCCAGAAGTCCGCATTGGGGTCGTCGACGATCGCATCGGTCACCGCCGTGACGGTGATCAGCGTCGCGTAGCCGGGAGACTCCGGCCCCAACGACTGGATGTAGTGGGTCAGGTGCCAGATGTCCTCGGGCTTCTCGACGGAGTCGATGAAGGCGGGCATCGGCGTCCCGAGGACACCGGCGGCCAGGCGCGTTGCGATGTCGGTGCGGCCCGCGCCCCCGCGGAAGGTCCAGCGCTTGGTGAGATTGGCCGGCTTGATCGGATGACCCCACTCGTCCTTGAGCTCCTCCCGTGACGGCCCATCGGCGCGCCCCTCGGTGCCGTGGCACTTGTTGCACTCGATCGCCTCGAACATTTCCTTGCCGCGCTTGATCGAGTCCGCCGACGAGGCGACGTCCTTGGGCAGCTCTTGCTTCTTCGGCGCCTCTTTGAACTTGTCGGCGGCGAACGATTTGACGTAGGCGACGACGTTCCACCGGTCCTTCTCTGAAAGAACCGCCCACGCCGGCATGGAGGTTCCCGGCATGCCCTCACTGACGACGCGGAAGAGATCCTGGTCGGTGGGCGCCTTGGTCGCCGTCGTGCGGATCTTGTAGATCCCGCTGGTGAAGTCGCGCGGCTTGGGATCGAGCAGCTCGGCAGCCGGGCCCTTGCCATCACCCTTCTCGCCGTGGCACAGGAGACACTTCCGCTCGTACACGGCCTTGCCCGCGTTGGCGTCCCCCGCCTGCGCCCACGCGAGGCCCGGCAAGCTCACGAGCGCGGCGGCCACGATCCCGAATCTAATGTCCGCCACTGGCCGTCTCCCAGCGTCGCGGCTGCTGGCCGGTCGCATCGTACAGATACATGATGACCTGCCAGATCTGCTCCTCCGACAGTCGGTCCTCCCATGCCGGCATCACCGAGTTCCAGGGCGTCGATTCCTTGGGCAGTCCCGGTCCGCCCTTGGCGATGCGCCAGAACAGGTAGGCCTCCTGGAGCATCGCGATGGTGCCGGGATCCTGAAAATTCGCGGGCGGCGGATTGAAGCCCTTGGCGAAGTGGCCCTGGCCGTCGAGGTTGTCGCCGTGGCAGTACATGCAGTTGCGGATGTAGATCTCACCGCCGGCGGCGACGTGCTTCTTGAAGCTCGCCTGATCCTTCCGCAGCGGGTTTTCGGCGCCCGAGATGTTGATCGGCTTGCCGCGGAGCTGAATGGTGTCGGGCGGTGCCGGGTGGACGGCCCGCAGCTCGGGCGGCGCCTGGGGCCGCGCCGCCGCCTGCGTGTAGGCGTAGTAGCCGAGCAGCAGCGGAATCACGACCATGAGCGCGTAGCGCAGCGCGCGCTGGCTCGGGTCCATCAGCGTGGAGCGGATCGGCCGCACGAAGTTGCGCCACGAGTCGGAGTCCGCCGACACGTAGATGAGCGTGGCCAGCAGCACGACCGTCATGTAGAGCCGGATGACGCTCCACGGCGCGGGCGGCCTGATGCCGAACCGGAAGAGGCAGAATGCGAGGGCCAGGATCAGGACCGCGTGGAAGAAACGCGAGCGCAGGAAGCCCATACGCTATTTCAGGGTGAGGAGGAAGGCCACGAGGTCGGTGTACTCCCTGGCGGTGAGGCGCGTGCCGAGGTCCTTCGGCATGACGTTGGGCGGAAAGCCCGCGACCGTGCCCACGCTCGCGGGATCGAGGATCTTCTTCATGATGTAGTCGGGCGTCTGGATCCTGGCGATCTGCGAGAGGTCGGGCCCGACCGGCGAGGCGCCGATCTTGCCCGCCTTGTGACAGGCGATGCAGGTGCCCTTCCCCGCGAAGACCTGCTCGCCGCTCTTGGGATCGCCGGGAATCTTCAGCTCGGGCGCTGCGCCGCCACCGGCCGCCGCGCCCGCGGTCTTCGGGATGTCGTCGAGCTTCACGTCCACGGTGCCGCCGAGCGACTCGAGAAACGCCGTCAGCGCCCACAGCTCCGAGCGATTGAGACCGATGGGCGGCTTGTCGACCGCCGGCATGATCGGCGGATAACCCTCGACGATGTAGGCGGAAGGCTGGAGCAGCGACTCGATGATGTAGGCCTTGGCGCTCATGCCCGGCTTGCGGGTCGCGGCGCGTGAGCCGATCCCCGCCAGGTCGGGCGCGCGCGTCCCCTTCTGCCCTATCCGGTGACAGATCTCGCACGTGCCCTTCGTCTTGTAGATCTCTTCCCCGGCCTTGACGAGCTGGGCCGGCGTGACGTTGCCGCCTTCGAGCGACAGCTCCTGGGGCGGCTTGGATTCGATCTGCGGGATCGAGTTCGCGAAGTAGGTGTACGAGCCCATGATGGCGAGGGCGAACAGCGACGCTTTCACGCCGACGGGGACGCGCATCTAGTCCTCGCCGCCGCTGGCGCCGGCGATCACGGGAGCGGCATGCCCATGGGCGCCCGCCTTGCCCTTCTCGCCGAGCCCGCCCAGCCAGAAGATGAAGGTCACCAGCGCGAAGAACACGATGGTCACGATGGTGATCACGTTGGCGGCGTAGCCGAGGGCCGGAGTCACGGCTTCCGCCGAGGTGTCGCGCAGGACTCCGAAGACGTGCCAGTGCTGCCGGATGCCGGAGCGCGCGAAGCCCATCAGTCCCATGAGCCAGGTGAACGTCACCGCGAGCAGGATGAGGACGTACTGCGAGCGCGGTGCGATGGTCCCCCAGCGAATCGTCCCCGTCGAGCGCGCGCCTTTGAACATCGGAATGTCGATGGCCATGACGATGAGGATGCACGACAGCACGGCCAGCACCTGATAGACCGAGAACCCGATGCGGACGATCGACTCCACGAAGTAGCCGTACACGCCGTAGAAGACGACGATCGCGGCGGCCACGAAGAGGGCCGCCCACTGCACGGCCATGCCCGTCCTCGCCCACGGCTTCACCGAGATCCGATTGGCGCGGCGGTAGAGCACGAAGGAGAGGAACGTCGTGAGGATCATGAGATTGACGACGGTGTTCTTGGCCGACATGACGCCGAAGAAGCCAATCACAGGATGGTGGGTCCCACCCATGGCTCGCACTTCGTCCAGGGTCACTACCAGCGTCCGCGGGGTTGCCCAGACGATGAACCCGATGGTCAGGATGAACAGCATCGGTGGCACGAACTTCCGGTACCGCTCGGAGCCCGGGATGCGCTCCATCCCGAGCCACAGGTAGTAGTTGAAGCCCAGGAAGAGGACCCCGATGAGGATAGCCTGCACGATCCAGAGCCACGACATGAACCCGCCCATCATCGTGATCCCCATCGTCTGGTTGAACGCGTAGATCTCGCGGCCCAGCCAGTAGCCGGCGAACGGCAGGACGATGAAGGCGCTCAGCGCGACGAAGTTGCCGACGTAGCCCATCCAGTCGTAGCGCGCGCGCTCCTCGTCGGTCCGGGCCGAGAGGAAGCGGAAGGCCGAGTAGGCCGCGGCGATCGTCCCCCCGAACACGATGTTGGCGATCAGCCTGTGGATGTTGATGGGCATCCAGGTGAAGTTGTTGATCGCCGCCCACACGCTGCCCTTGAGCGCGCCGGCCTCGTCGACACCGGCCGGCGAGATCATGAAGGTGACCCAGGAATTGGCCACGAAGAGGATGGCGGTCCCGACCAGGTTCGAGAGCACGCCGAGGCTGACGTGGATCCACTTGCGAGGGCCGGACAGCCAGTCCCAGCCGTAATACCAGAGGTACACGATGAACGTCTCGGCGAAGAAGAGCAGCGCGTACACCCCGTACGTCGGGAAGAAGATCGACGTCATGTACGTCCAAAACTTGGGGTAGTAGCCGACGAAGAGGAAGAGGAGGAAGGCGCCGAGCAGCGCGGTCGTCGAGAACGCGGCGAACGTGAGCTTGACGAACTCGTGGGCCAGCCAGTCGTACCGCTCGTCCCGCGTGCGCCAGCCGATGATCTCGATGATGACGGCGAAGATCGGACACCCGAGGATGAACGCGGCGAAGTTGAGGTGCAGCTGCGCGACCCCCCACACCGCCAGACGCGAGCCGATGACGGGGAAGCTCCGGTATGCGGGTTCTTTCGCCGCGTCCTGCGCGATGGCCGGCAGCGCGGTGAGCGCGACGACGGCCACCAGGACGGTGAGCGCGAGGCCTGCCCACCGCCGTGCCACACCAAGCCCCTTCACCGATCCTGCTCCTGGATATGAGGCGTACGTCGTTGCGGACCGGGCGTCGCGAAAGGAACGCTTGTTCCGGAAGTCACATGACTCTTTCAGCGGAGTTTTTAGGTCAAACGGCCTGACGTGTCAAGCGCAAAGCGGCCTGGCAAGTTTGACACACCCGCACCCGGGCGCTAGCATTCCAGAGGGTCTTCGTCCATGAAGCCGCGACTCAGTCAGCGCCTTCAATTCTCCCTCGCCTACGTCCTCGTGGTGGCCGTCGTCCTCTCGCTCCTGCAGTCCTGGCTGCTGGCGCCGCGCCCGGTCGAGCTGCCGATGTCGAAGTTCCTCGAGCTGCTGCGCGAGGACAAGGTCGAGCGGGTGGCCCTCACCGAACGCGAGATCCACGGCAAGGCCAAGCCCGGCGTGCTGCCGGCTCCCCCAGCGTCGTCGTCGATCGACCGTCTTCGCCAGGCGCTCGGGGCCGAGGACTGGCGACGCTTCTTCACCGTGACGCGTATCCCGGGCGTCGACGACCAGTGGCTCATCAAGGAGCTGGAGCAGCACAAGGTCGAGTTCGCCGGGCGTGTGGAGAGCACGTTCTGGCGCGACCTGCTCCTCGGCTGGGTGATCCCGCTCGCCGTCATGATCGGCATCTGGATGTTCCTCATGCGCCGGGTGGGCGGTGGGCCGACGCAGGCGCTGTCGTTCGGGCGCAGCAAGCACAAGATCTACGACCGCAAGGAGCTCAAGACGACCTTCGCCGACGTCGCCGGTGTGGACGAGGCCAAGGCCGAGCTGGCCGAGATCGTCGACTTCCTGAAGAACCCCAAGAAGTATCAGCGCCTGGGCGGGCGCATCCCCAAGGGCGTGCTCCTGGTCGGGCCGCCCGGTACCGGCAAGACGCTCCTGGCCCGAGCCGTCGCCGGTGAAGCCGACGTGCCGTTCTTCACGCTCTCGGGGTCCGAGTTCGTCGAGATGTTCGTGGGCGTGGGCGCCTCCCGCGTGCGCGATCTCTTCGAGCAGGCCAAGGACAAGGCGCCCTGCATCATCTTCATCGACGAGCTGGACGCCATCGGCAAGTCGCGGGCCGGCGCCAGTGGCTTCATCGGCGGCCACGACGAGCGGGAGCAGACGCTGAACCAGCTGCTCGCCGAGATGGATGGCTTCGATTCCTCCAAGGGCGTGATCCTGATGGCGGCCACCAACCGCCCCGAGGTGCTCGACCAGGCCCTGCTGCGGCCTGGACGTTTCGATCGCCAGGTCGTGGTGGACAAGCCGGACATCAAGGGACGAGAGGCAATATTGAGGTTGCACGCCCGCGCCGTCGTCCTGGCCCCCAACGTCGACCTGAGCGTCATCGCCGCCCGCACGCCCGGCTTCGCGGGCGCGGACCTGGCCAACATCGTCAACGAGGCGGCGTTGCTGGCCGCCCGCAAGGACAAGAACGCCGTCGAGATGTCCGACTTCGAGGAGGCCATCGACCGGATGGTCGCCGGGCTCGAGAAGAGGAGCCGCGTGCTCAGTGACAAGGAGCGCGACATCGTCGCTCATCACGAGATGGGCCACGCGCTGGTCGCCGCGTCGCTGGGCCACGCCGACCCCGTGCACAAGGTGACCATCATTCCCCGCGGCGTGGCCGCGCTCGGCATGACGTACCAGCTCCCCACCGAGGAGCGCTTCCTCATGACGCGGAGCGAGCTGGACGATCGGCTGGCCGTGCTGCTGGGCGGGCGGGTGGCCGAGGAGCTCGTCTACGGCGAGATCTCCACGGGCGCCCACAACGATCTCGAGCGCGCGACCGAGATGGCGCGGCTCATGGTGATGAAGTACGGAATGTCGGAGCGGGTCGGGCTGGCCACCTTTGGTGACCGGCTGCCCATGTTTTTGAAGAACAATGCCATGCCGTGGAGCGGCGAGCGCGAGTACAGTGAGGAGACCGCGCGGGCGATCGACGCCGAGGTCCGCGAGATGCTCGACCGTACCCATGACCGCGTCCGCGGGATTCTGACGGCCAAGAAGGCGGTGCTTGTGGCGGGAGCCAGCGAGCTTAAGCGAGTAGAAACCTTGGAGGGGGAGCACCTCCGCCGTGTCCTGGCGGGGGAATCATTGGAGACGCGCGCATGATGCAGGTGAGACACAGAACGCTCGTCGTCATGTTGGCACTGGCCGTCGTCATCGGTGTGGCTCTCGGCGCCTTTGCCGCCGGCGGCAGCGGTCGGATGGTGCGCCCGATGGCGGCACCGCTGGTGGACGCGCCCATCCTGCCCGTGCAGATGCCGCTGACCACCGGCTCGTTCTCGAAGGTGGCGGACCTGGTCAAGCCCGCCGTCATCAACATCAACACGGTGTCCAAGGGCGGCCAGCCCGGCCGCACGCCCTTCGAGGAGTTCTTCGGCGAGGAGTTCTACCGCCGGTTCTTCGGCGAGGCGCCGGAACGAATTCCGCAGCGCAGCCTGGGCTCCGGCGTCATCATCGATCCCGCCGGCGTCGCGCTGACGAACGCCCACGTCGTCGAGCGCGCCACCGAGATCGAGATCATCACGCTCGACGGCAGCAAGCACAAGGCGAAGGTCGTCGGCCTCGACAAGAAGACCGACCTCGCCGTGCTCCGCCTGGACGACGGCAAGGGCAAGTTTGCGTTCATCCGACTCGGCGACTCCGACAAGATGCAGGTCGGCGACTGGGTCATCGCGGTCGGGTCGCCGTTCGGGCTCCAGGCTACGGTGACCGCCGGGATCATCAGCGCCAAGGCCCGCCAGATCGGCCAGGGCCCGTTCGATGACTTTCTCCAGACCGACGCCGCCATCAATCCCGGGAACTCCGGCGGCCCGCTCGTGAACATGCAGGGCGAGGTCGTCGGGATCAACACGGCCATCGTCGCCGGAGGCTCCGGCATCGGCTTCGCCATTCCGTCCAACATGGCCAGGAAGATCTACTCGGAGCTCCTGGCCAAGGGAAAGGTCACGCGGGGCTGGCTCGGGGTCTCGATTCAACCCCTGACCCCGGAGCTCGCCAAGTCGTTCAACGCCAGGGACAACAAGGGCGTGCTCATCTCCGACGTCGTCGGCGACAGCCCGGCGGGCAAGGCCGGGCTGCAGCCCGGTGACATCCTGATCGAGTTCGACGGCAAGAAGATGGAGGGGCCCGCCGATCTGCAGCGCGCCGTCGGCTTCACCATTCCCGGCAGCAGCGCCAGGGTCAAGGTCTGGCGCGACCAGGGCGAGAAGAGCGTCGACGTGAAGATCGGCGAGGCGCCGGAGGAGCGCGAGGCCCGCGGCCCCAACGGCCAGCGCGGGACGAAGTCAGCGCTCGGCATGGACGTCCGGCCGATCACCCCCGACGTTGCCCGCCAGCTCAACCTCCGCTCCACCGACGGCGTGGTCGTGGCGCGCGTGGACGACGGCAGCGCCGCCGCCGAGGCCGGCATCCAGCGCGGCGACGTGATCCGCGAGATCAACCGGCAGAAGATCCGCTCGCAGTCTGACTTCGATCGGCTGACGAAGGACGTGAAAGAGGGCGATCGCCTCACGCTGCTCCTCCAGCGCGGCCCGATGTCGCTCTACGTCGCCTTCACCGCCGGCTCGCGCGGCTAGGTGGACAGCGGCTTCTTCGAGCGGCCGATCCTCAACTCACCCTACGAGTATCCCGGACGCCACTGGGAGCTGGACGCCGACGGGCAGCCCACCGAGCAGATCATCGAAGCCCATGCGGACGACGGACCTGGCCGAATCCATACGCTTCTACACCACGAAGGTGGGATTGACGCTCGAGTTCCAGTACCAGGACTTCTACGCGGGTGTCCGCGCGGGTCGTCAGGTGTTTCACCTGAAGCTGGTGGACGAGAAAGACCCATCCATCGAGTTCGTGGACGAGGGCGAGCACTTCCACCTCTATCTCGAAACGGACGATGCCGCGGCGGCGGCCGACACCCTGAAGAAGAACGGCGTTCGCCTCGTCAAGGACGTGCACGAGACAGCCTGGGGAACCCGGGAGTTCGTCATCAAGGACAACCAGGGACACACGTTGTACTTCGGTGAGCGTCTGGAGGGACGCACGGTGAATCGTCGGCTCATCAGCTCAGGCTCGTCGTTCGAAGCAGAGATCGGCTACTCGCGGGCCGTGGTCGATGGTGACTGGGTCTTCGTCTCGGGAACCACCGGGTTCGATTATCGGTCGATGACGATTTCGGACAGCGTGACCGAACAGACCGAGCAGTGCCTGCGAAACATCCAGTCCGCGCTCGAGCAAGCCGGGGCCACTCTTCGCGATGTGGTGCGGGTGACGTACGTGCTTCCCGAGACCAAAGACTTCCCTCAGTGCTGGCCGATCCTCAGAAGGTATCTCGGCGATGTGCGCCCGGCGGCCACGATGATCTCGGTGGGACTGGCGGACCCGCGGATTCGCATTGAAATCGAGGTGACGGCACACCGGCAGGCTCGATCATAGCAGCGGGCCGCCGGTAGCATCGCCCGCGCCGGACCTACGCTGGCGGCGCTCAGATCGTCTGCTACACTTCCATTGAAGGCGCTGGGGCGCTGAACAGGCGCTGCGGCGCCGTTTTCCGCCATGGCCGTCGAATTCAAGGACTACTACAAGATCCTCGGCGTCGACCGGAAGGCCGACGACAAGACGATCAAGTCCGCCTTCCGCCGGCTGGCCCGCAAGTACCATCCCGACGTCGCCAAGGGTAAGGACACGACCGACCGCTTCAAGGAGATCAACGAGGCGTACGAGGTGCTCTCCGACCCGGAGAAGCGCCGTCGCTACGACACGCTCGGCCCCGACTGGCAGCGCTACGCCCAGCAGGCCCCCAATCAGCCGGGCGGCGGTTTCCGCGTGGAGTACCAGGGCGGCGACGTCGGCGACTTCTCCGACTTCTTCCGCACCATCTTCGGTGACCTGGGTGGCCGCCAGGGCTCGCGTGGCGGGCGCGGCGAGCGCGGCGGCGTGAACCTCGAGGATCTGCTCGGTGGCGGAGGCGGCTTCGGTGGCCGGCAGCCGCGCGGGCGCGGCGACGACGTGCAGGCCGGCGTCGAGATCACACTGGAAGAGGCGTTCTCCGGGGCCCGCAAGACATTCACCATGGAGATGGAAGAGCCGTGCCCGACGTGCCACGGCGCCGGCAACGTCGGCGGCAAGCCGTGCACGACCTGTGGCGGCACCGGTTGGCAGCGGGGACGGCGGCAGCTCGACGTGAAGATTCCGGCCGGCGTGAAGACGGGGCAGCGGGTGCGCGTGGCGGGCGAGGGCACGGGCGCCGCCGGCGGTCGTGGTGACCTCTACCTCGCCGTGACCGTCGCCCCTCACCCGCTCTTCGAGCGCAAGGGCGACGACATCCACCTCGAGCTGCCGATCACGGCGCCCGAGGCGGCGCTGGGCGCCAACGTCGAGGTGCCGACGCTGCGGGGCAAGGTCGCGATGAAGATCCCGCCCGCCACCTCGAGCGGGCGGACGTTTCGCCTGCCCGGCTACGGGATGCCGCGGGTCCGCACCAGCGGCGGCGGCAGCGGCGACCAGCTCGTGAAGGTCAAGATCGTCATGCCGTCGGATCTCACGACGGCCGAGCGCGATCTCTATCAAAAACTCAAGACGCTGCGGACTGACAGTCCGCGCGCGTATCTCGGATAACAAGGGGTGCCCGTGATCAGATTCGAGAAGTTCACCGTGAAGGCGCAAGAGGCGATGCAGGCGGCGCAGTCGCTGGCCGACCAGCACAACCACCAGTCGGTCGAGCCGGAGCACCTGCTGCTGTCGCTGCTCCAGCAGCGGGAGGGCGTGGTCGGCCCGGTGCTCGCCAAGCTCGGCGCGCGTCCCGAAGTCATCCAGCGCGCCCTCGAGCAGGCGCTCGAGCGCCTTCCCACGGTGCGCGGAAGCGGTCAGCAGTACCTCGGCGAGCGGCTGCGCGCCGCGCTGGAGCGCGCCCACGCCGAGGCCGAGCGCCTCAAGGACGAGTACGTCTCCACCGAGCACCTGCTGATCGGCATCGCCCAGGAGCGCGACGGCGGCGCCAGCCGCGTGTTGGCCCAGAACGGCGTCACGCCCAACGGCATCTACAAGGCGCTGGTCGAGGTACGCGGCAGCCAGCGGGTCACCGATCCCAATCCCGAGGAGAAGTACCAGGCGCTCCAGCGCTACTCGCGCGACCTCACCGAGCTCGCGCGCAAGGGCAAGCTCGATCCCGTCATCGGACGCGACGAGGAGATCCGCCGCGTCATCCAGGTGCTCTCCCGCCGCACGAAGAACAATCCGGTCCTCATCGGCGAGCCGGGCGTAGGCAAGACCGCCATCGTCGAGGGCCTGGCCCTGCGCATCGTGCAAGGCGACGTGCCCGAGACGCTCAAGAACAAGCGCCTGGTAGCGCTCGACATCGGAGCCATCATCGCCGGCTCGAAGTATCGCGGCGAGTTCGAGGATCGGCTGAAGGCCGTGCTCAAGGAAATCACCGAGTCGGACGGCCAGATCATCTGCTTCATCGACGAGCTCCACACGATCGTCGGGGCCGGCGCCGCCGAAGGCGCCGTGGATGCCGCGAATCTCCTGAAGCCTCAGCTCGCGCGCGGGGATCTTCGCTGCATCGGCGCCACCACGCTCGACGAGTACCGCAAGCACATCGAGAAGGACGCGGCGCTCGAACGCCGCTTCCAGCCGGTCACGGTACGCGAGCCGTCGGTGGAGGACACCATCTCGATCCTGCGCGGCCTCAAGCCGAGGTACGAGCAACACCACAACATCCGGATCAAGGACGCTGCGCTGGTGGCGGCGGCCGTCCTCTCGCATCGCTACATCACCGACCGCTTCCTGCCCGACAAGGCGATCGACCTCGTGGACGAGGCGGCCGCCCGTATCCGGATGCAGATGGAGTCCAAGCCACAGGAGCTGGACGACGTCGAGCGGAGGATCATGCAGCTCGAGATCGATCGGGTCTCGGTGGCTGGCGACACTGACGACGCCGCCGCGCGCGACCGCCTGGCCCGCATCGACGCCGAGCTGGCGGAGCTGAAAGAGAAGGCCGACGCGCTCAAGGCGCGCTGGCAGGCCGAGAAGGGCGGCATGGAGCGCCTGACCAAGGTAAAGGCCGAGATCGAGGCCGCCCAGCAGGCGCTGAGCGAGGCGCAGCGCGCCGCGGACTGGAGCCGGGCCGCCGAGATCCAGCACAGCGTGCTGCCGCGCCTGGAGAAGGAGCGGGCCGAGCTCGAAGCGCGCGTGGTCCAGGAGAAGGACGGCGCCCCGATGGTCCCCAACGAAGTGGACGAGGACGACATCGCGGTCACCGTCGCGAAGTGGACGGGCATCCCGGTCACGCGACTGCTGGAGGGCGAGACGCAGAAGCTCCTGCAGATGGAGCAGCGGCTCGGCCAGCGCGTCGTCGGCCAGGAGGAGGCCATTCGGGCCGTCGCCAACGCGGTCCGGCGGGCTCGTTCCGGCCTGAGCGATCCCAACCGTCCCATCGGCTCCTTCCTCTTCCTCGGGCCGACGGGCGTGGGCAAGACGGAGACCGCGCGGGCGCTCGCCGAGTTCCTCTTCGACGACGAGCGGGCGATGATCCGCATCGACATGTCGGAGTACATGGAGCGCCACACGGTCGCCCGACTGATCGGCGCGCCCCCTGGATATATCGGCTACGACGAAGGTGGCCAGCTGACCGAAGCGGTGCGGCGGCGCCCGTACGCGGTGATCCTCTTCGACGAGATAGAAAAAGCACACGGGGACGTCTTCAACGTTCTCCTGCAGCTCCTCGACGACGGCCGATTGACTGATGGCCAGGGCCGCACCGTGGACTTCCGAAACACCGTCGTGATCATGACCTCCAACCTCGGCGCCCACATCTTCCGCGACTACGAGCAGCCGGAAAAGGTGCGCCCGCTCATCATGCAGGAGCTGCGGACCACGCTCCGGCCGGAGTTCCTGAACCGCATCGACGAGGTCGTGATCTTCCGGCCGCTCGGCCGCCGGGAGCTCGACCGCATCGTCGACATCCAGCTCGATCACCTGCGCAAGCGGCTGGCCGACCGGCGGCTCGGCCTCGACGTCACGCCGGCGGCCAAGGCGTTGCTGGCCCGCGAGGGATACGACCCCACGTTCGGCGCACGGCCGCTCAAGCGGACCGTGCAGCGCCTCGTGCAGGATCCGCTCGCGTTGAAGCTGCTCGAGCGCGAGTTCAAGGACGGTGACACCGTCACGGTCGACGCGGAAGGCGACCATCTGGTCTTCCGCCGAAGCGTGACGGCGGAGATCGTGGGCTAGGCGAATCGGCCCGCCGCCCGGTATCATCCAAAGGCCATGACCCCCCCGCCCCGGGTTCACCCGGCGTGGATCGTGCTGGGTGCTCTCACCGTCTGCATGCTCGCCGGCTCCGGTCTTCGCGCGGTGTTCGGCGTCTACATCAAGCCGATGGAAGCGGAGTTCGGGTGGTCGCGGGGCGCGCTGTCCGGCGCCGCCGCCGTCTCGCTGCTGCTGCTCGGCGCCGTCGGGCCGTTCATCGGACGATTGGCCGATCGCTGGGGGCCGCGCAGCGTCATCACGTGGTCCCTGTTCGTGCTCGCCCTCGGCGCCATCGGCTCGTCCTTCGTCGAGCACCTCTGGCAGATCTATCTGACGGCCGGCGTCCTCATGGCGCTCGGCGCCGGAGGGGTCGCTCTCACCACTGGTTCCACGGTCGTCGCGCGCTGGTTCGAGGCGCGGCGCGGACTCGCCATCGGCATCGCGGCCAGCGGCATGTCGGCCGGCCAGCTCGTCGTCATCCCGCTGGCGACCGCGCTCACGGTGTGGTTCGGCTGGCGCACGAGCTTCCTCTGGCTCGGCATCGGGCTCCTCATCCTCATCGTCCCCGTCGGGCTCGGCCTGATCCGCAACAATCCCGAGGACCGTGGAGTCGGTCCGTACGGCGCGATGGGGCCGGTGCGGACGGTGGCGCAGGCGAAGGCGACGATGGCGGCCGCACGCGTCGGGGTCGCCGAGGCCGCGCAGACCCTGCCTTTCTGGCTGCTCATGGCGACGTTCTTCGTGTGTGGCTACACGACCAACGGCATGGTCTTGACGCATTTCATGCCGCACGCGCTCGACCACAACTTCACGGCGTTCGAGGCGTCGGCCGCGCTGGCGGTCATGGGCGCGATGAACATCATGGGCACGATCGCCTCGGGCTGGATCTGTGATCGCTTCGGGCGGCGGGTCCCGCTGGCCACCTATTACTTGTTGCGCGGGGTGTCGCTCCTCTTCCTGCTCTACGTCTGGAACGTCCCGTCGCTCGACCTGTGGGCGGCCCTCTTCGGCCTGAACTACATCTCCACCGTCCCGCCGACGACCACGCTCACGGCCAACATCTACGGGCGCTACTCGGTGGGTGAGCTGTCCGGCTGGATCTTCTTCTCGCACCAGGTGGGGTCCGCCATCGGCGCCGCGCTGGCCGGCTGGATCTTCGAGTGGACCGGCACCTACTCGAGCGCCTTCGTCTCCGCCGCGGTGATGGCCTTCCTCGCCGCCGGTATGTCGCTGATGATCCGCGAGGAGCCGCTGGTCTCACGGCCCACCGCCGCTCCCGCCCCCGCCACCTCGTAGGCGATTCAGCCGGCGTGTGATCGCGCTCCTGCTGGCGGCGATCACGCTGACCGGGGCCCTCTCCGGCGCGGCCACGTCTTCCGCCGAAGCAGCGGACGGAAAGGGCCCGAAGACGCTCCTGGGGTCGATCCTCGGCACCAGCGGACGTCAGGACAGTCATGAAGAGGAAGAGCGCGTCGATCCTGATCGGCCACACTTTCCCGAAGCGAGCACGACCGTGGGGAAGGGCCGCGTCGTCCTGGAGTCAGGGTACACGTTCACGGAAAAGCGCTCGTCGTTCTCGTCGCACACGTATCCCGAGGCGTTGCTGCGCGTCGGTATGTTCGCCGAGTGGTTCGAGTTCCGGATCGGCCAGAGCTTCCTTCGTCAAGAGCGGACGGTGGCGGGAACGACGACACATGAGAGTGGGGCCCAGGACCTCTATCTCGGCGTCAAGCTCGCCCTCACCGAGCAAGCCGGGTACGTGCCGCAGATCGCGGTGATTCCCCAGATGACCGTGCCGACCGGGAGCAGAGACGTCACGGCCGGCCGAGTGCTCCCTGGTGTGAACGTGGACCTCGGCTGGGAAATCGTCAAAGATCTCTTCGACGTCGAGCTGCTCATCGCGACCAACTCGGTTGCCGACAACGAGCGCACGTCCCACGTGGAAGTCGCGACCGGGCTCACGGCGGCCCTGGCCGTGACGCGCAAGCTCCAGACGTTCGTCGAGTGGGACGCCTTCTACCCGACGGGATCCGGGGCGGCGACCGGCGCGCGGCATTACGCCGTGGGCGGCCTCATCTATTTCATCACGAAGAATCTCGCCGTCGACCTTCGGGCCGGCCTCGGCCTGAACAGGCAGGCCAACGACGTCATCGCGGGTACGGGATTCGCCGTTCGCTACTGACGCGCTCGGCTGAGCTTTTCCCAGTTGCGAGCGCCCCGCCCACGGTGTATCAACGACACCGCTCGCCTGGGAGGAGGACGCCATGAACCGACGCCGTTTCCTCGGATTGACCGGCGGTACCCTGGCCGTGGGCCTCGGCGCTCCCGCCATCGGCCGCGCCCAGTCGATGGAGCTGAAGATCGGCTACATGCCGCACCCGATCCACGAGAACTCCATCAAGTGGATGAAGCTGTGGGCGGCCGAGCACAAGGTCAATCTCACGCCGGTGCCCACGTCGTACGAAGTCTACGTGGAAAAGATGACCGCCAACCTGACGTCGCGCGGCGGTCAGTACGATGTCATCTGGCACAACGACGACTGGGGCCAGCTGTGGGGGCGCTACCTGGAGCCGGTGGACGACGTTCCCGCCATCAAGAAGATGAACCGGTTCCTCTACGAGCCGCCGTTCGTGTGGGAGGGCAAGGACACCGGCGTCGCCTTCGTGGAAACGATCGGCACGTTCTTCTATCGGACGGACCTGCTCAAGGAGAGTGAGTTCCCGAAGAACTGGGACGATTTCGTCAAGACGTCGCAGCGTCTCCAGAAGGACGGCAAGGTCAAGTGGGGGTTCGCGGGCGGCATGAAGTATCCGCACGGGTGGTTCACGTTCTTCTGGTCGCTGTGGGCCAACGGCGGCGACCTCATGATGCCGCTCCACGAGCGGCGCAACGAGGAGCTCGCCAAGGCCGGCTGGAAAGCGACCATCGACTCGCCCGAGGCCGTCCAGGCGGTCGAGTTCTGGTGGGACAACATCAAGACGCACAAGATCGCGCCGCCCGGCCAGCCCGGCTACTCGCGTGACGACGCCAACGCCATCTTCATGGCCGGCGACGCCGCCATCACGATGGCCGACACCACGCTCTACGGCAAGTTCAACGATCCCAAGCAGTCGAAGGTGGCCGGCAAGATCAGCGTCGCGTCGTTCCCCATGGGGCCGCGGGCGAAATTCAAGTCGATCGCCTGGCGCGACGCCTGGGCGTGGGCCATCCCGATCCACGTCGACTCCGCCAAGAAGAAGGCGGCCAAGGACCTGCTCAACTGGATCAACCTCAACGAAGAGGCGCAGGTCGATCTCTGGAAGGCGACCGGCGGGTTCCCGCCGAACGAGGAAGTCCAGAAGAAGCTGATCCAGAGCGACCCGGTGTTCCGGAAGTTCCGGGCCGCCACCGTCGAGTCGGAGAAGATCATCCACGGCGCTTACTACTTCCCTCGCTGGCCGGAGTTCTTCGCCACCGGCATCGACCACATGGTCAAGGCGGTCACCGGCCCGCGCGACGGCATCAAGGCGGCGCTGGCCGAGGGAAGCAAGAAGATGAGCGAGATCGCGGCGCGAGCTTAGCGCGCGTGCCGCGGCGGCGGGGCTTCGGCGAGCGCGAGCGGTTCATGCTCGCGCTCATCCTTCCGGCCTTCGCCATCCTGATCGCGTTCCAGATCGTCCCCATCCTGATCGGCGCCAACGCCAGCTTCCGGCGCTGGAGTCTCTTCAATCCCGAGAAGGCGTTCGTCGGGCTCGAGAACTACGCGCGCATCCTCGGCGATCCAATCTTCTACGGCACCGTCCTGCCCAACACGTTCCTGTTCATGTTCGCCTCGGTCACGGCCGGCCTCCTGTCCGGCCTCGGCCTGGCGCTCCTGCTCAACCGGCGCTTTCGCGGCGAGCGCATCGCCCGCACCGCCGTGCTGCTGCCGCTGATGGTGCCGCCGGTCGTGGCCGCCATCATGGTGACCTGGATGTTCAACGATCAGTTCGGTGTGGTGAACGCCGTGCTCACCGCGCTCGGGCTGGAGCCGATCCCGTGGCTGATCAGCCGCTGGACCAGCCTGGGCATCGTGATCCTGACCGACGTCTGGCTGTGGACGCCGTGGTTCACGATCCTCATCCTGGCCGCACTGCAGACGCTGCCGGCCGAGCCTCACGAGGCCGCCCGCATCGACGGGGCCGGCGCCTGGCCGCTCTTCCGCAACATCACGCTGCCGCTGCTGCGTCCCGTCCTCATGGTCTGCATCACCATCCGGCTGATCGACGCCTTCCGGGTCTTCGACATCGTGTGGACGATCACCAAGGGCGGGCCGGCGCGCTCGACCGAGGTCTTCTCGATCTACGCCTACAAGCAGGCCTTCGTGTACCTGAACTTCGACCTGGGCTCGGCGGCGTCGCTGATCGGTGCCGGCATCATCATGGTGGTGGGCGCGGTGCTCTACAAGGCGCTGAGCTACGCGGTGGAGGTGTCGCGATGACCGCGGGCTGGAAGCGCGCATTCTTCACGCTCACGATCACCGGGGCCACGCTCCTGCTCGTCTTTCCGGTGGCGTGGATGGTGCTGACCGCGCTGCGCCCGGCCTCCGGCGTGTTCTACGTGCATCGGGGCACCGAGTTCACGCTGGCCAACTTCGCCGAGGCGCTGGCCAAGCCGGAGATGAAGGCGGCGTTCTTCAACAGCGCCTTCATCGCCACATTCGCCACGATCTTCTCGCTCGCGGTCACGATCACGTCCGGCTACATGCTGTCGCGCTTCCAGGGCCGGGCCTCCAGCCTCTGGTTCGGTCTCATCTATCTCTTCCGCTGCATCCCGTACATCTCGTGGGTCATCCCGCTCTACCTGCTCACCCAGTGGCTGGGCATCCTCGACACGTACCTCGGCCTGCTCCTGCCCCACATCGCCATCCACATCTGCTTCTTCTCGTGGATCATGAAGGGCTTCTTCGACGGGATCTCTCCGGAGGCCGAGTATGCGGCCTACATCGACGGCTGTTCGCGGTGGGGTGCATTCTTCAGAATCGCGCTGCCCATGGCCACGCCCGGCATCGTCGCCCTCGGGATCCTGTCCTGGCTCTACACGTGGAACGAGTTCCTCTTCGCGCTCATCCTCACCGGCAGCCGCACGTCGATGCTCACCGTACGCATGGCCCAGTTCGTCCACGAGACGGGAATCGAGTGGCATCTGATGAGCGCGACCGCCGTCATGGCGATCGGGCCCGCGCTGATCGTCACGCTGTTCGCCCAGGAGTACGTCGTCAAGGGTTTGAAGGTGTAGACTTTCCTCGTGACCCGCTGCCGCTTCCTCCCCGTGCTGATTCTGTTGTGTACGCTCGATCTCGCCATGCCGGTGGCGCCCACGCCGGGTGGCGTGGAGTTCGAGGAGGACGAGGAGGTCCTGCACCTCGGGGGCTTCCGGCTGTCCCGGCCGGCCGAGGCCGCTGGCCGACGTGACGTCGCCGCGACGCCGCGTCTCAACGCCGAGCGTGTCGTGGCGGCCACCGCGCTCCGTGCTGCCGTGACCGCTCGACCCGCGCACGCGCCGCGCATCCGTCTTGTCGCCGATCCGCCGCCCGCTCCGTCCGCTCCCGGCGAAGACCACTAGCCCGCCCGCGTTCCTTCCCTGTTTCGCCGTGACCGACGGGAAATCTCTGCCGAGTCTCCGCCCTGCGCGGAGCCTCGCCGGCAAGGAGACGCGGGATGCGTATCAACAAGTACGAGGGCCTGGCGATTACCGTGGCCCTCCTGGTGTTCGGCAAGATCGTGATCGCGCTGTTCAAGCTCATGGGCGGTTGAGGGCCGCCATGGGCGCCGTGCTGGACCCCGAGTTCTGGGCGCGCTGGCTCAGTATCGTCGTCATCGACCTCACGCTGGCCGGCGACAATGCCCTCGTGATCGCGCTCGCCGTGCGAACGCTGCCGCGGAAGCAGCAATTGCTGGGGCGCCTGTGGGGCACCGTGGGGGCCGTCGTCCTTCGCCTCGCCTTCATCACCGTGGCGACGTTTCTGCTACGCATCCCGTTCCTGCAGCTCGTGGGCGGGCTCCTGCTGGTCTGGATCGCCGTCAAGCTCGTGCGGCAACCGGCCGGCGGCCAGCGCGAGCACGCTCGCGCCGGCTCGTCACTGCGGGAAGCCGTGTGGGTGATCGTCGTGGCCGACGCGGTGATGAGCCTCGACAACGTGCTGGCGGTGGCGGCCGCCGCCCACGGCGATCTGCTGCTGGTCGTCTTCGGCATCGCGCTCTCGCTGCCCCTCGTCGTCTGGGGCAGCGGGCTGCTCGCGCGCCTCATGACGCGCTTCGGGTGGATCGTGTGGATCGGCGGCGGAATCCTCGGCTACGTGGCGGCCGAGATGATGCTGGCGGATCCTGCGCTCAAGAGCGTCCTCGGCGAGGCGCTCGAGACGCTCGACGTGGTGCCGCTGCTCCTCGGCCTGACGATGGCCGGCCTGGGCTGGTGGTTCACGGGCCGGGCGCCGGCTTCGCCGGCGCAATCGGATCCTGGGGGGAGGCATCGGAAGGGGGGCGAAGCCCCCCTCCGAGATCTTTAGCGGGCGATCGGGTGAGCGCCGCGTCGGGGATCGGCCCCGGCCCAGCGAGCACCCTCGGCGCTGAGGCGCACGCCGCACACGGCACCGGCGCGCCACTCCCACTCCGGCCACGCCGCGACGTCGTGGCCCAGCGCAGCGAGGCCGTCGCGCGTCTCACGCGGCAGTCGGCTCTCCGCTTCGACCTTGCCCGGCGACATCACGTGCGGCCAGAACGAGTCGGGGAAGCTGCGGGAGGCCACCCGCGGCATCTCGATCGCCTGCTGGATCGGCATGCCGAAGACGGCGACGTTCAAAAACACCTGGAGCATTGCCTGCTGCTGGACATCGCCGCCCGGCGTCCCGAACGGGAGCGGCCGTCCATCCTCGAAGGCCATGGCCGGCGCCGGTGTGAGGCGCGGGCGCTTGCCCGGCGCCACGACGCTGGGATGGCCGCGATCGAGCCAGCCCTGCGAGCCGCGCGGCGACACGACGCAGCCGACACCGGCAACGACCGGGGAGTCGGCATTCGGGTCGCTCGGCGTGGCCGAGAACGCATTCCCGGCACCGTCGACGACGGCAACGTAGCTGGTATCGAGCGAGTCGCTGGAGCCCCCGGCCACCGGGAGCACCTCGCGGGCACGCGAGGCCTCCATCCGCGTCGGATCGCCGGGCGGCGGCATCTCCTTCCACGCGCGATCACCGACCAGCGCGCGGCGGGCGCGCGCATACGCCTTGGACAGCAGGTTTTCGGGAATCGCAACGAAGGCCGGGTCGCCGAAATAGGCATCACGATCCGCGAACGCGAGCTTGATGGTCTCGACGAGGCGATGCAGATACGCGGGCGAGTTGTGGCCGAGCGCGGCGAGGTCGACGCCTTCCAGCATATTGAGCATCTGGAGCAGCACCGGCCCCTGGCACCAGTAGCCACAGGCGGCGACCTGCCAGCGGCCGAAGGTCGTCATCAGGGCCGGGGCCACATCGACCGCGAAGCTCTCGAGATCGGCGAGCGTGAGCGGGCCATCTTCCTTGCGGTGGAACTCGGCGATGCGCTTCGCCGTCTCGCCGCGATAGAACTCGTCGCGCGCGGCGCGAATGCCGACGGCGCGATCGCCACCCGCGCGCCTCTCGGCCGCGGCCATGCGCGTCAGCGTGTCGGCCAGCTCGCGCTGGACGAGCATTTCCCCGGCCTGGAACGCGCGGCCGTCCTTGAGGTAGAGCGCCTTCGAGGTCTCCCAGCGCGAGTACTTTGCCGCGTTGGCGCCGAGCTGATAGGCGGAGAAGCTCGACACCGGGAAGCCCTCGCCAGCGTGCTCGATGGCAGCGATCGCAACGTCGGCGAACGACATCGTGCCCCAGCGCTCGAGCGCCATGCACCACGCTGCCGGCGCTGCCGGCACCACGGTCCGCGCCAACCCCGCCGGGATCTGGCCGCCGTGTCGGCGCTCGAAGTACTCGACCGTCGAGACACGCGGGTACGGCCCGACACCCGAGACCTGCCACGTCTGGCCGGTTTTGGCGATGTGGACGAGGATGGGCGCCACGCCGGCGACACTGACCATGTCGGGGTGGACCAC
Source organism: Candidatus Rokubacteria bacterium 13_1_40CM_68_15 (assembly GCA_001917585.1). GTDB lineage: Bacteria > Methylomirabilota > Methylomirabilia > Rokubacteriales > CSP1-6 > 40CM-68-15. The sequence continues at coordinate 22,712 of MNEG01000105.1, forward strand.
TCCGAGCGTGATCCCCGCGGCCACGCCGGCGTCGATCGCGTTGCCGCCGGCGCTCAGAACGCGCGCGGCCGCCTCGGAAGCCAGCGCATGGCCGGCGGCGACCGCCCATGAGCGACCGATGGCCTGGACGGTGTGGGTAGGCGTGTGGGCCGGTGTCGAGCGCTGGGCGGACGCGGAGTCAAGTGACATGGTGGCCACATCATACAATGGGCTATGGCTCTCCGTCCGTTGGTCGGTCTGACGACGTCCGTCACCTTTGGCAGCCATCCCGAGCGCGCGTATGTGAACGCCGCCTACGTCCGCGCGGTTCAAGCCGCCGGCGGTGTGCCCGTCCTGCTCCCTCCTCATCTCGACGAGGCCGCCTGTGTGGCCCTCTGGACGCGGCTCGATGCGCTGGTGCTCACGGGTGGCGGTGACGTCGATCCGGCTCACTTCGGTGAGATGCCGCACGCGAAGGTGTACGAGGTGTCAGCGGAGCGGGACGAGCTCGAGCTCGGTCTCACCCGCCGGGCGCTGGACGACGGCGTGCCTCTGCTCGCCATCTGCCGCGGGATCCAGGTCCTCAACATCGCGCTCGGCGGCACGCTCTACCAGGACATTCCGAGCGAGCCCGGCAGCTCCATCGACCACAGCCAGAAGGCGCCCCGCCACCAGCCGACTCACCGTGTGAAGGTCATGGGCGAAGGCACGCGCCTGGGCTCCGTGGTGGGCGCCACCGAGCTCGAGGTCAACTCGTTCCATCACCAGGCGATCAAGCGGCTGGGCACGGGGCTGCGCGAGGTCGCGTGGGCCGAGGACGGCATCATCGAGGGCGTCGAGATGGGCGGCGCGCAGCCGTTCGTGCTCGGCGTGCAGTGGCATCCGGAAGATCTCGTCGACCGCGACGCCGCCGCGCGCGCGCTCTTCACCGCCGTGGTCGACGCCGCGCGCCGCCGGACGCGCTGAGCGAATGTATCGATTTCCTCGCGTTGCGCGTGGGCACCGGTGCGAGGAGGCTCGCCGAAGGGAGGAGGCGGCTCAGCGAGTCAACGCTCAGACGTACTGAGCCGTCACGAGCGGTCAGTTCTCGACGCTCACTGTCACCTGCCCTGCGGCAGATCCACGCGTAGTAGGAGCGAGACGTACGGGGACGTCCCCCTCAGCTGAACGCCGCGCCCGATCAGCAGCCGAAGCGCCGCCACTCCGGCGTCGTCGGCGGACAGGAGGTTGGTCAGGTCCAGGATCACGGGATCAGTTGCGCCTCCGACCGTGCCCTCCAGATCGCGCACGCCGTGGACAGCAAGCCGGCCGTCCACGTGCACCACGGTTGACTCGGCCTCCCGGCTCACGCTCAGGCGAAGGTCCATTACGTCCCCTCCGGCCGGTGCCGTCCAGCGATCGAGAAAAGACTCATCTTCCCTACTGTCCTGTTCCAGCCGGCGCACTGGGTGCGACGGAAGGGTGGTGGCGTATCGTCGTCGTCAAAGTGCTGTACGCAGGATTGACGCCATTCTTGGCAGCGTGGCTTCGAGAGGTCGTCAGACCAGCCGGTTCAATAGGATCCGGGTCGTTCGGCGTCCAGAAGGGCCTGCGGCCAGTCTTGGCAGGCCGCCGCATGCAGTGGCCGCCCACGGGATGTGGCGGCGGCGAGGATGCGACCTTTGTCCCATAGCGACCGGTTTGTCGGCCGTGCTGAAATTCCTCCCGCGATGGCCGTGCTGGTTTCGGAGCAGACTTCACTCGAGGGCGAGGGAGCGATGTTGCTCCTGGCTGACGGAAAGCCGATGACCACCGCCCAGGCCCAGGTCGCGACGGTGTGCGCAGCGGACTTCTACCAGGCCGTCGCGCAACTGTCGCGGACCTTCATCGATCTGCCGGTCGCGGCCGTGGATGGCAAGATCCAGGAGGCAGTCGCTCAGGTCGCCGAGGTCATCGGCGCTGATCGGGTCACCCTGACCCAGGTATCTCTGGACGGCAAGAGCGAATGTCTCACTCATGAATGGTTCCGCCCAGGGATCGCCCGGATACCGTCCGACGACGCGGTCAGCCTCTTCCCGTGGGTGGCCGAACGGGTCGTGCGCGACCGGGGGGCCGTCATCGTCTCGCGCCTGGACGAACTGCCGCCCGACGCCTCCCGCGATCGACAGTCCTTTCAGGAGTTCTCGATCAAGTCACTTGCGGTCTGCCCGCTGATCGTCGGGGAATCGGTGGTCGGCGAGCTGTCCTTCGCCGCTCTGACCGGTGAGCACGAGTTGCCCACGGTCGTCGGGGACGGGTTGCGGCAGCGCGACTGGGATGCCGACACGATTGGCCGGCTGCGGCTCGTCACACAGATCGTCGGCAGCGCCCTGGCTCGCAAGCGGGCGGACCTGGCGCTGCGCGCCGCCCTGGAGGACAACGAGCGCCTGCGCAAGCGCCTCGAGGCGGAGAACGTCTACCTGCGGACCGAGGTCAAGAACACGAATGATGACTACGCGGAGGTCGTGGGCCGCAGCCCGGCCATCCGCGCCGTGCTTCACAAGGTCGATCAGGTCGCCGCCACCGACGTGCCGGTGCTGCTGCTGGGCGAGACCGGCACCGGCAAGGAGCTCATCGCCCGCGCAGTCCATGCCGGGAGCGCCCGGAGCGCCCGGCCGCTGATCGCCGTGAACTGCGCCGCCCTGCCCCCGAGCCTGATCGAGAGCGAGTTGTTCGGACACGAGAAGGGCGCCTTCACCGGGGCGACCCAGGCACGCGCGGGCCGCTTCGAGCTGGCCGACGGCGGCACGCTCTTCCTGGACGAGATCGGCGACCTCGAGCCTGCCCTCCAGGGCAAGCTGCTCCGCACCCTCCAGGGGGGTGAGATCGAGCGCCTCGGCTCCTCGCGACTCCACAAAGTGGACGTGCGCGTCATCGCCGCCACGAATCGGGATCTGAAGGCGGCGCTCGGCGAGGGGCGCTTCCGCGCCGACCTCTACTACCGCCTGAGCGTCTTTCCCATCGAGGTACCGGCCCTGCGCGACCGGCGTGACGACATCCCGCTGCTGGTCTGGCACTTCATCCAGTCGCGCCAGCGCGAGCTGGGACGGCTCGTGAAGGACATCCCCAAGGCGGCCATGGACGCGCTGGTCGCCTACGACTGGCCAGGCAACGTCCGGGAGCTGCAGAACATCATCGACCGCGCGCTCATCCTCTCGACGGGTCCCACGCTGCGGATCGAGGAAGCGCTCGGCGTCGGCGGCGCGGTGCGCGGGGCGCGGGACCGGGCAGGCGGCGGCGTCGAGGAGCTGTCGGCGGCCGAGCGCGCTCACATCATCGGCGTCCTGGACCGGTGTGGCTGGGCCATCCAGGGCCGCGGCAAAGCGGCCGACCGCCTCGGACTGCGCCCCAGCACACTGCGCAACCGCATGCGCAAGCTCGACATCCGTCGCCCCGCACAGTAGTCGGATCTCCCAGGCCTCAGACCTTCTTCCAGCTACCGTCGGGGTTGAACTGCTTCATCGCTCGCGACGGCCGCGGTGCTCGGGCCCATCAGAGAAGAACCTTCACGAGCTTCGTCAGCAACTCCTCGAGAGGAAACATGGTCAGCAGGAGCGGGAGGAAAGGCAGGGCCACCGTGACGACGATCTGGATCACGGCCTCCCTCCCGAACGGGAAGGGGCGCATCCCCCGGATCACCTCGAAGCTGTTGCCCAGGTCCGCGAGCGACTGGATGTCGGCACTGCCCATCAGGGGCTCGTCTGCCGGCGCGCCGCCGCGGACCCACTTGCGATCGAAGTCCATCACGTAGCGGCTGGCCAGGGCGCCGTACTCCGCGAGCCCCCGCCGCCGAGCGTGGATCAGATGGCCCATGAACAGGAAGAGCGGAGCCAGCACGAGGAGCACCAGGATCACGACGGCCCCGGCGATCTCCTGCTTGAAGTCCGGCAATGCTGCGCGCTCGAAAAAGATGCGCCCGGCGATCGCGCCCGCGAGCAGCGCGCTCTGCGCCACGAGCACGGGCGCAAAGGCGGCCGGGCTCCCAGCGAGGAAGCCGAGGCCGCCAGCGCGATCGGGGTGCGTGGGGACAATGCGGAGCTCGAGCCGCGAGACCTGCCAGAGGAACCGGGTCCACAGGAACAGCCGGAAGTACCAGCGCAGGAGGAGGAACTGGAAGATCGGGATGCTGACCCAGGCGTACCACGACCCCGCCCACGTGAGCCGCAGCCCCGAGTCCGTCGCGGACGCGAACCAGGTCGCCGCCAAAGGCACGTGCTGCTGCCGCCAGACGTAGAGGCCGACGGTGTACACGAACACGACGAGGAACACCTCGAGGGCGACCGAGTTGCGGAGCCGCATCACCGAGGCCACGATGGCGGCGAAGCGCGGGCGCGCCTCGCCGGAGATGAGCCCTCGCCCGAGAAACTGTCCGGCCACGGGCCTGATCCTCGCGTGAACCACCATTTCGGCCAGAACCAGGAGCGGCAGTGCGACCAGGAAGCGCACGTGGGCTTCGACGTCATGGAGGAACGGGACCGCCACTCCCGTGCCCAGGGCATGTCCCTCGAGCACCGAGAGGGCGAGCAAGGGCAGCCACGCGACGAGGGCGAGGATCGCCATCCGCCGATGGAGAAGGTCGAGCGGGGGCCGCGCCATCCGGGTGCGCAGAAGGAGCTGGTAGAGCGGTCCCCCCAGCACCAGCGAGAAGTCGGGGGGCACCCCGGCCCACGCCTCGGGCGGGGTCAGCATTGCCGTGTCGTCCGTGGCTTTCATGGGCTCGTGTACCTCTCCGCCCCATAGCCGGGCCATCAGCCGAGCATCCCTTTCCTCAGGTCCTCAGATGGCGGCTTGGAACCCAGCCAGATCGAGAAGACCGCGTCCGCGAACCCCTTCCCATCGAAGACACCCAGCTCCTTGTCTCCGACCTGCAGCGTTGTGCCTTTCCCAGGTAGGTAGGTAAACGTCAGCGTGCTGGCTTCCTTCACGTCGGGAACGAGCGCGAGCATCTTGTCGAAAGCGGCCTTCTGAGCCGCCTTGTCCTTCGCGTTGGCCTCGAAGCCTTCCCGAAAGGCCTCGACGAGCTGCGCCTTCGTCAGGTCGCGCAGGAAATGCAACTGGATGGCCTTCGCCTGGTCGGACGCGAGGATCGCGCCCGCGTCCTTCGAGGGCGATTCCAGATAGAGCCCGCCCACGTAGACCTTGAACATCGACTTTTTTCTGAGGCCCAGCCCGTTCAGCTTCAACGTCTTCTCGCCGGCCTTGAGCGTGTCGGCCAGCGTGACGCCCACCAGCTCGCCGGCCAGCGCGGCAGTGTCGAGCGTCGATGCCGCCAGTATGACGAGCACGGCGGCGCAACTCAGTGTTCTCACGACAGAGCGTTTCATCCGTGTGTCCTCCTCTTGGCGTTCACCGAAGCCTTGCGTCTTTCTCCGCTAGCGGCGCGGCGTCACCTGTCACCGGCGCCTTTCGTCAGGTTTTCCAGCACCTGGTTGATCCCGAAGCTGCCGACTTTCTGGCGTGGCGGGAATTCCTTGAATGTGCCCAGGAACTGCCCGACGTACTGTTGCGCCGGCACCATCAAGAAGAAGTGCTCGGCCATCCAGCGGTCGTAACCCAGGGTGTGATTGTCAGCTTGCTCGAAGGGGTCCGAGCGCAGGTTGAAGAACTGTCCCTGAAATCTGGGTCTCACGCTGGCGAGTTGGAGCACCGTGTCCCTCGTGAATGGCACCACGCGCATGCTCCGGACGAGCTCGAAGCTATTGCCCAGGTCCGCAAAGGTCTGGATGTCGGCGCTCCCCACCGGCGGCTCGTCCGCCGGCGCGCCCCGCGAAGCCACTCGTCGCCGAACTCCCGCACGTAGCGCTGGGCCAGGACGCCCGTACTCGCGCAGGCCGACGCGCCTCCGAGCGGTCCCCGGGGGTTGCCGCCGTCCGGCGTCCAGCGCGCGGTGGTAGAAGATCCTTAGTTCCCGCCCATCTTTTCTCCACCCACCTGCTCTTTCACGAGGCGGGCCGAAACTTGCCCGAGTTCCATCTCCACGTCTCTGGCCTCGACACGCCCGAACAGGTCGAGCAGACGAGCGATGGTACCGGTCCACCCCGTCTGGTGGCTGGCGCCGAGCCCCGCTCCGTTGTCACCGTGGAAGTATTCATAGAAGAGGATCAGATCGCGCCAGTGCGGATCGTCCTGGAACGTGGCGGTCCCTCCGTAGACCGGCCGCCGTCCCTTGGCGTCGCGCAGGAAGGTACCGGCCAGCCGGTGGGAGATTTCTCGGGCCACTTCGAACAACGTCATGTACGGCCCCGACCCGGTCGGACACTGCACCTTGAAGTCATCGCCGTAGAAGCTATAGAGGTTCAGGAGCGCGCGGATCAGCAGCGCGTTGACGGGCATCCAGACGGGGCCCCGCCAGTTGGAGTTGCCTCCGAACATTCCGGTATTCGATTCGCCCGGCAGGTACTGGACCTTGTATTCCTGGCCGCCGACGTGAAACACGAACGGATGCTCCAGGTGATGCCGCGAGAGCGAGCGAATACCGTGGGGCCCGAGAAACTCGTTCTCGTCGAGCATGTAGGCGAGCACTCGCTCCAGCTTCTGCTTGTTGAGGATCGACAAGAGACGCCGTCCCTTGTAGCCCACGAACCCCTCGCTGGTCGGGGCCACATGGGACACGAGTTGGGGATGGCGTTTCCGGAACAGGGCGAGCATCTCCATCAGCTTCGGATAGCGAGTGACCGCATCCCCCTCGAACACCGTCGACGCACACAGCGGTAGGAGCCCCACCAGCGACCGCACCTTCAAACGCATCGCCTGGCCGTCGGGCAGCCGCAGCAGATCATAGAAGAATCCGTCCTGTTCATCCCACATCTCGTCCTGATGCTCGCCGATGCGGTCCATCGCGTAGGAGATCCACACGAAATGCTCGGCGAACTTGTAGGCGATCTCTTCGTACATCGGATCGTACTCGGTGAGAATGAGGGCGATCTCCATCATGTTCTGGCAGTAGAACGCCATCCATGCCGTCCCGTCCGCCTGCTCCAGAGATCCGCCCGTGGGGAGCTGGGCGCTGCGGTCGAACACGCCGATGTTG